>JAZSPQ010000056.1:0-39386 GCA_045537485.1 Acutalibacteraceae bacterium | reverse complement strand
CTTAAAACTGTTACCGATATTCCCGTTCATTATGAGGCGGTAATCAGAACACCGAGAACTGCATATGACGTTATTTCGGAAATGTATCAGCGTTCCGATATTATGGAAAAAATCGGTCAGCATAAGTTCACTTCAAGATATAAGGGTAAGCCGTATTTCCTTTGTGAATACTGTCACGCTATGGGCGTAGGCCCCGGTTCTCTTGAAGAATATTGGGAAAGTATATATGCTCACGATAATCTTACCGGCGGCTGTATCTGGGAGTGGGCGGACCACAGTGTATATGACCCCAATGCCAAGTATAAATACACCTACGGCGGCGACCACGGAGAAAAATACCACGACGGAAACTTCTGCGTTGACGGCCTTTTCTATCCCGACAGAACACCTCACACAGGTGCTTATGAAATGAAAGCTGTTTACCGTCCTGTTATTGCAAAGCACGTAAGCGACAATGTTTACTGCTTCAGAAACACAAACTGCTTCACTTCTTCCGATGAATATGATATTTCATATGAGCTTTATGAAAATGCAGTATGTGTTGAAAGCGGCAAGGTTGAGCTTGAAATTGAGCCGGGTGCTTCCAAAAACGTTGTTATTGCCCATAAGATGCTCGGCAAAGATGCGGATGCACACATCAACTTTATCTATAAGAATAAAGACGGTGCAGAAGTTGCAAAAGAGCAGATCGCTCTCAATGAGGTTGTAGCTTCATTCAAAGAGCCTGAGGGAAAGGCTGTTGCTTTCACCGACAAAAAAGATAAAATCACTGTTATTTTTGAGAGCGGATGTGCTGTATTCTCCAAGAGCGAAGGCAAGCTCATCAGCTATATAATCGACGGCAAAGAGATGCTTTATAATGATGACGGTTTGGTGCCTCAGCTTTACAGAGCATATCTTGATAACGACAGAAATATCGTCAACACCTGGAAAAAGCAGAATCTCCACAAGCTTAAGTTTAACGGTAAGATTGTTTCCTGCAAGGCCAATGATAACGGCACCGTTAAAATCAAGAGTGAGGGCTGGCTTTTTGCCGAGGATAAAAAGGTGTTCGAGTTTGAATACAAGTACGTGTTCTATCCCGACGGTTCAATCAAAGTAAAGGCAGAGGTTGAAAAGAGGTTCTTGGATTTAACTGCTTATGAGCTTCCCAGATTCGGACTTAATCTTCTTCTTGATTCTTCTCTCTCAGAGGTTGAATATTACGGTCTCGGTGAGCTCGAAAACCTCAATGACTTCCGCGCCCAGAGCGTTGTCGGAATTTACAAATCAACTGTCAAGGATATGTGTGTTGACTATATCAAGCCCCAGGACAGCGGTAATCACGGCTGCACCCGTTGGATGACCGTTACCGACAGTGAGGGCAGGGGACTTAAGTTTTTTAACTGTAAGGACTACTTCTCTTTCAGTGTTCATGATTATCCTGAAAACCAGATCCGTCAGGCAAAGCACATTGAGGATATCAAGAGAGGTAAGCTTACAAGTGTCAGCATCGATGGCTTTATGAGAGGTACCGGTTCCAACAGCTGCGGTCAGCACACACTTAAGAAATATTGCATAGATTTCAAGAAAGAGCTGGAGTTCTCCTTCTATATCATTCCTGTTAAAAAATAATTTAATAATTCTTTCAGCGAACTGTCATTTTCTTCTTGAATATGGCAGTTCGTTGTGTTATAATGCATTTGATTAGGGCATTTTGCTCATTATATTCAAAATTTACGGAGGCAAAAATTATGAAACAGTTAAACATCGGTATTATCGGCGCAGGCCGTATCGGAAAGGTACATATGGCATCAATCACTTATAATGTACCCACAGCAAGAGTTCTCGGCATCACGGACGTTTTCAAGGACGGTCTTCAGGAGCTTGCAGATAAATACGGTATCCCCAAGATATATAATGACTATAAAGAAATGCTTGCTGATGATGAAATCGACGCAGTTCTCGTTTGTTCATCAACAGATACTCACGCTGATATTTCAATTGAGGCAGCCGAAGCAGGTAAGCACGTATTCTGTGAAAAGCCCGTTGACCTTACACCCGAAAAGGTAAAGGCAGTTATCGCAGCAGTTGAAAAGGCCGGTGTCAAGCTTCAGGTAGGCTTTAACAGACGTTTTGACCACAACTTTGCTCACGTCCGTTCACTTATCAACGACGGTAAGGTAGGTAACCTTGAGCTTATCAAAATCACTTCACGTGACCCTGAGCCTCCTTCAGCAGAGTATGCCGCAGTTTCAGGCGGTATGTTCCTCGATATGACAATTCACGATTTTGATATGGCACGCTTCCTTGCAGGCAGTGATGTTACTGAGGTATATGTAAATGCAACCTGCCTTGTTGACCCCGCAATCGGCGAAGCAGGCGACGTTGATACCGCTATCATCAACCTTAAGTTTGCAAACGGTGCTCTCGGTGTTATCGATAACAGCCGCCGTGCAGCTTACGGTTATGATCAGAGAATCGAAGTATTCGGCTCACTCGGTGCAGCTATGGCAGCCAACGACACACCTACAAACGTAACCGTTATGAATGCTGACGGCGTTTCAACCGATAAGCCTCTTTACTTCTTCCTTGAAAGATATATGCAGTCATTCCGTGATGAAATGATTCAGTTTGTTGATGCAGTTCAGAACGACAAGCCCACACCCACTACAGGTCTTGACGGTCTCAACTCAATTCTTGTTGCTCTTGCCGCTAAAAAGTCAGTTGCAGAGGGCAGAGCAGTTAAAATTTCAGAAATCGGCTGATTATTTTCAGGAGTACCTTTAATCAGGTGCTCCTAAAAGTGTTTTTATTGAAAATAACCCCGAAAGGATTGATTATTATGAAACTTACAATGGCTCAGGCTCTTGTTAAATTCCTTGACAATCAGTATGTCTGCTTTGACGGAAAAGAAACCAAGTTTGTTGACGGTATTTTCGGCATTTTCGGTCACGGTTGTGTTGTAGGTATCGGTCAGGCACTTGAGCAGGGCGGCCACAACCTCAGATATTATCAGGGTCACAATGAGCAGGGTATGGCGCACGCAGCTATTGCTTACGCTAAGCAGATGCACAGACGTAAGATTATCGCTTGTACATCCTCAATCGGCCCCGGCGCACTTAATATGGTAACTGCCTGCGGTACCGCAACTGCAAACAGAATTCCTCTTCTTGTGCTTCCCGGTGACACCTTTGCCTGCCGTCAGCCCGACCCCGTGCTTCAGCAGATTGAGCAGTATGACAGCTGTGCAATTACTGCAAACGATGCCTTCAAGCCTGTTTGTAAATATTGGGACAGAATCAGCCGTCCCGAGCAGCTTATGACTGCCTGCATTAATGCTATGCGTGTTCTTACCGACCCTGCAGATACCGGTGCGGTATGTATCGCTATGCCTCAGGATGTAGAGGCAGAGGCTTTTGATTATCCTGATTATTTCCTCGAAAAGAGAGTGTGGTATATTGACAGACGTGTACCCTCTGATAGAGAAATTGATGCGGCTTGTGAAATGATAAAAAACAGCAAAAAGCCTATGATTATTGTCGGAGGCGGTGTTACTTATTCCGACAGCGATAAAGCTGTACTCGCTATGGCTGAAAAGTATAATATCCCCATCGGTGAAACTCAGGCAGGTAAGGGACAGATTCCTTTTGCACATCCTCTTAATATGGGCGGATGCGGTGTAACAGGCGGTGCTGCCGCAAATGCAATCGCAAAGCAGACAGACCTTGTTATTGCAGTGGGCACAAGACTTACTGACTTTACTACCTGCTCAAAGTGGGGGTTCCAGAATCCTGACGTTAGGATGCTTTCAATCAATGTTTGCTCATTTGATGCTTTCAAGATGGATTCGACCGCAGTTATCGCTGATGCAAAGGCTGCTTGCGATGCTATAACGGCAAAGCTTGACTATAAGTCAGAGTGGCAGGATGAATATGCTGTTGCCAAGGCTGAATTTGATAAAGAAATTGACCGTTGCCATAACGAAAAGCTTGACGGTGTTCTTTCACAGAAAAGAGCTCTCGGCATTATCAATGAAACTATTGCTGACGATGCAGTTGTAATAGGTTCATCAGGCTCGCTTCCCGGTTGTCTTCAGAGAATCTGGAAGTCAAAGGCTCCCGATACATATCACGTTGAATACGGCTTCTCATGTATGGGCTATGAAATCTGCGGTGCACTCGGTGCAAAGCTTGCAGTCGGTGACAGAGAAGTATATTCAATGGTAGGCGACGGCAGCTTCCTTATGCTTCACAGTGAGCTTTATACCGCCGTTCAGGAAAACAAGAAAATTAATGTTATGCTCTTTGACAACAGCGGTTGGGGTTGTATCGAAAACCTCCAGAACAATCAGGGTACCGACACCTTCGGAACACGCTTCACAAGAAGAAACGAGGAAAGCGGACTTCTTGACGGTGAGGTTATAATGACCGATTATGCAAAGATTGCCGAGGGCTACGGCTGCAAGGCATACCGCATCACCACCGAGCAAGAGCTTTATGCCGCTATGGAAGACAGCAAGAAACAGACGGTTTCCACTCTCTTTGATATGAAGGTCGGCCACAAGAGCATGACAGACGGCTATGATTCATGGTGGAGAGTCGGCGTTGCCGAGGTTTCCGAAAGCAAGAGAGTTCAGGAATGCTATGAGGATATGAAGGCTAATATTGCAAAAGCACGCTTATATTAAAATATAAAGGAGAAAACAAAAATGCTTAACAAAGAAAAAGTATATCTTGCATGCGCCCCTATCGCATGGACCAACGATGACCTTCCCGATTTAGGTGCAGAAAATACCTTTGAGCAGTGTGTGAGTGAAATGGCACTTGCAGGCTTCACAGGCAGTGAAATCGGTAATAAATACCCCAAGGATGTTGAAACACTCAAGCACAAGCTTGACGTAAGAGGCATGAGAATCTGTAACGCATGGTTCTCTTCACTTCTTCTTTCCGAGGGCTATGAGGCAACTATAGAGGCTTTCATCAAGCACAGAGATTTCCTTCACGCTCTCGGTGCTAAGGTTATCGGTGCTTCTGAGCAGGGTAACAGCATTCAGGGTAAGGATGTAAGCATCTTTGGTGAAAAGCCTGTTTATACAGATGAGCAGTGGGAGCTTATTGCAAAGGGCTTCAACGAAATGGGAAGACTCGCAAAGGAAAAGGGTATGTATTTCACCGTTCATCATCATATGGGTACAGGTGTACAGACCGAGGCTGAAATCGACAAGCTTATGGAGCTTACCGACCCCGACCTTGTTTATCTTCTTTTCGATACAGGTCACCTTTCCTTCAGCGGTGAGGATGTAATCGGTGTTCTTAAAAAGTATGTTCACCGAACAAAGCACGTTCATCTCAAGAGCATCCGCAAAGATGTAATCGAGGATGCAAAGGTTAAAGGTTATTCCTTCCTTGACAGTGTCCGTGCAGGCTCATTTACAGTTCCCGGTGACGGCGACTTCGACTTCACACCTGTTTTTGACATTCTTGACGAAGCAGGTTATGAAGGCTGGGTAGTTGTTGAGGCTGAGCAGGACCCCGCTGTAGCAAATCCCTATGAGTATGCTGTACTCGCAAGAAACTACATCAGAGAAAAAACAGGACTTTAATAACTTACAGCATACGGTTTTTTAGGGCCGTATGCTGTGCTTTTTTAGGAGAGAAATATGAAAACTTTAAGCTTTTATCACTTGACCGACCTTCATTATTATGCCAATGAAGCAATTGGCTCAAGCGGTGAGATATATAAAAGAAAATGCGAGCTTGACCAGAAATGTATGGCTGAAAGCGGAGCAATAATTGATTCTGCCTTCAAAACAATTTCTGAAGACAAGGAAACTGATATAGTGCTTATTTCAGGTGACCTTACCTTTGACGGTGAAAAGCAGAGCCATGATGCACTTACTGAAAAGCTTACTTCCCTGAAGAATAACGGTAAAAGAGTGTTTATCACCTTTGCCACCCACGATTTTCATATGCACGCAAGAAAATATACGGATGAAGAGGGTGAAACCGATCTGCCAAAGTACACAAGAGCAGAGCTTCGTCAGATTTATAATGATTTCGGCTACAGTGAGGCGATAGCGGTTCATGAAAATTCCTATTCCTACTGTGTTCAGCTCAGTGATGAGGTTCGTCTTCTTGCTCTCAATGATGACGGTAATTTCGAAGATTTCTGCGGTTACTATGACGACCTTCTCAAGTGGATAAAAGAGCAGGTAGATGATGCTCACAAAAATGGCTGTGAAATTATAGCTATGACTCATCATCCTGTTATGGACCCTTCGCCGATTTATCCGCTGTTTTCACATCGTGATATGCTGGGTGGATATGAAATTACAACGCCTATGCTTGCAGATATGGGAATTAAATATGTTTTCGTCGGTCACACCCATATTCATGATATTGATTACATTGATACGCTAAAGGGTAACAGACTCTATCAGATAAACACAGCGGCACTTACGGGTTATCCTCTTGCATACCGTAAAATGGAGTTTTCCGATGAGGGTATGGATGTGAAAACAGTTCAGGTTAAGGAAATTGATTGGGATTTAGGCGGCAGAGATGTACTCGATTATGCAAAAGACCACTTTACCTATATGATCAGAAGCATCTTTGACTCACTTGAAAATGACTATGATCAGTTCCTCACCCTTTCTCAGGGCTTTAGCGGAGACAGAGAGAAGCTTCTTAAGCTTAAGCCGTTTCTTATGAAATTAGGCAAAACTGTCAACGGATTAACCTTCTGTAAGGTTTGTAAGTTTTTCGGCTGCGGTAAGTATGTTGAAGATAGCATAAAGGACAACAGCTTTATTGAATTCATCTGTCAGGTTATACTAAATATGTATAGCGGAACGGAAAATTATTCTCCCGATACTCCCGAGTATAAAGCCTTTATTGCTGTATGCAAGAGATTGGGGAAGGTTATAAAACTGAAGGATTACCACAAAAGGACAGTTCATCTTGATGAGCTTATGGCTGACGTTTTATACGACGGCGGCATCAATGACTGGAATGCGGTAATCTGAAAGGAGAAGAAAAATGAAAAATAAAAATCAGGCAAGAAAACCGAAAAACAAAGGCATTTCAGCAACACTTATAGTTATATCCTGTTTGCTTTTTATTGCTTCGGGTGTGTTGATATTTTTATCCTTAAACGCATCTGAGGTGCAAATGGGAGCTGCTGCTGAGGATTCACAGCCTGAGCAGACAACTCAGAACAGTGATTCAGAGGTTCAGCAGATAGATGAAGCTGAAATAAACGCCTCGTTAAATAAGTCGCTCATTTCAATAATTCTTGATGAGTTTAATGTTCAGAGTACAGACAGTCTTAAGGCTCAGACCTGCGTTATAAACACTTCAAATCCGCTTTCTCTTCTTGAAAGCTATACCGAATATCTCGATTCCCTTGCAATTGAGGGAATAAGCTATAGGCTTCTTTATGATGATTACGACGGTGACGGAGCTGATGAATATTATCTTTATATCTTTATTCCCGTTGAGGCAACCTTTAAGGCCTTCGGTGATGAAAGCGCCTATAGCTCTTACGCAGCTAATGCCCGTGAAGGTATGGATAGCCAGAGCGTGATTATTTACGGCGATACCAACAGCGGCAAAACCACCTTCCGCTCCTATTATTCAGGTGTAACAAATGAAGAAACTCATAACATCAGTGTTTCCGACGGTGTGCTCAGGGTATCTCACGGCGGAGCTGTGGACGAGATTCATGTGGTATGCACTCCTTATACAGTTTATGAGGATTATGCGTATCAGGAAGATGCCTTCGAAGCCATGTGCGACAGCTATGCCAAATCAATCAATGCCGAAGGCTATGTTGATGTTTACTATTACTGTGCAGACCTGTCCGATGCACCGGGTGAAGAAACAGTTTTTGTTTATTCCGACAGTGAAGGTATAGCTTATGCTCGTGTTGTAACCTTTATAAACGGAAAGGTGCATTACATTTACCATAATTTTTCCGAGGTTTGCGCTACATTTATTGTTGAAATAAATTCTCAGAAATATATTCTTGAGTATGTTCAGGTTCTCGGACTCGGTAATGAGAATTATGCAAGCAATTATTTTTACAGAATTTTCCGCTTTGACGAAAACTTTGCTTCAATGGATTATGAAAGCGAGGGAACAACCGTCGAATACGATTCTGTAAGCGCTGAAAACGAAAGCTTCTTTGCTAAATTCAACAGTTATCTTGCAAATGCTGTTGTGCTCGCTGACCCGTATGAGCTTACGGGCTACAGCTCACTGAGTCAGTCATCAGGCATGAGCACTCATCAGGATGATACTCAGACAACACCCGACGAGAATGAACAGGCATATCTTCAAATTTCAAACTGCAGCACATCAAAGCAGGGTATAGTAAATGTACCTGAAAGCTCCTATCTCAATTTCAGAGAGGGACCCTCGGTTGATTATGCTAAAATTCTCATAAATCCGAGTGACAGTGACAGCTATGTCCGTCAGCTCAGGGGCTCCTCGGTAACGGTTATAGACACTGTAAATACAGGTGATGAAGAAAACCCGATATGGCTGAGAATACAGATAAAATACAATGCCTTGACTCTTGTCGGATATTCTTCTCAGGCGTGGATTGATCTTCCCGGTGTAAAGCATATTTCACAAGGCGAAACATTTACCGTAACTGCAGATACCAACGAAGATAGCCTTACCTGGAGCTGTAATGATGCTTCAGTTGCACGGATTGATTCCGCAACAGGTGCGGTTACTGCAATAAAACCGGGTCTTGTGCTTATTACTGTAACATCCGAATCAGGGCTCAGCGACAGCTGTCTTATCATGGTAGATTGAGAGAGGAGGAGAAAAAATGGCTAATAATTTTTGTGAAAAATGCGGCACTAAGGTAGAGCCTAACGCACATTTTTGCAGTGTTTGCGGCAATAAGTTTAATTTTGCCGAAGATGAAGCATCTGCAGAGAGCTTCGTTGATATTTCCACTGAGAAATATGTTGAGCCGATTGCCGAAAATAACAGTGCTTTTGTGTCTGTGAATCCGATAGCTGAAGTGCAATCGGAAAAGCCTCAGAAAATAAAAAAAGCCTCCTATAAGGCAGAGATATTTATATTTATTCTTTCTCTTATCTGCTTTGCAGGCTCATTGGTTTTCTTCCTCGCGGCAAAAACCGAGCTGCTTGACAGCATTCCTGTTGTTTATAACCTGAAATATCCTGATGCACAGGCCGAAGACGAAATTCCCGAGCTGACTGTTGATATGGCAGAGGAAATAATCAATAACTCCGCATGGTGCTTCCCGTATCATTATTTTTACGGTAAAGGTATGTTAAATATGGATGATTATATTATTCATCCTTACTCCGATGTAGAGAATGGTGTCGAGATTAAATGCTATACGGCTAAAGGCATAGAAACCATGGAGGATTATTACAGTTATTTCGAGAAATATGCAACAAGAGAGTATGTCGAGCTTTATCTCGGAAAGGAGCATTTTATTATTCAGCAAAATTCAAAAATATATTTTGTTCCTAACGAATGGATGGGTTGGTATCCTGTATCTGCCGGAGATTTGATTGTTGAAAAAATTGACGATGAAACATATTATGTTGAAAACACTTTCTGGACAGAGGATGAATATATTATTAAGTATATTGACGGAAGCTTCAAGGTTACACTGATTGAACCCAAGGAAGCCTTTTCGGCTTATGCAACTGATGAAGATACTGTAACCGTGCCTGATATTTCGGGAATGAGTATCAATGAGGCAGAGGCAGAGCTTAAAAGAGCAGGTCTTACCCTTGACAGAGAGAATATTGCTTATGTTCCCGATAGCTTTGGAGAGGGAATCGGACTTGTTTTCTCTGCCAAGTACAAGTACAAAAAAGTTGCACCCGGATCGGCTGTCGGAGTATATATAGCTGTTGAAGAGCCTGATTTTTACCGTAGAGGTGTTATAGACGGGGAAACGGTACCTGAACTGACCATTGATGAGGCAATTAAAATATATCAGATGGCTTCCGATTCGCTTTATAGCAGCTTCAACCGTTACGGCCTGCTTGATAAAGATAATCCGATTACGATCGAGTATTACAGTGACGGATTACGCACGGCTTATCCGATAAAAGGCATAGAAACCCAAGCTGAATTCGACGAAATGATGAGTCAGTATGTCACATCTAGTACGTATTACAGCGAGCCGTATATTTATAACGGAAAGGTATATGTTGTTGATACATCGGATGGCAATTATGACTATACATATAACTTTTCTCTTGTTAAGTATGATGATTCAACATATTTCTTATATGAGAAAAAATATGGAAGCGAACGCGTAATAATCTATGTTGACGGTTCATTCAGGCTTTGTTCATGGAACTTTACTCCGGATGATGTAAAATAAATAATTCTATAAATAATATACAGCAGATATCGCAATATAATATCTGCTGTATATATTTATGTGTATTTCACTTCAATACGACCTCTGCCACCTTCAAATCATAGGGGTAGGTTATCTTAATATTCTGCACGTCGCCCCTCACAAGCTGAACATCCTCGCCGCTGGCGGTAAATATGCTGCAGGAATCGGTGAGTATGGTTTTCTTATCGCCTGAGAGATTTTCATAAAGCTCTTTAAGCTTTTTTGCCTTAAAGGTTTGAGGCGTCTGACATTGAAAAAGCTTGCTTCTGTCCGGAGTCGAGGTTACCGTCAGTCCGTTTTCACTGCAGATTATTGTATCTGTAGCGGGTATTACCGTACCGATGGCATCGTAAAGGGCAGATTTTTCAATATGCTCACCGATTACTGTCGGGGGTACGAAGGGTCTTACTGCATCGTGGGTGACAATTACCGTGCCTTCGTCAAGTCCGTCAGTGCTTTCAATATATCTCACAGCGTTCATAACAGTTTCGTTTCTGTCGGCGCCGCCTTTTATAACAACCGCCTTACCGATGCAGTGCTCGTCAAGAAGCTTCTGAGTATATTCACACCACTCGGCAGGGCAGAGGACTATAACACTTCTGAAATCAGATATATCAAGAAATTTCTGCACAGTATGGGCAATTATGGGCTTGTCACCAACGGTTATATACTGCTTGGGCAGTTCACTACCCATCCTGCTTCCTATACCGCCTGCTGCTATAACTGCATAAATCATAAACTCACCTCATTTTCTTATTTAATTATACAATATAAGCCATATTTGTCAATATGATTTAATTGCCGCAAAGTTGACAAAATTCAACACGAAGAGTATAATTAAAATCACTTAAATATGCTAGGAGTCTTTAGTAATGAATCAGTATTTTTGTGATGAAATCAAATGTATATATAACGAAATAGCAAAAAAGAAGCACCGCCCGAAGCTTTTTTCGGATTCAGAGGTCAATGTTGTATGCGATGAGCATACCCTTGCCGCATATCTTGCAGGTTACTATATGTCGGTATGTGACGGTGAAAAAGGCGGCTGTGTCAATGTTATTGCCGAGAGCGAATGGCAAAATAAGGCTCTTTATGATGAAATAGCCGATGAATTCTGTGAAAAGGGTAAGTTCAGCCTTTTTAATAATCTCAGCGACTATCTTGAAAAGGCGGATAATAACGGACAAAAATACATTTATTATATTGCCAATCTTCAGCTTGAAAAATATAACGACGGTGAAGCTGTTGCTGCGAAAAAAGACAATCTTGCCAAATGGCTTGAATACGCAAGGCAAACCGATAGCTGTTTTGTTTTCATTCCTGTTTTCAATTTTAATAAGCCCTTCCCCAACGGTATAGCAGCCTGCTCTGAAAGAGAGGTAGAAGCAGTCAGCTTGTATGACCCTGAATTCAAGCAAGGGAAAACTCTTATCGAGCTTGAAGATATATGCCGAAAATCCTTTGCAGTCAATTTGCAGGAATTAAATGTAATTCGTTTTGACAATATTTTCGGACCCCTTATAAAGTCGAGCTGTAAAATCGACTTTGACGGTATAATTGACGAGTTTATAAAGGATAACACTATCACATTCAACAGAAACGATGTATATACTTATTACACTGCCTGTTATATAAGGCAGGCTGTTTCTGCTGTTCACTGCGTGGCTGTTAAAGGTAAAACAGGCAATATTTATAACGCGGCGAATTACAGATTTACATTGCATGATCTTAAAAATAATCTTTATAAAAGCTTTAGTTACAGAAGACCTGAGATTAAATTCAGTGAAAAAAGCGATAGTGACGAAACTTGCGAAAACAGATACGAATGTCTCAGTAATCTTAAAATCAAAAGTCTGGGTTGGACAGTCGTAACTCCTTTGCAGGAGGCCTTTTACAGAACTGCTCTTGCTAAAACCGATGATGAGTATATCGCAAGCTTTTATGTGAGCATCTATCAAGGCAAGCTTGAAAGAATCAAGAAGATTGAAATGGATATCATCAAGGAAATAGACCGTATCTGCAAAGCCAATGATATAAAGTACTTCCTAGTGGGAGGCTCACTTCTCGGCGCGGTCAGACATAAGGGCTTTATTCCTTGGGATGACGATATTGACATCGGTATGCTCAGAGAGGATTACAACAAATTCCGCAAGGTCTGTCCCAAAGAGCTTTCCGATAAGATGAGATATCAGTCATATAAAGAGGAAGCTCATTCACACTATATCTTTGAGAAGATTCGTCTTAAAGAAACCTATTTCAGCACTAAATTCTCCAACAGATTCCGTGATATTGAAAACGGTATTTTTGTTGACGTGCTCGTTTACGATAAAACCTCAAATATCAGACTTTTACAGAAGGTGCACATCAAGCTTATCAAGATGATGAACAGAATTATCAATGTCCGTTGGGTAAACGTACCTAGAAAGGGTATACATTACACAGCCACAAAGATATTCCTTCCTGTTATGCGTCTTATACCCTTCAGAGTGTATCATTGGTGCTTTGAAGCGGTGCTTCGTATGTTTAATTGGAATAAAAAGAGCAAATATCTCATTGACGGTGTAGGTCAGAATGTAGGTAAGGGGGCCTTCCCGCTTTCATGGTTCGATGAAATGACCGAGCTTCCCTATGAGGATATGATGTTCAGTGTTCCCGCAAAATATGACGAGTATCTCAGACATTGGTACGGTGACCGTTATATGGAGCTTCTGCCTATTTCTTCAAGAAAGTCGGGACACAACCTTAAGAGAATGGACTTAGGTAAATATCTTTTCAGCGAGACGGAGAATATGCAGTCTCATGTGAACAACCTTCAGGGTGAGCTGTATGAAGAGCCGCTGAATAAATAATTGTCAAGAAAGAGATTGTTGCATAAAAGTGCAACAGTCTCTTTTTAACTTATAGTATATTATTTTTCTTGACATAAGTGTTAAAAAATAGTATTATATGCTATAATACTATTACTATGGGTAATTAGCGTTTGAGACGATTTGATATTAATTTTTGTAAAAAGGAGGTTTTGCCTTAAATGAGTGAAAACAATCAAAAGAAGCCCAAGAATGTAAACACACAGAAAAAGAAAAATAAGACTAATTCAAATAAAAATCAGGCTATAGCTAAAACACAGAACAGTAAAAAGACACTTGAGTCAAAAGTTCAGAGTGAGCTCAAGGCACAAGGCGGTGCAAAAAAGCAGAGCGGCACTAAGAACCGTAATAACGCAAAAACACAGCCTCAGCAAAACCAAAAAAACAAAACAAAGCCTCAGGGCAGCAAAAGAAAAAAGAATAAAGAAAAGAAGGAAACGGCTCCCGCACTTCCCATTAAGATTGCATTTTTAGGCGGTCTTAACGAGGTGGGCAAAAACATCACAATGTTTCAGTATAAAGAGGATATTATCCTTATTGACTGCGGACTTGCCTTCCCCGACGAGGATACACCGGGTATTGACCTGATTATACCGGATTTTACCTATGTGCAGAAAAACGCCGATAAAATCAAGGGTATATGCATTACCCACGGCCATGAGGATCACATCGGTGCACTTGCCTATATGCTCAGAGATGTTAATATCCCCGTTTACAGCACACGGCTTACAAACGGACTTATCGAGGGTAAGCTTAAAGAGCACGGACTTTTAGACAGTGCAAAGCTCAATGTTGTCAATGCAGGTGAGAGCGTAAAGCTTGGTGAATTTGAGGTTGAATTTATACACGTCAACCATTCAATTCCCGATGCAGTAGGCTTTGCAATAAAGTGTGAGGGTGGAACGATAGTCCACACAGGTGACTTTAAAATTGACAGCACGCCCATTGACGGCGGAATGATAGATATAGCACGTTTTGCCGAATTAGGCAAAGAGGGTGTCCTTTGTATGATGGCGGATTCAACCAACGCGGAGCGCCCCGGATATACAGAAAGCGAAAGCAAGGTCGGTGCATCCTTCGAGCTTCTTTTCAGAAGAGCTGAAAAAAGAAGAATAATAGTTGCCACCTTTGCTTCAAATATTCACCGTGTTCAGCAGATTATCAACGTTGCCGAAAGTCTCGGCAGAAAGGTTGCTCTTTCAGGCAGAAGCCTTGAAAATGTTGTTGCTGTTGCTTCAGAACTCGGCTATCTTAATGTGCCTGAGGGTATTCTTATCAAGCTTGATATGATAAATAAGTATCCCGAGGAGCAGATAGTTCTCATCACAACGGGCAGTCAGGGTGAGCCTATGTCTGCTCTTACAAGAATGGCATTTTCAGATCACCGTAAGGTTGCCGTCGGCCCCAATGACTATGTGATTATTTCGGCAACACCCATTCCGGGCAATGAAAAAACGGTCGGCAGGGTAATAAATGAGCTTATGAAGCTCGGCGCTGAGGTCGTTTACGAAAAGATGTATGATGTGCATGTTTCGGGACACGCCTGCAGAGAAGAGCTAAAAATTATGCTCGGTGTAATTAAGCCTAAATACTTTATTCCCGTACACGGTGAGCAAAAGCATCTTTCAAAGCACGCCGCTCTCGCAAATTCTATGGGAATACCCACACAGAATACCCTTATTGCCGATAACGGAGCTCTTATTGAGGTCTGCGACGGTTATATCAAAAAAACAGGTACGGTGCCGGCAGGTCAGATATTTGTTGACGGTTCAGGTGTGGGCGATGTAGGCTCTGTTGTGCTTCGTGACAGAAAGCATCTTGCTCAGGACGGCATTATTATTGTTGTTGCCACCCTTGACGCTGCAACGGGAGAAATCCTTTCAGGGCCGGATATAGTTTCAAGAGGCTTTGTGTTTGTTAAGGAATCTGAGGATCTTATTGCAGACGCTCAGAATACTGCTTATGAAGCCATAATGCGCTGTTACGACAGAAATATTTACGACTGGGGAGCATTAAAAAGCAGAATCAGAGACGATGTTTCCCGTCTGATGTATGAAAGAACGAAAAGAAGTCCCATGATACTTCCTGTTTTAATGGAGATTTAAGATATGAAAAAGCTTTGGAAAATATATGATTTGTCCCTGATCTTTATAATAGCGGCAGCAGTACTCTCGGCGGTAACCTTCTTCTTATCAAATAAGTATATCGCTGTTGCAGGGCTTATTGTCACTGTTGGCTTTGCTGTGGGCAAATATGTGTATTACAAAAAAGTGAGAGAAAAGCTTATTTATAAAATAGCCAAGGTATCCGAGGAGCTTGACTTTTCTCACGGAAAAGCCTTTGAAAAGCTTGTGGTACCCTGTGTTGTTATTGAAGAGGACGGCTCAATAGTTTGGTTCAACGGCAGCTTCAGAGATCAGTTCAGTATAACCTCTGCAACAAAAAAGCTTAACCTTAAGGAGCTTATAAAGCGTGACAGCATTGATAAGCTCGTGCAGGGCAGAGGCTTTAAGGTTAAGGTTGATAATATGTATTTTTCAATCTATTCCAACGATATTGAGCTGACTGACGAGACGATTTATCTGCTTTATTTCTTTGATGAAACAAGGCTTCGAATCACTGAAAAAGAGTATTACGATACCAGGCCGTCAATTATGCTTTCCGTAATTGACAATGCAGACGAAATCTATCAGAACTTCAAAGAAAGCGAATGTGCTGTTATATTCAGCCGTGTGGAGGGGCTTATCGACGATTGGGTAACCTCCTACGGCGGTTTATGCAGAAAGTTTTCCAATGCAAGAATGTTATTCTTCGTTGAGGAAAAGGCTTTGCAAAGAATGATAAACGACAAATTCAATATTCTTGATAAGATTAGAGAATTTACATTTGAGGGCAAGAGTGTTGATATCACTCTTTCTATCGGTGTGGGTAAAGAGGATAATCTTATTGAAGCCAACAACTCTGCTAAGCTGGCTCTTGATATGGCACAAAGCCGAGGCGGCGATCAGGTTGCAATCAAGCATGTGGCTCAGTATAAATTCTACGGCGGTGTATCTGCAGGCTTTGAAAAGAAAAACAAGGTCAGAACAAGGCTTATAGCAAAGAGTATTTCCGAAATCATTAATTATAGTGACAATGTGCTTATTATGGGTCACAGATTTTCGGATTTCGATGCCTTCGGCAGTGCTGCGGGTATGTATGCAATAGCAAGCTTTTTCAACAAAGATGCACATATTGTGCTAAACAGAGAGACCACTCTCGCAGGGCCTCTTGTTGATAAGTTTATAGAGGCCAAGGGCGAAAAAATAATTGTTTCTCCCGAACAGGCAAGCCACCTTGTGAAAGAAAATACACTGCTGATAGTTGTCGATACTCACAAGCAGGACTTCACCGAAGCTCCCGACTTGGTGGATAAAGTAAATAAGGTTATGGTTATAGACCATCACAGAAAATCGGTCAGCTTTATTGATAATACGGTTCTGTTTTATCATATGCCAAACTCCTCATCAGCGGCGGAAATGGTAACGGAAATTGCCCAATATATCGGTAACAAGCCTATACTTGATCCTTTCACCGCATCGGCTCTGTTTGCGGGCATTATGCTTGATACTCGTAACTTCGTTTTAAGAGCGGGTGTAAGAACCTTTGAAGCGGCTGCCTATCTTCGCTCAAGGGGAGCAAATACCGTTGACAGTAAGAAGCTGTTTTCAAATGACATGGAGATTTTCCGTCAGAGAAACTCCATTATTGACTCGGCAAGAACATATAAGGAGTGCGCTGTTTCCATTACACCGGGTGAAATGGATAATATCAGGCTTGTCACATCACAGGCTTGTGACGAAATGCTTAATATTGACGGTGTAAAAGCGTCTTTTGTGCTTTATCCCAGCGGAAACGGTGTGAACATATCTGCAAGAAGCTATGGCGAGATGAATGTTCAGCTTGTTATGGAAGCTTTGGGCGGCGGAGGTCATCAGACAATGTCGGCATGTCAGCTTCAGGATAAAACCATGTCACAGGCCGTTCAGATGCTTGAAAAGGCCATTGATAATTATTTTAATAACATATAACGGAGGATTTTAATATGAAAGTTGTTTTAAAACAGGATGTTAAAGGCTTAGGAAAAAAGGGTGAGCTTGTTAACACCTCAGACGGATATGCAAGAAACTTCCTTTTCCCAAAGGGGCTTGCAGTAGAAGCAAACGCTCAGAGCCTTACAGAGCTCAAAAACCGTGAGCAATCGGCTAAATATAAAATCGAAACCGAAATTGCAGCAGCAAAGAAATCCGCTGCAGAGCTTTCGGGCAAAACAATCGTTATTACTGCTAAAGCAGGTGCCAACGGCAAGCTTTTCGGTTCGGTAACCTCAAAGGAAATTGCCGAAAAGGTTAAGTCTCAGTTCGGTATTGATACCGATAAGAGAAAAATTGTTGTTGAAGATATCAAGCAGTTCGGTACCTATGAATTTGAAATAAAGCTCTATCAGGGTATCAGCGCAAAGCTTTTTGTCAGAGTAGGCGAATAATACAGAAGTAAAAAAATAAACGGAGGTGACATAAAATGAGTGGTGGAAATTTCGTATCCTTAGACGATGTGAATATGCCTTATTCTCTTGAAGCAGAGCAGGCAGTTCTCGGTTCCGTACTCATTGACCCCTCTTGCATCACGCAGGTGTTGATTCTTGTTAAGCCTGAATATTTCTATCTGCCTCAGCATAAGGCGATTTTTACCATTATGCAGGAGCTGGATGCATTAGGAAACAGAATCGACCCTCTTATAGTGCTTGAAAAGCTTAAAAATGAAAAGGTTTACGATGAAGCAAACGGAAAAAAATATCTTTTTCAGCTTGCCGATTTAGTACCTTCCACAGAAAATGTTGAAGCATATTCAAAGATAATCCGTGAGAAATATTATATAAGATCTCTTATCAATGTTTCAAAAACGATTATTGACGAAGCATCAAACTCAAACGAGCAGGCGGATCTGCTTCTTGAATCTGCCGAGCAGAAAATTTATGACATCAGACAGGGCAGAGTTTCAAGAGGACCCTCCAAAATCGGTGATATTATCGTCAATGAGGTTTACGATAAGCTTCAGAAGCTGAGCTCTCCCGATAAGGATAAATATAAGGGCTTCCCCACGGGCTTTATTGATTTGGATAAGGCTATAACGGGTCTTAACCGTTCAGACCTTGTAATTATCGGTGCACGTCCTGCTATGGGTAAAACCAGTCTTGCTCTCAACCTTGCAAGAAACACGGCGATGATAGGTAAGAAAAAGGTTCTTTTCTTCTCGCTTGAAATGACAAAGGAACAGCTTGCCCAGAGAGTGCTTTCCACCGAAGCGAGAGTAGAAAGCACAAAGATGCGTACAGGTAATATCACAAGTGACGAGTGGGCAAAGCTTGCCACCGCCACTGCCATACTGAGCAACTGTGAACTGTATTTTGACGACACATCTAATATGACAGTTTCGGAAATGAAGTCAAGAATCCGCCGCCTTCGTGATGTTGATGCTGTTTTTGTTGACTATCTTCAGCTTATGAAAAGCGGAACACGCTCCGAAAGCCGTGTGCAGGAGGTTTCCGAAATAACACGAAACCTTAAGCTTATGGCAAAGGATCTTAATATTCCCGTCGTTGTTCTTGCTCAGCTTGCAAGAAGCACCGAGGGCAGAGGAAAGTCCCACAAGCCCCAGCTTTCAGATCTTCGTGAATCAGGCTCAATCGAGCAGGACGCAGATATAGTTATTATGCTTTACAGAGAAGAGTACTACGCAGGAGAAAAGGACGGTCAGCCCGATCAGGCCGAAAAATCTCCTATAGATGAGGCTGAATTTATAATATCCAAAAACAGACACGGCCCCACCACTACCGTTAAGGTTGCCTGGAACGGAGATTACACTCTCTTTACTAATCTGGAGACAATAAGAAATGATATGTAAGGTTATTTCTACGGTTGAAAGCTATGAGCTGTTCAAGGGTGTCGCTACCGTTGCCGTCGGTGTTTCGGGTGGTGCGGATTCGGTGTGTCTGCTTCATATTTTAACTTGTTTAAAGGATAGATACTGTATAATACCGAAGGCTGTTCATATAAACCACAATCTTCGCGGCGAAGAAGCCCTGAGGGATGAGATATTTGTCCGTGAGCTTTGCAAAAAGCTTGGTGTTGAGCTGACGGTTTTCAGTGTTGATGTGAAAACCAAAGCCAAAGAGTTGGGCGTCGGCGAAGAGGAATGCGGCAGACTTGTACGCTATGAGTGCTTTGCCAAGCTTGGCTGTGATGCGGTTGCGGTGGCTCACAGTCTTTCTGACAGTATTGAAACGGCATTTTTCAATTTTGCCAGAGGTACTGCACTTAAGGGGCTTTGCGGAATTCCGCCGAAAAGAGAGCCTAATATCATCAGACCTCTGATAGAATGCAGCAGAAGCGAAATTGAAGAATATTGCAGAACTAACGGACTCGAGTATATGACCGATTCCACAAATCTCAGCTGTGACTATATGCGTAACCATATCAGACACAGGCTTATACCCGATGTGAGCCACATCAACAGCGGATATGAAAAAAGCATCGGCAGATGCATGCTCTCTCTGAGTGAGGATTGCGAATATCTTGACTTACAGGCGAAGGATTTATATAACCGTGCTTGTCTTGAAGAGGGCTACAGCCTTTCCGAGTTGAGATCAGCGCATAGAGCTCTCAGGAAAAGAGTGCTTGCCCGTATTTTAAAAGAGTATATGACTAAAGATGTTGATAACAGACACATACTTCTTTTTGAAAATGCGGTAATGGGGGAATGTGATAAGGTAGAAATCGGTGCCGATATGTATATCCGTGTTAAAGATGATATTGTTACTGTCGGACCTGTTGCAAAATATGCTGAGGAGTGGCAAAGCGAATTTATTAACGGCAGAGCTGTTACTCCCTACGGCACATATTCATTGCAATATACCGATACGCCCTGTGAAGCTGCAATAGACGCAGGCAAAATAAAAGGTAAGCTTTATCTTTCCTCAAGAAAATCGGGGGATAGCTTTACCTTTGAAAAAAGAAAGATAACAAAAAGTCTTAAAAAGCTTTTTAATGAGATAAAAATACCGTCTGAAAAACGAAACAGCATTGCTGTTTTGCACGACGGCAATGAAGTGGTCTGGGTTGAAGGAATAGGAGTCAATGTTCAATATATACCCGGGGATCAGACAGAGGAATTTTTGATAATAAAAAAGGAAGGATAAATAATATGCATAGCGATATTAAAGAAATACTTTTTACTTCCGAAGAAATACAGGAAACGGTTGAACGAATCGGTGCGCAGATTACGGAAGATTACAAGGGAAAGAATCTTCTTCTGGTATGTGTTCTTAAAGGCTCGGTTTGTTTTATGGCAGATTTGATGAGAGCTGTAAAAATACCCTGCAAAATTGATTTTATGGATGCAAAGAGCTACGGCAGCGGTACGGTTACTAACGGCGTTGTAAGTATTACAAGGGATCTGAACTATGATATTTCCGAATATGATATAGTTATAATCGAGGATATTTTTGACAGCGGAAGAACACTGGAAAAGTTAACACAGATTCTTTCAATCCGTGAACCTAAAAGCGTAGCCTGCTGTTCGCTCCTCGATAAACCGGAAAGACGAGCCGAGGGAGTAACACTTAAGCTTAAATATACAGGTGCCTGTGTTCCTGATGAGTTTGTTGTGGGCTACGGACTTGACTACGATGAAAAGTACCGCAACCTTCCCTATATCGGCATTCTTAAGCCGGAAGTTTACAGCAATTAAAGGAGTGACATAATATTGAGTAACACAAACAAAGCGGCACCGAAATGGGGCAACTGGCTGTATATTATCATACCCGCAATTCTTATTATCGGTATGGCTTATACAATCAGCGGAAAAACGGCAAACGAAAAGCCCCAATATTATGAGATTGTGCAGTCTTTCCGCAACGATAAGGTAAGCGAATTTACTCTCGATCTGAGCAACGGCTCTCTTGAATATAAGCTTGCCGGTGAGGAAAAGGAAAAGAAATACACTGTTCCGAATGTTGATATTTTCCTCAATGATATACATGAATATGTTACCGAACACAATCTTGAAAATCCCGATGAGCCCATAAAATACGATTATAAAAAAGGTTCTTCAGGATGGTGGGCAAGTATGATGCCCATGCTGATTGTGTCAATACTTCTTGCAGGCTTTATGTTCTATTTTTACCGCAAGATGGGTCAGAACATAATGAATGAGAATAACCGTACACTTTCCTTTGGCAAGGCAAGAATAAAGCTCGGCAAGGATGTTAAAAAGAAAAAGACCTTCAAGGATGTTGCAGGTGCAGATGAGGAAAAGGCAGAGCTTGAAGAAATTGTTGAATTTTTGAAATCTCCCGAAACCTTCAGTGCACTCGGAGCAAGAATCCCCAAGGGCGTTCTGCTTGTAGGCCCTCCGGGTACCGGTAAAACACTTCTTGCAAGAGCTGTTGCAGGTGAAGCAGATGTACCGTTCTTCTCGATTTCCGGTTCGGACTTTGTTGAGATGTATGTCGGTGTCGGTGCATCGAGAGTTCGTGATCTTTTTGATCAGGCAAAGAAAAACTCGCCTTCAATACTCTTTATTGATGAAATTGACGCTGTAGGCCGTCACAGAGGCGCAGGTATGGGTGGCGGACATGACGAAAGAGAGCAGACTCTTAACCAGCTTCTTATAGAAATGGACGGTTTCGGTGACAATGAGGGTGTAATTATCATCGCCGCAACAAACAGACCCGATATTCTTGATCCCGCACTTTTAAGACCCGGCAGATTTGACCGTCAGCTTACCGTCGGCTATCCTGATGTAAAGGGCAGAGAAGAAATCCTTAAGGTGCACGCTAAAAATAAGCCTCTTTCACCTGATGTGGACCTTTCCGTTATTGCAAAGTCAACCTCAGGCTTTACGGGTGCCGATCTTGAAAATCTGTTAAATGAAGCAGCTCTTGCCGCCGCAAGAAAGAAGAAAAAAGCAATCACAATGGCAGAGATTGAGCAGGCAACCATCAAGTGCGTAGTGGGTACCGAAAAGAAATCCAAAAAGATCAGCGACAAGGAAAAGAAGCTCACGGCATATCACGAAGCAGGTCATGCCCTTGCAACTTACTATCTTCCCGGTCAGGATCCTGTTCATCAGATTTCAATTATTCCCACGGGAATGGCAGGCGGTTACACAATGCATCTTCCCGGCGAAGACAAGAGCTACCGTTCAAAGAGCAGTATGCTTGATGATATTGTTGTTCTTCTCGGCGGCCGTGTTGCTGAGGCTATTGTTCTGGGCGATATTTCAACAGGTGCATCAAACGATATTGAGCGTGCTACACAGATTGCCCGTGATATGGTCACAAAATACGGTATGAGTGAGGCTCTCGGACCGATTATGTTCGGATCAGGAGATCACGAAGTCTTCCTTGGCAGAGACTATAACAGTATGAGGAACTATTCCGAGGCTGTTGCCAGTGATATCGACAGTGAAATCAAAAAGATTATCACATACTGTTACGATAAGTGTAAGGAAATTCTTGAGACAAACAGAGAAAAGCTCAATGTTGTCGCTGAGTACCTTCTCGCCAACGAAAAAATTGACGGCAAGGATTTTGAAAAGCTTATGAACGGCGAAGAGGTTATTCCTGAAAAAGCTCCGACAGATGAGACGGATGCAGAAATCTTATCTGAAAAGGAAGAAGCCGCAGAAGCTCATGAGATTAATGAGCAGTCTGCCTCTTTTGCGGATTCAGCAGAGGATAAAACCGAATAAATTAACATTGTCAGGCTGTTGAGAAAGTTGCAAAATGCCCTTTTCTTCACCCCGAAGGCGTACAATGGTACTCCGAGAGGGTGAAAAAAGGGTAAAACAGTGCCAAAAAGGGTCGGGATTCGATATCCGACCCTTTTTTCTTAGTGTTGCGGATAATTAAATCCACAATATTCCTTTTCCGTAGATAAGGCATTGTTGATTTTGTGACTTTATCGACAGTCTGAGCAAGAGCACACCTTATGGTGTTGCTCTTGCTTTTTTTCGTTTCACCCTTGCCATGAATAAAAGTTTGTGATATACTATATTTTGTGGTTTTATGACCGATTTTTGTTATAGGGGGTTCCTTATGATTGAATATATAAAAACTTTAATTATGGGTATTGTTGTGGGAATAACAGCCCCGTTGCCTGTTTCTTCATCAGGTCATTTTTATGTTGTCAACTCTTTTCTTGAGCTTTCTCAGGATAAAACAACAGTGTCCTTCTATTATTCGTTTTTTATGCTTGCTTTTTCGGTTGTTATTATGATAAGCATGAAGGATCTTTATATCAAAACCTTAAAGAGCATACCCAAGAAACAAAAGAATTATAAGCTCAGGCTCGGTAATATCCTGTTATCTGTGGCTGTGAGCGCTTTACTGTTTATACCGATACCGAAAGTCGGTCGTTCTCTTATAGATTATTTTGACAGCTTTTTATCTGCAGACAGCTTTTTGAATCCGATTCTTATCGGCATGGCAAGCGTTTTCAGCGGACTGTTTCTGATTATTTCAATATGGTATTCCCAAAAAGGAAAAACAGGAACAAAGAAAACAGTTCCGTCAAGAAGCTCACTGAGAATGTACATATATTCCTTGCCTGCTTATATAATACCGGGCGCATCCAAGATTTCGATTTCATCAGTGAATTTGATTTTATGTGATATTAACCCGGCTGTTATACTCAGAGAGGTGTATTTTTATATGGCACCGCAGATTTTTATAATTAACATTATCAAGATTGTAAAATCTGCATTGACAGGAATAACCTTTGATGCCGTAGCACTGGGCGTCGGAATGGTTGCTGTTTGTCTGGCTGCTTTTTTGATTATCAGCTTATTGAGAAAAGCGAATATTAAAAAGCTTTCAGGCTTTTTCAGTGTCTATTCAATACTGTTTGGCATTGCAGTCGCTGCCGATGCTATAATATCAATGCTGACGGGTGCCTGATTTACAAAATAATATAATAAACGGAGAAAAAATTATGGCTGAAGCAAAAAATAAAAAAACTAATTCTTCAAAAAACAGCACTGCTTCAAAAAAGAAAGCAAAAACCAAAGCGGTGGGAAAAAACTCTAAGAAGAATCTCAGTGCTCTTGAAACACACAGAAATGTTATTATGCTTTCATATCTCTTAACAGGTATCGTCCTGGGCTGTTTTGCTCTTATTAAGGGCTCAAACATATGGTCAAGCATAAGAGCGGTGTTCTTTTCATTTTTCGGAGTAACTTTATATCTCTTTGCCGCATTTCTTATAGTAATAGGTGTTAAAATGGCGCTTAACAGCTTTAAGAGAAGCTTTTTGAAAACAAATCTTTCCTTTGCTGCGATTGTGATAACCGTTGCCGCCTTTATCCATCTTTGCACTTATAATACAGGTGATGCAGGTATGTCCGACTGGGCAGCCAACTTTGGCGATGCAACAAAAGTCGGTTGGGAAATGGGCTTTGAGGGTATCACCTGGGGCTCAGGTATTTTAGGCGCTGTTTTTGGCGGCTTGCCGCTGATAGCCTTCGGTAAAGCAGGAGCCTTTATAATAGTGACTGTTTGCCTTGTTATAAGTGTGCTTTACTGCCTGAGCGTAAGCGTTAATTCGGTTGCAAATCTTGTCTCTAAGCTTATTAACTCAGGTAAAAAACAGTTGGATAAAACAGGCGAGCAGACAAAAATAAGGCTTGACGAGAAAAAAAGGGTAAGACAGGAGCGTAAAGCAACTGAACAAAAGGAGAAGGAGTCAAATGCTGTTGTAGCTACTGAAGCTTCAATCGGCTCAGGCAAGGATGCTTTTGATTTTAACGAAACAGAAATAGAGAATGATCCCGTTATTTCAAGCGGGGAAAACTATAAAAGAAAGTTCAGCCCCTATCAGCCCGGGGAAAATGTGTTCACATATCCTGATAAAGATGCAGCCGTAACAGAAAAGAAAGGAGCCTTTGAGCAGAAATTTGCAGAAGAAAATCTGATTTCGTCAGGTACACCCAAGCCTTTTGCAAAGAGTCCCTTCGGCGGTGCTGAAATTGTGGCTGATCCCGATTTGCCCGAGAACTATATTGAAATAATTGATGATGATTTTGATGACGCACTTCCTCCCATAGATGAGGAAGCTGATGTTCAGGGCTCAGAGCTTTCCGATAAGGATAAAAAGATAGTCAGGGCTGCGGCGGATACCGCAGATGCAAAGCAGGCAAAGAATAAGCATGATGTTGAAAGCTATGTTGAGGCAAAACCCAAGAAGGAATATGTGCTTCCTCCCATTGATTGCCTTAACGAAGCAAAATTCGGCACTGAGGGCGATTCTGCCGATGAAATGCGAGTAACTGCAAGAAAGCTTGTTGATGTGCTTCAGTCCTTCGGCGTTGAAACAAAGCTTGTCGGCGTTTCAAGAGGTCCTTCGGTTACAAGATATGAGCTTTCTCCTGCGCCCGGAGTAAAAATCAGTAAGATCACTAACCTTGCCGACGATATAGCTCTCGGACTCGCTTCCTCAGGTGTGCGTATTGAAGCACCGATTCCCAATAAATCCGCAGTAGGCATTGAGGTGCCCAATAAGTCAAGAGCAACTGTAACTATGCGTGAAATGATTGCTTCCGAGGAGTATATCTCAAACAAGAATAAAAATAAGCTTCTCAATGTCGCTTTAGGTAAGGACATCACCGGTAATATTACCTGTGCCGATCTTTCAAAGATGCCGCACCTTCTCATTGCGGGTACTACCGGTTCAGGTAAGTCGGTATGTCTTAATGTAATGATAGCAAGTATTCTCTATAATGCCACACCGTCTCAGGTCAAGCTTCTTATGATTGACCCGAAGCAGGTTGAGTTTACGGTTTACAACGGCATACCCCATCTTCTCGTACCGGTTATTTCCGACGCAAGAAAGGCGGCAGGCTCCCTTGCATGGGCTGTAGGCGAAATGGATGCAAGATATAAAACCTTCTCAAGCTGTGCAGTTCGTGATATAGGTTCTTATAACAAATACGCCGAAGAGCATCCCGAGCTTAATTTGCAGTATATGCCTCAGATCGTTATTTTCATCGATGAGCTTAATGACCTTATGATGGTATCACCTAAAGAGGTTGAAGATTCTATCTGCCGTCTTGCTCAGAAGGCAAGAGCCGCAGGTATGCATCTTGTTGTTGCAACTCAGAGACCTTCCGTTGATGTTATCACAGGTATCATCAAGGCAAATATTCCTTCAAGAATTTCACTTTCCGTTTCTTCACAGGTTGACTCAAGAACAATCCTTGACTCTATCGGTGCGGAAAAGCTTCTCGGTAACGGTGACATGCTCTTTAATCCCGTTGGTATGTCAAAGCCCGTCAGAATTCAGGGTGCATATCTTTCCGATGCAGAAATCGAGAAAATAGTTACCTTTATAAAGGATCAGGAAAAAGCAGAATATGACGACGGTATTATGGAAGAAATCGAAAAGAATGCCGTTGCCGAAAGCAAAAAGAAATCCTCCGCTGCAGAAGCGGGCGAAGAAAGTCAGTACGATGTGCTTATAGAAGAAGCTATGAACATAATTACCGGCATGGATTCCGCTTCAACAACAGTGCTTCAGCGGAAGCTTTCCGTAGGCTATGCGAGAGCCGCAAGAATTATGGATCAGCTTGAACAGCTCGGTTACATTTCACCCGCAGAGGGCAATAAGCCGAGAAGAGTTCTTGTTACAAGAGCGCAGTATCTTGAAAGCCGTGCTTCAGGCGAAGAAGCGGGCAGTGAGGATTACGATATTTTATCCGATTAAAAGGAGTTAACCATGGATTTTTTACCCATTAACAGAAAAGAGGCCTTAAAAAGAGGCTGGGACGAGGTTGATTTCGTCTATGTTATAGGCGATGCTTACGTTGATCATCCCTCCTTCGGTCCTGCCATAATATCCCGAGTGCTTGAGCATAACGGCTTCACTGTGGGTATTATATCCCAACCGGATTGGCACGATTGCAGTGCTTTTGCCGAATACGGCAGACCGAGACTCGGATTCCTTGTTTCCTCGGGTAATATAGATTCAATGGTAGCTCATTATACGGCTTCAAAAAAGAGGCGCAGTGACGATGCCTATACTCCGGGCGGTAAAGCGGGCGCAAGACCCGACAGAGCAGTTATTGTGTACTGTAACCGAATAAGAGAGGCTTACGGAGATATCCCCATTGTTATCGGCGGACTTGAGGCTTCACTTCGCCGCTTCGCTCATTATGACTATTGGGACGATAAAATCCGTCGCTCAATCATTTTTGATTCTCAGGCTGATTTGATTTCCTACGGAATGGGTGAAAAGCAGACTGTTGAAATTGCCGAGAGACTCAGAAACGGTGAAAAAATATCAGATATAACAGATGTAAGGGGCACCTGCTATGTCTGTGATGTTAAGGATACTCCTCTTACGGGTGCCGAATGTCCCTCTTATGAAAATGTTGTTGCGAGTAAAAAGGAATATGCAGTTTCCTGCCGTATTCAGCAGGATGAACAGGATCATATAAGAGGAAAACTCATAAAACAGAGACACGGCAACAAAATGCTTGTTCAGAATCCTCCAATGCCGCCTCTGACCACACAGGAGCTTGATGAGATATATGCTCTTGGGTTTACAAGAAACTATCATCCTTCCTATGAGATTCTCGGCGGAGTGCCAGGTATTGAAGAGGTTAAATTTTCAATAACTCATAACCGTGGCTGTTTCGGCGGTTGCAACTTCTGCTCGATTGCTCTTCATCAGGGAAGATATATTACTTCAAGAAGCAAAGAATCACTTATAAATGAGGCAAAGCTTCTCACGCAGATGCCCGATTTCAAGGGCTATATTCACGATGTTGGCGGACCTACCGCAAACTTCAGACAGCCCTCCTGCGAAAAGCAGAAAGACCTCGGATTATGCAAGGGTAAGAAATGTCTTGCCCCCAAGGTGTGCCCGAATCTTGTTGCAGACCATAGCGACTACGTTGATATACTCCGTGAAATGAGAAGTATAAAGAACGTAAAAAAGGTTTTTATCCGTTCAGGCATAAGATATGACTATATGCTCAAAGACAGCGACGAAACCTTTTTTAAAGAGCTTATAAAGCATCACGTAAGCGGTCAGCTTAAGGTCGCTCCCGAGCACTGCTCTGCAATGGTGCTGGAAAAAATGGGTAAGCCCTATATTGATGCTTATGTTAATTTTTCAAAGCGTTATTTTGAGTTGAGCAAGAGTGTGGGAAAAGAACAGTATCTTGTGCCTTATCTTATGTCGTCCCACCCGGGTTCAAGACTTGAGGATGCAATAGAGCTCGCTTGCTTCCTCAAAAAGAGAAACATCCGTCCCGAGCAGGTGCAGGACTTTTATCCCACACCGGGTACGGTTTCGACCTGTATGTTTTATACAGGACTTGACCCCTATACAATGAAAGAGGTCTATGTCGCAAAAACACCTGAGGAAAAAGCAATGCAGAGAGCTCTTTTGCAGTATTATAACCCCGCCAATAAGCAAGCGGTTATAAAAGCTCTTAAAAAAGCAGGCAGATACGATCTTATCGGCAAGTCAGAGAAGTGTCTTGTGGCTGACGATGCCGCCTTCAACCGCAGCAAAGCTGCGAATAATAAAGGAAAGGGAGTAAAGAATTATGGCAAGACGAAAAAGAAAAGATAAGAAATCAATGATAATTTCACTGATCATTGTGGTGGTTCTTGCTGTTGTTGCAACTTACGGCGACAAAATATTCCCCGGAAAAAATAACACAGCAACTCCGGTTTATTCTGACGGTGAGGTTTATGTTCATATTGTTGATGTGGGTCAGGGCTCTGCAACACTGGTAACTCTCGGAGAGAAGGGTATACTTATCGATACAGGCGAAGCTGATTACAGCGACACTCTTCTTGACTACATTAACTCCTGCGGTGTTACCGAGCTTGAATATGTAATTGCTTCACATCCGCATTCGGATCATATCGGAGGTATGGTTGATGTGATTGAAGAATACAAAATCGGTACCTTCATTATGCCTGAGCTTTCCGATATAAACACTCCCGCAACAAGAGTATATGAAAAAATGCTCACTGCAATATATGAAAATGATGTTGAGGTCGCTTTGGCTGAGGTCGGTGATACTTACACCTTTTCCGAGGGCGTAAGCTTTCAGATTTTCGGACCCTGTGAGCAGGTTTCGGATCTTAACGATATGTCGGTTATAGTCAAGCTTACAGTTAACGGTACGGATTTTATGGTGCTCGGCGATGCTGAAAAGCAGGAGCTTTCTTCAGTCTATCAGACATATCCTCGTCTGGACTACTCTTCGGATGTTCTTGTTATGGGTCACCACGGCAGCAGTACATCAATACATAAGAATTTCCTTAGTGCAGTTGACGCGGATGTTGCCGTTATAAGCTGCGGCAGAGATAATTCCTACGGACATCCCCATAAGGAAGCACTAAACTATGTTGAGGAAGAAAATATGACCCTTTACAGAACCGATCTTGAAGGGGATATTGTTTTCAAATGTACCGCCGAAGGCTGTGAAAGGATTGAAGCAGAATGAAGCTGATTGTGGACAGAATTGAAGAAGGTATAGCTGTTCTTGAAAAGGAAGATATGACACGCGAGGAAGTTGCAGCTGCGCTTTTGCCTGAAGGTACAAAAGAGGGGAGCGTGCTTTCCTTTGACGGTGAGTTCTACAGCCTTGATAGCGATGAAGAAACAGAAAGAAAAAGACGCATAACCGAAATGCAGAAGCTTATATATAAAAAAGCAAAAAAAGATTAATTTTTTTGAAAAAATCTCTTGCATTTAAGAAAATCTTGTGATATACTCTTCGGGATAACGCACGCATGGGGATTGGTATGCCCGTTTCGCCTCGTTGAGGTGTGCATGCTTTGGAACCTGCGGTGGTTAAAAAAACAAAAGGAGGACATTACACATGTCAGTAGTATCAATGAAACAGCTTCTTGAAGCAGGTGTACACTTTGGTCACCAGACAAGAAGATGGAACCCGAAAATGGACAGATACATTTTCGCAGAAAGAAACGGAATTTACATCATCGACCTTCAGAAAACAGTTAAGAAGCTTGAAGAAGCTTATGCTTTCATCAAGGAAGTTTCTGAAAACGGCGGTGAAGTTCTTTTCGTAGGCACAAAGAAGCAGGCTATGGATTCAGTTCGTGAGGAAGCAATCCGTTGCGGAATGCCCTTTGTTAACGCTCGTTGGCTCGGCGGTATGCTCACAAACTATCAGACAATCCAGAAGAGAATCAAGAGACTTGCTCAGCTCAAGGCTATGGAGCAGGACGGCACATTCAATCTTCTTCCCAAGAAGGAAGTTATCAAGCTCAACCTCGAAATCGAAAAGCTTGAGAAGTTCATGGGCGGTATCACAGAAATGAAGAAGCAGCCCGCTGCACTCTTCATCGTAGACCCCAGAAAAGAAAGAATTGCAGTTGCTGAAGCTCACAAGCTCGGTATCCCCATCGTTGCAATCGTAGATACAAACTGCGACCCCGACGAAGTTGATTACGTAATTCCCGGTAACGACGATGCTATCAGAGCTGTAAGACTTATTGCAGGCGCTATGGCTGATGCTGTTATCGAAGGCAGACAGGGCGAATCAAACGCTCCCGTAGTTGAAGCAACCGAAGAAGCTGCTGAATAATTTTGATTTTAAACCCCGTTATATTTCATTGACGGGGTTTCTTTAAAAATAATATTTATTTCTAGGAGGAATTTATTATGGCATTTACAGCTAAAGACGTTCAGGCTCTCCGTGAGAAGACCGGCGTTGGTATGATGGATTGTAAGAAGGCTCTTGTTGAAGCTGACGGCAATATCGACAAGGCTATGGATATTCTCAGAGAAAAGGGTCTTGCTTCACAGGCTAAGAAGGCAAGCCGAGTTGCTGCTGAAGGTATTGTTGCTGCATTCAACGATGCTAATGTTGGTGCTCTTGTTGAAATCAACTGCGAAACAGACTTCGTTGCTAAGGGTGCACCCTTCGTTGCTCTTGCAGATAAGGTTGTTAAAACTGTTGCTGCTGCTAAGCCCGCTGATCTTGAAGCTCTTCTCGCTACAAAGGCAGTTGACTCCGATAAGACAGTTGACGAAGAGGTTCAGGAGGTTTTCCTTGCTCTTCGCGAAAATATGAAGGTTCGCAGATTTGCTTTTGTTGAAGGCCATACCGTATCATATATCCACGCCGGCGGTACAGTTGGTGTTCTTGCTGCATTTGATGTAGACGATGCAACTGCAGCTAACGACGAATTTGTTGCAATGGGCAAGAATGTAGCAATGCAGATTGCTGCTATGAGCCCCGAATATTTAAGCAAGGCAGATATCTCTGATGAAGAGCTTGCTAAGATGCAGTCAATCACAATTGACAGTGCTCTTAATAAGCCCGAATCACTTCCCGTTCCCATCCTCAACAGCCTCACAGAAGAAGCTATTTCTTCAAAGAAGTGGAGCGACGAAGATTCAGAAATCTTCAAGGGTCTCGACCAGAAGCAGAAGAAGAACTTCCCCAATTTCATCTCAAAGGAAGCTATGGCTACACTCGCTGAGATCGCAGTTTCACACAAGGCTGAAATCGTTGAAAATAAGATCTTCGCAGGTCTTGTACAGGGTCGTCTTGCAAAACAGATTAAGGAAATCTGTCTTCTTGAGCAGGAGTTCGTTCGTTCAGACCTCTTCGAGGGTAATGTAAACGGCTACATCAACTCAGTAGCTAAGGCTCTTGGTGCAGAAATCAAGCTTGCAAGCTTCACACGTTTTGCTAAGGGCGAAGGCATTGAAAAGAAGGTTGATGATTTCGCAGCAGAAATCGCTTCAATGGTTAAATAATTAAACTTATATTTTCCTCCCTGATTTTCAGGGAGGATTTTTTGTGTTGACTTAACCATTAAAAAGTGTTATATTCAATGAAAAAGGAGGTATATTTATGAAAAAATCCATATCTTTAGTTTTGGCAGTTCTTATGATTGTTTCTTGCTTCGGCCTTTCGGTGTATGCAGCCGATGAAAAAACATCAACAGATTACCGTTATGACAGAAAATTTCTTGCAGCAAAGCTTCTATACTCTGATTTTGCCCTCATAAGTGAAGAAACTTGTCCGATACCGGGTCTTGAAAAGACCAACGTTTACGGTGATGTTTGCACATGTATGACTCCTCAGGGGCTTTGCGTAACCGAGGATTATATCTTCATTTCAGCATATTGCAATGTGAAAAAGTATAAGGCTGAGCTTGAGGAAAACAAGGATTACGGCACAAATGCAGAAAAGCTTGAAGCAGAAAAGAATCACAAAACTCACAATTCAGTTATATATATCGTTGACAGAGAGAGCGGGGAGTACATAAAGAATATGGTTCTCCCCGATACCAATCACGTTGGCGGCCTTGCAACCGACGGCAAAGTTATCTATGTCGCCAAGAGTACCGACGAACAGGTTAGCGTTATCACCTTAAAGCAGGTTGAAAAGGTGCTTGCAACCAAATCTCTCTCGGTTAATGCCGAATATGACTACACCGTTGATTGCGGTTGCACTGCTTCTTTTGTAACCTACTTTGACGGCATACTCTGGGTTGGCGTATTCAATGAGAAAGCCAACGGTGAGCTTAATGCTTTTGCTGTTAATAATAAAAATTACGAGCTCACCAAAAAGCTTTCACTGGAAATTCCTGCAAAAGCAAACGGTGCCTGCTTTACAGAAATCGACGGAGAAATCTGTCTTGCAGTCAATACATCTTACGGCAGAAAGAATCCCTCTCAGATATATCTGTTTTCCGTTTCGGACTATGCAAAAGGCAATATGGTAATCAGCGAAAAGCGCAGATATATCGCACCGCCAACAGTTCAGAACTCCTGTGTATATGAGGGTAAGGTTTATTATATTTATGAATCTGCCGCTACCTGCTACAGTGAGGTTGAAGCCTTATTCAACACAAAATCCGCAAGCTGTGCCGTTGACCGTGTTTGCATAGGCGATGTAAACAGACTTTTCAGTTGGCACAGTGACGAAAATCTTTTTATGCTCAAGCTTACGGGAGCAATAAATGCATTTTTTGAATTTATTAAATCCTTTTTCTGATAAAATTTAATAAAAAGTCGCTGACTTGTCATAAAAGACTTGAACAGCGGCTTTTTTTGTTGTATAATCTGTGAGTTCGTTTGTTTAATGAATATAATCTTGTGGCTGAAATATATTTAATAAATATACAAATATAGTTAAAAATATACAACAAAATGCATAAAACTATTGACTTTGTAGCGATAAAGTGTATAATAATAAAAGAATTGTGCATAAAAGAGGTATTATATGATAAAAGTATTCATTGACGGTCAGGCAGGCACAACGGGTCTGCAGCTTAAAAATAAATTAACGGCTCATCCTTATGTTGAGCTTATAGAAATTGAAGAGAGTAAACGTAAGGATGAAACCGAGAGAAAAAAGCTGATGAATTCGGCTGATGTTGTGTTTCTTTGTTTGCCTGATGCGGCGGCAGTTGAGGCAGTTAAGCTTGTCGAGAATCCCGATACTGTAATAATTGATGCCAGCACCGCTCACCGTGTCAATGACGGTTGGACATACGGCTTTCCTGAGCTTTCACCGGACCACAGAAATGCTATAGCAAGTGCAAAGCGTATAGCTAACCCGGGCTGTCACGCCACCGGTTTTATTTCGATTGTATATCCGCTTATAGCAGGCGGCCTGATGCCTAAAAATTATCCGGTAACTGCTCACAGCATAACCGGCTACAGCGGCGGCGGCAACAAAATGATAGGGGAATACGAGGACGAAAACAGACCGGCTGAGTTGAAAAGTCCCCGTCAGTATGGCCTCGGACAAACGCATAAGCATCTTCCCGAGATGAAAAAGGTTACGGGACTTGCCTTTGAGCCCGTATTTAACCCGATAGTCAGTGACTTTCACAGTGGTATGGCTGTTTCCGTACCGATTTATACAGAGCTTATCAATAAAAAGCTCAGCCTTTATGAGCTTAAGGAGTTTTTTATCAGATACTACCGGGAAAGTAAATTTATTACTGTCCACAGTGGTCCCGATAGCGGATTTTTACCTGCAACGGGACTTGAGGGAACAAACAATTTAAGAATATATATTTGCGGAAACGACGAAAGAGTAACTCTTACCGCAGTTTTCGATAATTTAGGCAAAGGCGCTTCTTCGGCGGCGATACAGAATATGAATATCGCAATGGGACTTGACGAAGGGATTGCCTTATAAGGAGGATAAACTATGGAATTTATAAAAGGCGGTGTAACGGCTGCAAAGGGCTTTATTGCATCGGGGATTCACTGCGGAATCAGAAAGAATCAGACAAAAAAGGATCTTGCTATGATTAAAAGCGAGGTTAAATGCAGTGCGGCTGCGGTTTATACACAAAACAAGGTATACGGCGCACCTATTACCGTAACCAGAAACAATATCAGCGACGGTTTCGCTCAGGCTGTTATCGTTAACAGCGGCAACGCAAACACCTGCAACGCAGACGGTGTTGAAAAGGCTGAGATGATGTGCGAAATCGCATCAAAAGCTCTTTCAGTTGACAAAAAGGATGTTATTGTTGCATCAACGGGTGTTATCGGCATGACTCTTGATGTTACTCCTATTGCAGAAGGTGCACCGGCACTTGCTGCACAGATGAATGAAAATGGCGGTAAGGATGCGGCTGAGGCAATTATGACTACCGATACAATATCAAAAGAGGTTGCGGTTGAAATTGAGCTTGGCGGCAAAAAGGTTACAATCGGCGCCTGCTGTAAGGGTTCAGGTATGATTCACCCCAATATGGCAACTATGCTTTGCTTTATGACAACAGACTGTGCAATCAGCAGTGCAATGCTTCAGAAGGCACTTTCTTCCGTTGTTAAAGATACATTTAATATGATATCCGTTGACGGAGATACCTCAACAAACGATATGGTTTGCATTATGGCAAACGGTAAGGCTGAAAATACTGAAATTACAGAGGAAAACGTCGATTTTGCTCTTTTCACTAAAGCTCTTAAAGCTGTTTCTGTCAAGCTCTCACGCCTTATCGCAGGTGACGGCGAGGGTGCGCAGAGACTTCTTGAATGTAAGGTTACCGGCTCACCCGATGAAAAAACAGCAAAGGATATTGCAAAGAGCGTAATCTGTTCTTCACTTGTTAAAACAGCAATGTTCGGTTCAGATGCTAATTGGGGCAGAATTCTTTGTGCTATTGGTTACACTCCCGGTGATTTTAAGGTTGATACTATAGACGTTTACCTTTCCTCATGCAAGGGTACGGTGAAGGTATGCGAAAAAGGCTTCGGAATTGAATTCAGCGAAGAAAAGGCAAAAAATATTCTTCTTGAAGATGAAATAAACCTTCTCATTGAGATGAATCAGGGCGAATATGAGGCAACGGCTTGGGGCTGTGACCTCACCTATGACTACGTTAAAATCAACGGTGATTACCGTACATAAGAGGTACTGAAAAATGGCAGAAAAACATATCAGTGATGAGATGAAAGCCCGAGTTCTAACTGCGGCGCTTCCCTATATACAGAAATACTACGGCAAGACTGTTGTTGTTAAATACGGCGGAAATGCGATGATAAACCCTGAGCTTAAGAAGGCTGTTATGAGTGATATTATTCTGCTTTCTTTGGTTGGTATCAAAATCGTACTCGTGCACGGTGGCGGACCCGAAATAAGCGGTATGCTGAGCAAATTGGGTATAGAATCAAAGTTTGTCAACGGACTTCGCTATACGGATAAGGAAACAGCAGAGATTGTTCAGATGGTACTTTCCGGCAAAACAAATAAAGACCTTGTCTCGCTAATTGAGGTTTGCGGAGGCAAGGCGGTAGGTCTTTGCGGTATTGACGGAGCTATGATTAAAGCTGAAAAGCTTGAGGATGAGTTCGATTACGGCTATGTGGGTGAGGTAACAGAGGTTGACCCGAAGCCTATCATCAAAGTGCTTGAAGAAAACTATATTCCCGTTATAGCGACTGTTGGTATTGACAATCAAGGTCAGGTGTATAATATAAACGCAGATACAGCGGCGGCAGAAATTGCCTCGGCGCTTAAGGCAGAAAATATTATCACACTGACAGACATACCGGGACTTCTCAGAGATGTGAATGATATTAATTCCTTAATTCCCGAAATTCATGTTGATGAAATCGAAGAATTAATAAGCGGCGGAGTAATATCCGGCGGTATGATACCCAAGGTCAAGAGCCTTGAAAAGGCTGTCCGCGATGGAGTAAACAAGGCTGTTATGATTGACGGAAGAATACCTCATTCAATTCTGATTGAGATGTTCTCCGATGAGGGTATCGGCACTCTTATGACAAAGTGAGGAAAGATTATGAGTGAATTTGATAAGATAAAGGCTCTCGACGATGAAAATGTCGCACATACCTACGGCAGATTTCCTGTTGCAATAAAAGAAGGTAAGGACGCAACCTGCTACGACTTTGACGGTAAAAGATATATAGATTTCTCAAGCGGAATCGGAGTTAACTCTCTTGGCTTTTGTGATGAAGGTTGGGTGAAAGCTGTAACCGAACAGCTTAATAAGCTTCAGCATATTTCAAATTTGTATTATACTGAACCTTGTGCAAAAGCGGCAATGCTTCTTTGCGAGAGAGCAGGAATGAAAAAGGTGTTTTTCTCAAACAGCGGTGCCGAAAGTAACGAAGGTGCAATTAAATGCGCCAGAAAATATAGCTTACAGAAGTACGGTGAAAACAGAAACAAGATTATAACTCTTGTAAACTCATTCCACGGCAGAACGGTTACAACACTTGCCGCAACGGGTCAGGATGTATTCCATAAGAACTTTTTTCCGTTTACGGAAGGTTTCGCATTTGCCCCTGCTAATGATTTCGATAAGCTTACAGAACTCGTAGACGAAAGCACTTGCGCTATTATGATGGAGCTTATTCAGGGCGAAGGCGGAGTTATGCCTCTTGAAGCTGAGTTTGTAAAAAAGGTTGAAGCGCTTTGCAAAGAAAAGGACATACTTCTCATTATTGATGAAGTACAGACCGGTGTAGGACGTACCGGCAAGCTTTTTGCCTATCAGAATTACGGCATTAAGCCGGATGTAGTGACAACGGCAAAGGGCATCGGCGGCGGACTTCCTCTCGGTTGTGTTTTGTTCGGTGAAAAGACAGAAAACACCTTCGTGCCCGGTGACCATGCAACAACCTTCGGCGGAAACCCCGTTGCAACGGCAGGTGCGGCATATATTCTCGAAAAGCTTGATAACAGCTTTCTTGATAAAGTGAAAGCAAAAGGGGAATACATTGCTGAAAAACTGCTTAAAATGCCCCACGTTGTCGGTGTTGACGGAATGGGAATGATGTTAGGCGTCAGACTTGAAGAGGGCGTACAGGCAGCGGAAATCGTGAAAAAAGGCATAACCAACGGTGTGCTTGCGCTCACGGCAAAAACAAAGCTGAGGCTCTTACCTCCACTGACAATAAGCTATGATGAAATTGACGAAGGACTTGCGGCAATAGAGAAAGCATTGAGTGAATGAAAAAAGGGAGGGAGGCGACTCCCTCTTAATATGTTGTTTGAAGGCAAATAAATTTAAAAAAACAGTTGATTTTTTTATCCACATACTGTATAATATCATCTGTTGCACAACGGGGTGTGGCGAAGTTTGGTATCGCGCTTGGTTCGGGACCAAGAGGCCATGGGTTCAAGTCCCGTCACTCCGACCATTTTAAGAAAAGCACTCACTTATAGGTGGGTGTTTTTTTATTAGCCGATTGGTCCCGAACCAACGTGAGGGACCAGGCATTGAGCCCGACCGCGTCCTGTGGACGATGAAGAGAGGGCGAAATGGCGCAGCGGTCGAAATTTCTGTGCCGCTCCAAGGCACAAAGAAATTTCGGGAACCGCAAGAGGTAGCCATGGGTGGGGGTCCCGTCACTCCGACCATAGTGAGTATTCATAACACAAGTGAATACTCACTTTTCTTTTTACATTTCCTCATAGTTAATATTGTTATGTATCGAGCAGGTTTTAGCCTGCTCTTTTTTGTTATGCCGTGAGATATTCCATAGCTACGCCTTGTCTTGCTTCGAAGACTATTGAGTTATTACATCCTTGAAATAAAAAGTTGGCACCTACCCTTTGGTAAGTGCCGTAAAACATTTCTTTTATTCTTATTTTCGACTCTCCGTACAAAGTGCAATCAAATCTTCAACTCTTGCAGTAGCAAGACATTCTACTGTGTCTGATGCACCGTAATAGATTTTCACCTCGCCGTCGTCTTCTAAAATCATACCTCCGGGGAAAATTACGTGCTTACGGAAGCCTGTCTGAGTTTCGTAATAGGTTTCAGGAGCAATAAGGGGAAGCTTGCTCATACCGACGATTTTTGTCGGGTCTTTCAAGTCAAGAAGCATAATTCCCGCACAGTATCTTTTCTTCCATGATCTTTCCCAGCCGTTCTTTCTTCTTTTGTTATCTTTATCTACTGCATGGAAAATTGTAAGCCAACCCTTGTCGGTTTTAATCGGCGGTGCTGCGGGTCCTATTTTATCGTTGGCATAAGGAACGTCCTCGACAGCAAGAACAAGCTCAGTTTCACCCCAGAAAACGAGATCAGGGGAAGTTGAAAGCCAAAGGTCAAATCTGTCCTTGCCGCCTCTTGAATAAACGGGGAACGGTCTTTCAAGACGGACATACTTGCCGCCGACTTTTTCGGGGAAGAGTACCATATTGCGATTATCGGGAGCAGAAGCGCTGATAATATTTATTTTTTCAAAGTTATCATCGATTTCAGCGATGCAGCCTCGCACACCGTGACGGGTATCCATAGCCATACATAGGTAAGGCTTACCGTCTATAACCGTAATTCTCGGGTCATAAAGTCTTTTTATTTCGTCTTTGGGCAAAAGATTTTTGTTATCGAAAATAGTCTTTTCGCTTACAGTCCAGTTTATTCCGTCGTCACTTGTGGCAAAACCGAGAGAGGTTTTAAAGCGTACCTTCGGATAAGTTTTTTCTGTAGGTCCGTAATCGTTACGGAATACCATAACATACTTTCCTTTGTATTTAGCAACACCTGCATTAAAAATCAGTGAAGCTTCATAGGGTATATCATCC
>JAZSPQ010000010.1:0-6372 GCA_045537485.1 Acutalibacteraceae bacterium | reverse complement strand
TGTTGAGCCAGTCAACCATTCTCTTGCCGTTTGATTCCGGCTCCCACTTAACGCTCATAGCGTTTCTGATAAGGCGGGGCTTAAGCTCCTCTGTGGTGATAAACCATGAGGGAACAAGACGGTAGATAAGCTCCTCCTTACATCTCCAGCATACGGGGTAGCTGTGCTCGTGGGGCTTGATGAGATAGAGTCTGTCTCTCTTCTTTAATTCTTCAAATACCTCGTCAGCGATAGTCTTTGTGTTTTTGCCTGTGAAGAAGCCGAAGCCCTTAAGGAAGATACCTGTATCGTCAACGGGCATAATCTCGGGAAGACCGAGTCTCTTACCTAATTCGTTATCCTCTGCACCGCAGCCGGGAGCGATGTGAACAACGCCTGTACCTTCTTCGGCGTCAACGTCCTCCCATGCAACGATTTTGTGTTCGAAGCCCTGCTGAGCCTCAAGCTCGGGGAAGCAGGTTTCGTATTTCTTGCCTACGAGCTCATCGCCCTTGAACATACGGAGAACCTCAAGCTTATCGTCACCGAGATACTTGATAGCGTTCTTTGCAAGGTAAAGTGTCTGCTCGTCGCTCTTTACCTTAACCTCAACGTAGTCTATTTCGGGGTTGACTGCGAGAGCAACGTTTGAGGAAAGAGTCCAGGGGGTGGTTGTCCATACGATAATCTTACTGTCAGTACCTTCAATAGGAAGCTTGAAGAAAACAGAGTTATGTGTGATAGTCTTGTAAGAGCCTGTCATTTCATGCTCTGAAAGAGAGGTGCCGCAACGGGGACACCATGGCATAGGCTTATACTCTCTCTGAATCCAGCCGTTGTTGTCGCAGGTCTTGAGGAAATGCCAGATTGAAGTGATGTTAAGGTCTGTGTTGGTGTAGTAGGAGTTATCCCACTGCATCCACTGGCCGAGTCTCTTTGACTGCTCGGTGATAACACCCGAATACTGCTTAACACGGTCAACGCACTTTCTAGTGAATTTGTCGATACCGAAATCCTCAATATCCTTCTTTGATTCGAAGCCGAGATCTCTTTCAACGCCGACCTCAACCCAAAGGCCCTGACTGTCAAAGCCGTTCTGACAGCGGCAGTCGTAGCCTCTCATATACTTGTATCTGATAAAGGTATCCTTGAGGGTGCGGCCCCAAGCGTGGTGAATACCCATAGGATTATTTGCGGTAATAGGTCCGTCGATGAAGCGGAAACGCTCCTTGCCTTGATTTTTCGCCTTACGCTTTTCGTAGCAGTCATTTTCTTCCCAGAACTTGAGCACATCATGCTCCATGGAAATAAAACTGTTACTCTTTTCCATTTCAGCCATTGTTATTCCTCCGATGATTTTATTCTTAGCAAGGAAAATTAAAGACAATTTTCCAATTTACATATACTGCTATATTATAGTATATAATAAAAAAGATTTCAAGGACTTGAGCGGGTTTATTTGAAGTTTTAGGCGTTTTTTTCTTTTTTAACAAAGAAAAAGTCAGCAATATATTTTAATAAAAAGTGAATTTTGTTCTTTTATGCTTGACGGTGATAATAATATAAGTATTATGAAGGCGGAGAGCGTTGACAGGTTACAGGCGATTCGGTAATGAAAGGTCATTCGGATTTTGCTCAACGTTCATAATATTTTTTATAATAATGCAACAGCTTTGCTCTGTTTTTTATCTTATAGAGTGAAGAATTATTAAAAGGAGGATTTTTATGAAAAGATTAGCAGTTATATTTCTTGCAGGATTGATGTGCTTTACCTTTGCATGCTGCGGCGGAGAAAAGACACCTACGGATGCTCCCGATCAGGGTGGCAATTCAAAAAATAAGGCAATGATTACGGTCAATGAGGGTGAAATGATACTCATTGCAACTGTTAAAGAGGTGAACGGAAACAGCTTGCTTCTTGCTGATGAAAAGGGTAGCGAATATGTTTTCAATTATTCCGATGAGGTTACCGTTGTTGAAGATGACTATTATGTGCTTGACCTGAGCGCAGATTATTTTGCGGGCAAAAATGTAACGGTTATCGTCAGTGATCAGGTTCAGGAAACCTGGCCTATGGGTCTTACAGGGGAAAGAATGATAATTATTGAATAAGCTTTAAAAAGTCGACGGAATTTGATTTTCCGCCGACTTTTAATTATTATAAACATATATGATATTTTCAGCTTAGAGAGAAAAAAAGCCTGTCCTCAAAGGACAGGCTTTTGCCTTTAATTAGAGAGGCATAACGATTTTGCTTGCAAGCTCGTCAGCAATGTTTTCGAGACCAACAAGTCTGAGGAAGTCAACGAGAACGCTAAGCCAAGCATTGATGAGTGCTTTGATATCTTCCATTTTATATTACCTCCTGTTAATATTTCGGATATAGCCGATGTAAAGTGTTGTTAATAACACCGTAATAATATTTTAACTTAAAATTTTAAAAAGTCAATAGTTTATAATAAATATAAACCTGATATCTTAAAAAAACAAAAACTCCGCCGAAGCGGAGCTTTCTTAAAATTATACTATACTATACTATAATTATAATCCGAAATTATACTTCGGGTTCGTAACCAGTGATGTTGCCGATCATTGATTCGATGTTTTCTTCTGTGCCTTCTTCAAGTTCGGGAAGTTCTCTACCGAAAAGAGCAAGAAGAGCCTTGATAGCTGCAAGAAGATATTCGATGATAATTTTCATTATGTAGTTCCTCCTTATTAGATTTCAGTTAAACTGATTGAAAATTCGACTTTGTTAATTATTTAAAGTCGATAGGCCATTCGCCAAGAACTGAGAGCAGGTTAACGATTGCTTTGTAAGCATTCTCAATAAAAGCTCTAAGGTTATCCCAGAATGTTGCTTCCATTTTACTGACCTCCTTTAAAAATTTCCTATCTCTAGGTACTTACATTCTATACTATAAAGTTAAAATTGTCAATAGTTAATTCATAAAAATATTAAAAAAGTTTGAACAAAAATAGTCGACAGATATTATATGGTTTTTTATCCGGTGCGCCACACACGGCGTACCCTACGCGATGTAATTTTATGTTCGGCACACCGCGTGGTGCATACCAAAAAATATTTTTATATCCAAACGCGTAGGGGAGACCCCATGTGGTCTCCCCATATACGGTTGTATTTTGTTTTTTTGGGGGTACGCCACATAGGGCGTACCCTACGCGGATTATTTATTAAAATACTTCACCGCTGCCTCAAACATACGGATGTCATATTCGCCGGGTACGTTCTTATAAAGACCGTACCCGATTCTTTCACTGTGACCCATCTTATCGAATCCTCGTCCGTCGGGTGAGGTGATACCCTCAATGGCACAAAGTGAGCCGTTGGGATTAAAGTCGATGTCTGATGTAGCGTTACCCTCAAGGTCAACGTACTGAGTAGCGATCTGTCCGTTTGCTGCAAGCTCCTTGATAAGCTCTGCTGAAGCGAGGAACTTACCTTCACCGTGTGAAATGGGTACGTTAACGATATCGCCAACATTCATAAGGCTGAGCCAGGGAGATTTTGTTGAAGCAATACGTGTGTGTACGATTCTTGACTGGTGACGGCTGATGTTATTGAAGGTAAGTGTGGGACAGCTTTCGTCAGTGTCGATAATCTTACCGTAGGGTACGAGACCGAGCTTGATAAGAGCCTGGAAGCCGTTACAGATACCGCACATAAGACCGTCACGGTTGTCAAGAAGGTCTGTTACAGCCTCTTTAACAGCAGGGTTACGGAAGAAGGCTGTGATGAATTTTGCCGAGCCGTCAGGCTCGTCACCGCCTGAGAAGCCGCCGGGAATGAAGATCATCTGTGCTTCCTTAACCTTAGCGGAGAAGCCTTCAACGCTCTTTGCAACGTCCTCTGCAGTGAGGTTTCTGATAACGAAGATTTCAGGATCTGCGCCTGCCTTTTCCACTGCACGTGCTGAGTCATATTCGCAGTTTGTGCCGGGGAATACGGGGATAAGCACCTTAGGTCTTACTACCTTCTTAGCGGGAGCGATATCACACTTGCCGTCGAATGAGAAGGTGGGGATTTCGCCCTTATCCTCCTTAGCCTTGGTGGGATATACGCTTTCAAGAACTCCTGCGTGTAATTTATAAAGCTCTGCGATTTCTGCTTTGTCTTCTTCGAGTATGATAACAGGCTCTTCTGTTGTTGTACCTATCTTCATAACACCGTCGATAGCAACATCCTCTGTAAGCTCTGCAACGATGAAGCCCCACATACCGAGATGCCAGTTTTCACCTAAGGCTGCACTTGACTTGAAGCCGATGTTGTTACCGAAGCTCATCTTCATAACTGCTTCGCCGATGCCTCTTTCAACTGCCCAGGAAGCCTTTACCTTGCCCTCTTTGCAAAGCTCATGGAATGCTTCCCATGTAGCCTTGAGGCTTTCAGCACTTTCGTCCTTAGCACCGAAGAGATATACAGGGTTTCCTGCTTCCTTGAATTCGGGAGTGATAACGTCCTGCTTTTTGATGGGAGCAATTGCAAAGGAAATAAGAGTGGGAGGTACGTCCTTGTCAAGGAATGAGCCTGACATTGAGTCCTTACCGCCTATTGCGGCTGCACCTAATTCAAGCTGAGCATCAAGAGCACCTAAAAGTGCTGCGAAGGGCTTGCCCCAACGCTCGGGCTCTGTTCTGAGCTTCTCGAAGAATTCCTGAAGGGTAAGATATGCCTTCTTATAGTCACAGCCTGCGGCTACAAGCTTTGCAACTGAGTTATAAATAGCGGCGTGTGCGCCTGTGTAGGGGTCAACTGAAAGGTGGTCGGGATCACAGCCCCAGCTGAATACGCTTGCCATATCTGTTTCCTGACCGGGAAGTACGGGAAGAACTGCCGCCATTGACTGAGCGGGAGTGAGCTGCTTCTTACCGCCGTAGGGCATTGTAACACTGCCTGCACCGATGGTTGAGTCGAAACGCTCAACAAGACCTCTCTGGCTTGCGGTACGAAGGTCGGATGCCATTTCCCTGAGTGAGCCGAACATAGCCTTGCTCAGTACTGAAAGATCCTTTTCCGTAACTGCAACGTCGGTGTGCTTAACTGCACCGTTGGTGTCAAGGAAGGCTCTGCTGAGGTCAGCAATAACATTACCCTTCCACTTCATAACCATACGCTCCTCCTCGGTTACAACTGCAACGAGGTAAGCCTCAAGGTTTTCAGCCTCTGCAAGGGCGATGAACTTATCAGCGTCCTTGGCTTCAACAACAACTGCCATTCTTTCCTGTGATTCGGAAATAGCAATTTCTGTTCCGTCAAGACCCTCATACTTCTTACGTACTGCATCAAGGTCAATCTGAAGACCGGGAGCAAGCTCACCTATTGCAACGGATACACCGCCTGCGCCGAAGTCGTTACAACGCTTGATAAGGCGTGTTACCTCGGGATTACGGAAAAGACGCTGAATCTTTCTTTCCTCGGGTGCGTTACCCTTCTGTACCTCGGAAGCCATTGTGGTAAGTGACTTCATATTGTGGCTCTTTGATGAGCCTGTAGCACCGCCGATACCGTCACGGCCGGTACGTCCGCCGAGAAGTACGATAACATCACCGGGAGCGGGTCTTTCACGGCGTACGTTATAAGCGGGAGCGGCAGCAACAACTGCACCGCATTCAAGTCTCTTTGCAACGAAGCCCTCGTGATAGATTTCTGCAACGTGACCTGTTGCAAGACCTATCTGGTTACCGTAGGAGGAATAGCCTGCGGCAGCGGTCTGACAGATTTTTCTCTGAGGAAGTTTACCTGCCATTGTTTCGGCAATAGTCTTTCTCGGGTCACCTGCACCTGTTACGCGCATTGCCTGATGAACGTAGGCACGGCCTGAAAGGGGGTCACGGATACAACCGCCGATACAGGTTGCGGCACCGCCGAAGGGCTCGATTTCAGTGGGATGGTTATGAGTTTCGTTCTTGAACATAAGAAGCCAGTCCTGATCCTCGCCGTTGACCGTTGCAGTAACGTGGATTGAGCAGGCATTGATTTCTTCACTTTCGTCAAGCTCGGGAAGAAGACCTCTTTTTTTGAGAGTCTTTGTGCCGATGGTAGCAATATCCATAAGTGTCTGAGGACGTGCGGCGGCTTTTTCTTCACCGTAAACCTCAACACGGGCGGCAAGGTAGCGCTCATAAGCCTTCTGCACTGCCTCGTCGTGGATTCTTACGTTATCGATATGTGTTGAGAAGGTTGTGTGACGGCAATGGTCTGACCAATAGGTGTCAACAACACGGATTTCTGTGATTGTGGGGTCTCTCTTTTCATCGTCTCTGAAATAGGTCTGAAGGAACTTGAGGTCGTCAAGGTCCATAGCAAGACCCTTTTCGTCAAGAAGAGCGGCAAGAGCTGCTTCGTCCATAGTGATGAAGCCTTCTACAGTG
>JAZSPQ010000104.1:0-20992 GCA_045537485.1 Acutalibacteraceae bacterium | reverse complement strand
TGTCTTCCTAAGACCGCTTGGCCTCCGACTTCCATGCTGCTGACCTGCCTGACCGCCGCCATGGCCGGCTATGTTCTGGCCAAGAAGCGCTTCTGGGGCAAGACCATTATTTTCAGCCTGGTTGTCTGCGCCATGGCTCTGCCCAAGCAGGTCATTCTGATCCCCCTGCTGCGGGAGATGAATTCTCTGAAGCTGTATGACACCATCTGGGCCGTTATCTTCCCCATCGTCGGCTGGCCCTTCGGTGTGTTCCTGCTGAAACAGTTTGCTGAGGGCATCCCCACCGAAATGGTGGAGGCATGCCGTATTGACGGTGCCAATGAGTGGCGCACCTTCACTGATGTCATGTTCCCCATGATCAAGCCCGGTGTCGGCGCCTGCGCCATCTTCACCTTCATCAACTCCTGGAATGATTACTTCATGCAGCTGATCATGCTGACTGCAAATAAGAACCTGACCATCTCCCTGGGTATTGCTACCATGCAGGGCGAAAGCTCCACGGACTACGGTCTGCTGATGGCCGGTGCCGCACTGGCTTCCGTGCCCATCATCATCGTGTTCCTGATCTTCCAGAAGTACTTCACCAAGGGTATCACCATGGGTGCTGTTAAGGGTTAATTCCCAACAAATATACAAGAGGTTATCAATATGTCTAATATCAAAAAGTACGAAGGTATTATTCCTGCTTTCTACGCCTGCTATGATGACAACGGCGCAGTCTCCATCGAGCGGACCAAGGCCCTGGCTCAGTGGTTTGTTGAGCAGGGTGTTCAGGGCCTGTATGTTGGCGGCTCCTCCGGCGAGTGCATCTATCAGGGCAAGGAAGAGCGTAAGGCTGTCCTGGAAGCTGTTATGGAGGTTGTCAAGGGCAAGCTGACCGTTATCGCTCACATTGCCTGCAACAACACCGCTGATTCTATGGAGCTTGCTTCTCACGCCGAAAGCCTCGGAGTGGATGCTATAGCAGCTATTCCGCCAATATATTTCCGTTTGCCCGATGAAGCTGTTGCAAAGTATTGGAACGATATATCCTCAGCGGCACCGAACACCGATTTCATTATATATAACATTCCCCAGCTTGCAGGGGTAGCACTCACTTTGCCCCTTTTCAGGGAGATGCTTAAAAATCCCCGTGTGATAGGTGTAAAGAATTCATCTATGCCCACTCAGGATATTCAGATGTTTAAAGCCGAGGGCGGCGACAAAGTTGTTGTTTTCAACGGACCTGACGAGCAGTTTGTGGCAGGAAGGTCGATAGGCGCCGATGGCGGTATCGGCGGCACCTACGGAGTGATGCCGGAGCTTTTCCTGAAATGCGATGAGCTTATTAAAGACGGCAACCTTGAAAAGGCTCGGGAAATACAGTTTGCAATCAATGAAATTATCTATGCTATGTGTGATTGCAAATGTAATATGTATGCGGCGGCAAAAGAGGTGTTGCGGCTTCAGGGCATAAATATCGGTGATGCAAGAGCTCCGCTTATCGGTCTGAAAGAAGAAAGCAAGCCGCTTGCCGCAAGGGTCAAAGAAATGATAGATGAAGCAAAAAAGAAATATACAGGTGAATAATATGAAGAAAGAATACTTAGCCGATGTCAGAAATTGGGTCAGAGAGGAGCTGGATATGTGTATCAGCTTCTGGCTCAGAAACGGTATGGATGAGGTGAACGGCGGAGTTTATACCTGCCTTGACAGAGAGGGCAGAATATACTCCACAGACAAATCTGTATGGATGCAGGGTCGTTGCGGCTGGATATTTGCCTATCTTTGCAATATTTACGGCGTAAAAGAGGAGTGGCTTAAAGCATCGAAATCCTGCCTTGATTTTATGGAAAAGCACTGCATAAACCGTGATGCAGGCGACCGAATGTATTTCACCGTCACTGCCGACGGCAAGCCTCTCAGACAGAGACGTTACTGCTTTTCCGAAGCCTTTTACTGCATAGCTAATGCAGAATATTACGGAGTAACGGGTGATAAGGATTGCCTTGAAAGAGCGAGAAAGGCCTATAAGCTCATTTATGCACTTAATCACGGCGAAAAGGATCCAACTGGGCTCGGAGCAAAGACGATTCCCGAAACAAGGCAAGGCAGAGCTCTTGCAGACCCGATGATTTTTCTTAACACAACGGCTGTTATGCGCCGTGTTGATGAGGAAAATAAAGAGATTTACGATAAATACAGCGCGGACTGTGTTGAAACTATCTTTAAATATCACCACAAGCCGGAGCTGAGGTGTACTCTTGAAACAGTTGGCACCGAGGGTGAATTTATGGCGGATATTTCGGCGGGCAGGGTGGTAAACCCGGGTCACGACATAGAATGTGCCTGGTTCCTTATGGAGGAAGCAAACCGTACCGGTGACAAAGAGCTTCATAAAAAGGCTCAGCAGATATTCCGCTTCGCCTTTGACGGCGGTTGGGATAAGGAGTACGGCGGTCTGCTTTATTTCAGGGACTGCCTTGGCAATCCTCCCGAAGCCTATGAGCACGATATGAAGCTCTGGTGGCCCCATAACGAAATAATCATAGCATCACTTATGGCGTACCGTGACACCGGGGACGAATACTTTTTCGAGTGCTTTAAAAAGACCTTCGATTACTGTATAGAGTATTTTTCAGACAGGAAGTACGGAGAATGGTACGGTTATCTGCGCCGTGACGGAAAGCCGACGGAGCCCGCCTGCAAGGGCAGCACCTTCAAGGGACCTTTCCATTTGCCGAGAATGCTTGTTATGGCTGATAAAATTATCGAAAGCATCATAGAATAAACAGAGGTGACACAAATGAAAGAAATCAACATAAAAGACCTTAAGGAAAGTGCGGTATCTCTTTTCGACGACCGTTGGGCTCTTATTACCGCAGGTAACGAAGAAAGCTATAACACGATGACTGCTTCGTGGGGAGCCTTAGGTGAGCTTTGGAATAAGGATGTTTGCTTCATCTTTATCCGCCCTCAGAGATACACTTATGAATTTACCGAAAGAGAAGATTACTTTACCGTAAGCATTTTCGGTGAGGAGCACAGAAAGGCACTTGCTTTTTGCGGCAGATACAGCGGCAGAGACGTCGATAAGGCAAAGGAAACAGGTCTTACACCTGTGAAAACCGAAGAAAGCATGGGCTTTGAGGAAAGTGAGATAACCCTTCTTTGCAAAAAGCTCTATATTCAGGATATTGACCCCAAGGGCTTTATTGATGAAGCCATAGATAAGGCCTGCTACAGCGCAAAGGATTATCACAGAATGTATGTGGGTGAAATTCTGAAGGTGTATGTGAAGTAGGGGCTGTTGTATTAAAATGCAGAAGGCGTTTTCTTCACCCCGAAGCCGTATATTTCTGCGAGAGGGCGAAAAACGACTAAAAACCAATTAAACCTTTCGTGCAACAGAAAAAGCCTTTCTTTTAACAAAAAAACAGATGTATTCACGGTGTTTTTCCGTCTTATGAATACATCTGTTATATTTTTGTTTTGCGCTTTATACACCAGCCTCTTTTACTGCTCTAACGCTTCAACTATCTTTTCAACACATTCCTCTGCCGTAAGCCCTTCACAGTTAAGGGTAATATCGGCATAAGCTTTATATAGAGGTTCTCTTTCGGCAAAGAGCTCATCAAGAGAGAAGCCCTCCTTTATGGCAACACCTCGGGTATGAATATTGCTGAGCCTTTTTTTGAGCTCATCGAGGGGAGTATCAAGATAAATTGTCGTTCCGTCTCTTTTAAGGTTTGTCATAGCCTCTTCACCGTAAACCGCACTCCCTCCCGTGGCAATAACGCAGTTTTCGAGCTGCAGCTGTGACAGGACTTCGTTTTCAAGGCTGATAAAGTTCTCAGTTCCGTATTTTTCAATAATTTCGCAAAGAGAAGCGGAATATTTCTTCTGAATTATAAGGTCGGTGTCTGCAAAATCCATAAGCAGGCTTTTGGCAAGAATAACACCCACTGTGCTCTTGCCTGTTCCCGGCATACCGATAAGAATGATGTTTCTCATATTTTTCCCTCCTCATAAAAGCTTCTGTACCATTGAACGGTTGCTTTTATTCCATCGGCAAAATCGGTGTTCGGTTTCCAGCCGAGCTCTTTTTCTGCTTTTGTGCAGTCAATGCTGTAACGAAGGTCGTGGCCCGGTCTGTCCTTTACAAAGGAAATAAGACCTTCGTCTTTATTCATAATATCAAGCAGAGCTTTCACCGTTTCAAGGTTGCTTTTTTCTTTGCCGCTTCCGATGTTGTATATTTCTCCGATTTTTTCCTTGTGTAAAATCAAATCAACAGCACGGCAGTGATCCTCAACATAAAGCCAGTCTCGTTTGTTTTCTCCGTTGCCGTAAATCGGCAGGTTTTCGCCCTTAAGAGCCTTTTTTATCATCAGGGGGATCAGCTTCTCACTGTGCTGAAAAGGGCCGTAATTGTTGCTTGAACGGCTTATTGTGACGGGCAGTCCGAAGGTGCGAAAGTAAGAGAGAACCAAAAGATCGGTAGCCGCCTTGCTTGCCGAATAGGGTGAAGATGGTCTGAGTGTACTTTCTTCAGTGAACGTGTGCGTACTGTCTAAGGGCAGGTCACCGTAGACCTCATCGGTTGAAATCTGATGAAAACGGATTTTGCCGTACTTCAGACAAGCATCAAGCAAAACGCCCGTACCTGATACGTTTGTGCTTATAAATACATCCGGATTTTCTATTGAACGGTCGACGTGACTTTCGGCAGCAAAGTTTATTACCGCGTCAAAGCTTTCCTCTTCAAAAAGAGAGAAAACCTTTTCACGGTCACGGATATCGCCCTTTACAAAGCGGAAATTGCTTTTTACGTTAAAGGCTTCAAGATAATCGGGGTTTGCCGCATAGGTAAGCGCATCAAGGCAGACTATTGCGTAATCGGGATGACTTTTAAACATATAGTGTATAAAATTGGCGCCGATGAAGCCTGCACCGCCTGTTACAAGAATCTTCATTTATTCCCCTCCCTTTTTATCAGGTCCTTTTTGTGAACTGACGACTGCAGTGAGGACAGTCGATTTTTATTTTCCCTCTGCCCTTGGGCACACGTAAGGTACGGTGGCATGAGGGACAGTTGAAATATCTGTGGTTAACATCCTTTTTTTGCCTGAGCTTTTTTGCGAAATAAAACACCCATCTTCCGGCAATCTTCATAAAAGCAAGGTTCTCGCTTCTGCGTTTTTCTGTATTGCGTGAAAGAGCTCTGAAAAGAGCAACAGCAAAGGGTATATAACAGGCGTAGGAAATAATAAGAAAAATAACATACACCGTTCTGTTTGAATATATCAGACCGAAGCTGAAAATTCTTAAAAACGATGTTATCACATTGATAATAAAGCCGAGGGTAACAAGGGCAAAGCCAAGCTTATCAAAGCCGTATCTTCCTATCATAAATTGCCGCAAAAAATTTCTTATCATAAAATTACCTCCTGAATAAGAAAGAATTTTAACAGCCTCTCTTTAATTATAATTTAATTTTTAAATGTGTCAATGCTGTTGCTTTTTTCTTTTCTGTGGGTTATAATTTTTTTATCCATATTATAGTAAAGGTATGATAAAAATGAAATTCGTTAAAAAGCTTTTTAAACGTTATTTTGTTGATGCCATGAGCTATATGGCGCTGGGCCTTTTTTCCTCTCTTATTGTGGGGCTCATTATCAGCCAGCTTGCCAAGATCCCACACCTTGAGATGCTTGCGGATTTTTCAAGTGTCCTTGCCGCATCTTCACCCGTTGTAGGCGGTGCAATCGGTGCTGCCATTGCTTACGGACTTAAAAGCAAGCCTCTGGTGGTGTTTTCCTGTATAGCTGTCGGAGCCTTCGGGTATAATTTAGGCGGCCCCGTAGGTGCTTACGCGGCGGCTCTTGTTGCAAATGAAGTGGCTTCTCTTGTGGCGGGGAAAACAAAGGTTGATATTATTGTCACTCCTATTGTTACTATTGTGACGGGCGGGTTCGTCAGTGCCTTCTGCGGCCCCTATCTATCACAGTTTATGACAGGCTTGGGCGAGGTTATAAACAGCGCAACTCAGCTTCATCCCTTCCCTATGGGTATTGCAGTTTCCACACTGGTGGGTCTTGCTCTGACGGCTCCCATATCCTCGGCGGCTATCTGTATTATGCTGGGTCTTGACGGTGTTGCGGCAGGTGCGGCGGCAGTCGGTTGTGCCGCTCAGATGGTAGGCTTTGCCGTAACCTCTTTCAAGGAAAACGGAGTAGGCGGTCTTATATCTCAGGGACTCGGCACAAGTATGCTTCAGTTCGGAAATATTATGAAAAGGCCACAGATACTTCTTGCTCCCACTCTTGCAGGTGCAGTTCTCGGCCCTGTTTCCACCTGTGTGTTTAAAATGACAAATATTCCATCGGGTGCAGGTATGGGTACCAGCGGTCTTGTAGGTCAGTTCGGTGCATATACGGCTATGAGCGAAAGCTTCGGTTCATGGCAGACGGTAGGCCTTGTGGTACTGATGCATTTTGTTGCCCCGGCAGTGCTGAGCCTTATGTTCCATTTCGCATTTAAGAAAATGGGTCTTGTGAAGGACGAGTATCTGCGACTTAAAAAACCTGAATAAAGGAGAAAGTTATGAACGCATACGATTTTGACGATACGATATACAAGGGAGATTCCTCTTTGCATTTCTTTATGTTTTATCTCAGAAAGGAGCCCTCTCTCATAAAGTACCTTCCCACAGTAATTTCAACCCTTCGTGACTATCACAAGGAAAAAATAGTCTTTGACGATATAATTGAGAAGTTCGGCAAGGTTTTTGAAGATTATTTCACAACTCACGATGTTGATTTTGATAAGGTAGTTAAGGAATTCTGGGATAAAAACCAGAAGAGAATCAAGCCCTTTTATAAGGATATACAAAAGGAGGACGACCTTATTATTACTGCCTCACCTAACTTTATGGCGCAGGAAATCTGCCGCAGATTAGGGATAAAGCATTGCCTGGGAACAGAGTTTGATATGGAAACGGGAAGATTTATCCGTGGCTGCTTCAGAGAAAAGAAAATTGACTTTTTCCTCGAAGCCTTCCCCGACGGACAGATAGACGATTTCTATACCGATTCAATGAACGACAAATTCCTTTTCCCCTATGCCAAAAGGGTTTTTATGGTCAAGGGAAACAAGATAACAAGAATCAAATAATATGGAAAGACTCGATAAAATTATAGCTTCTCAGGGGCAGTACTCACGCAGTGAGGTTAAAAAGATTGTGAAAAGCGGCAGAGTTACCGTTGACGGCGAAGTTGTGAAAAGCTCGGATATGAAGCTTGACGAGAGTGCGGAAATTGCCGTCGACGGCAAAGCACTGAATTATAAAAAGCATATCTATATTATGCTCAACAAGCCTAAGGGTGTAATCAGCGCAACCGACGATAAAAAACAAAAAACCGTTATCGACCTTGTGCCGCAGGAGCTTTTCAGACAGGGCCTTTTCCCTGCAGGAAGGCTTGACGGTGATACGACGGGCTTTGTGCTTATCACCGATGACGGAGATTTTGCCCACAGAATACTATCACCGAAAAATCACATAATGAAAACCTATCACGCCACTCTCAGAGACGAGCTTACCGATGAGGACATTATGAAATTCAAAGAGGGACTCACTTTGGGTGACGGCACCGAGTGTATGGAAGCTCACGTGAGACGGCTTGAAAATAATATGGCAGAAATAAAGATATGTGAAGGCAAATACCATCAGGTGAAAAGAATGTTTGCCTGTGTCGGTAACAAGGTTCTTGAGCTCAGAAGAGTGAAAATGGGTGAGCTTGACCTTGACGAGAGCCTACCCGAGGGGCAGTGTCGGGAAATAACAAAGGATGAGCTTGAGAGGCTGTTGCGGTAAGCGACAGCCTTTTTTGGGGCGGCGGCTCCCATCCTGCGAAGCTGCCGCTTCGCAGGCCACAGACGCACCTGCGGTGCATCTGTGGATTCTGCGCCTTCGGCGGCAGAATTCGGGAGCCGCCGCCCCACCGCCGCAACAGATTTCCCCTTAGAGAAAACAAGGTTGATTTATAGATGAAAATATGTTAAAATTACGAAAAACCAAAATAATGAGGTGACGACTTGAAAGCACCCTTAGCAGACAGAATCAGACCGCAGACCATAGACGAAATTGTGGGTCAGACCCATTTGCTCGGCAAAGGTAAAGCCTTGCGAACCGTTATAGAGTCGGGGCAGCTTCCCAATCTTATCTTTTACGGCCCGTCAGGTGTGGGCAAGACGACCCTTGCCACAATTATTGCCCGTCAGACTAACCGTAAGTTTCACAAGCTAAACGGGACATCGGCATCAACGGCGGATATCAGGGCTATTGTGGCTGAGCTTGACACCCTTGCCGCGCCCAACGGTATCCTTCTTTATCTTGACGAGATTCAGTATTTCAATAAAAAGCAGCAGCAGACTCTTCTGGATTATATCGAAAGAGGCGAAATCACGCTGATAGCTTCCACAACGGAAAACCCCTATTTCTATATTCACGGAGCACTCCTGAGCCGTTCAACGGTGTTTGAGTTCAAGAGTGTGACAGCAGAGGAGATTGTCCCCGCAGTGGAAAGAGCTTTCCGTTTTCTTTCTCGTGAAAGAGGCATAACCATAGAGGCAGACAGTGAAACAGTGCTTCATATTGCGCGATCCTGCGGCGGCGATGTAAGGAAAGCGCTGAACAGCGTTGAATTCTGCGTTTTAAGCCTTGTTCCCGACGAAGAAGGGAAAATTACCGTCACAAAAGAAAGAGCCTCAGAGCTGACACAGAAGAGCGCTATGAAGTATGACAGAGAGGGCGACGAGCATTACGACATACTCTCGGCGTTTCAGAAAAGTATGCGCGGCTCCGATGCGGATGCGGCTCTTCATTATCTTGCAAGGCTTCTTGAAGCGGGCGATATGCCCTCGGCAATGAGGCGCCTTATGGTGTGCGCCTGCGAGGATGTGGGGCTTGCTTATCCTATGATAATTCCCATAGTGAAGGCAGCTTGCGATGCGGCTCTTATGGTGGGAATGCCTGAGGCGAGAATCCCTCTTGCCGATGCGGTTGTGCTTGTCTGCAATAGTCCCAAGTCAAATTCGGCATACCTCGCCTATGATGCAGCTGCAGCGGATATAAGAGCAGGCAAGTCAGGTCCTATACCCCGTCAGCTTCAGAATAAGCATTTCGACGGTGAGGATAATAACAACAAGGGTCAGTTTTATAAGTACCCCCACGATTTTGAAAATCACTATGTGAAACAGCAATACCTGCCCGATGCGATAAAGTCGAGAAAGTACTACACTTACGGTGACAACAAAAACGAGCAGGCGGCAAAGCAGTATTGGGATAAAATAAAATAGAAAAAAGGCAGTTGCGTTTCGTTTTTGCAACTGCCTTTTGTTTGAAATGTTCTGAATTATAAAACGGAAATCACAGCTGCAACTGCATCTGTGGGTGTTGCGCCGCCGAGGGCAACTATACCGAATTCGTTAAGAACAAGAAGAAGCATATAGGCGGCATAGATGCCTAAGAGAGTAAAGCCCTGCCACTTCTTGAAACGGCCCTGAATGATTGTGGGAATAACAGCAACTGCGCAAGCGGCAATACAAACGGGGAAGTCAAAGGTGAGGTTTGTTGTTGTTACGGGAAGAGCCTCGCCGCCGATGATTGCACAAAGGGGAAGAATAAGAGTCAGGTCGATGATGTTGGCGCCGATGATGTTACCCACTGAAAGACCGGATTCCTTCTTTCTGATAGCGGTGAGAGTTGTAACAAGCTCGGGGAGAGATGTGCCCAGGGCGATTACGGTGAAGCCGATAATAGCTTCGCTGATGCCAAAGCCCTTAGCGATTGTCTGGCCTGAGCCTACAAGGAACTCTGCGCCGAGAACGATACCTGCGGTACCGAGAATGAAAAAGAGGATCTTTGAAGGGATTTCTTTTCTTTCGTAGGAGTCGATTTCGTCGCTTTCTGCTGCCTTTTTACCTTCAAGAAGGTTGCTGACCATAAAGATAAGGAAAATTGCCCAAAGAATAAAAGCAGACCATGTGGGAAGAGCACCGCTGAGAGAGAGAGCTGTAAGACCTACGGAAGCGGCAAGAAGAAGTCCGCCCTTGAGTGAAAAGCTCTTTCTTTTGATAACGCCTGCCATAGCCACAAGGGAAACGCCCATGATAAGAGTGGTGTTTGCGGTAACTGAACCTACAGCATTACCGATAGCAAGCTGAGCCGAGCCTTGCATAGCAGCTCTGACAGAAACGAGAAGCTCGGGAAGTGTTGTTGCGAAGGAAACAACGGTAGCACCTACAACAAACTTGGGAATACCTGTTGCTTCTGCGAACCATGCGGCGGAATCAACGAACCAGTCGCCGCCCTTGATAATGGCAACAAGACCCACAACAAAGGCAACTGCGGCAACTGCCATAAGAGCTCCGCCTTCAAGGGATCCGAAAAGAGTCATTCCGAAAAATTCCATTTTACTATCCTCCGATATTATAATAAATTCGTTTTTAAAACAGCCAAAGAATTATATCACAGGGTGAAAATATAATCAATAGAAAAATAAAATAATCATAAACAAAAAGGCCTTTATTTGTGATATTTTGTGCCAAGGGAAATCTGAGAAGCTCTGTAAAGCTGTTCGAGGAGCATAATTCTTGCTAATTGGTGAGGGAAGGTCATCTTGCTCATGGAAAGACGGTAATTGCTGAGCTTTTTGACCTCATCGCTCAGACCGTAGGAGCCGCCGATAATGAAGGCTGCCGTGCTTGTTCCGCCAAGAGCCAGTGAGTCAAGCTCGGCGGAAAGCTCTTCGCTTGTCCGTTGCTTACCTTCAATGCACATTGCAAAAACTGAGGCACCCTTGGGTATTTTTTCAATGATTCTTTTGCCTTCAGCCTCGATAACGCTCTGAATTTCCTTGTCGGAGGGGTTGTTGCTTATTCTTTCTTCAGCAAGCTCGATTATGTTGATTTTAAAGGGCGACAGCCGCTTTTCATACTCCTTTGAAGCGTCACGAAGGTACTGCTCCTTGAGCTTACCGATACATATAACAGTCAAGTTTACCATAACGTACCTCAGAAGCGGATAATTCCGCCGTCATTTTCTTTATTGTTTACTTCGAGAAGGTAGTCTCTTGAGAGAACTGCACCGATTTCGGTCAGTGCGGCATAGGTTTCCTGATAAGCGAGGCGGGGAAAATTGTTTTCCGCACTGAGATGCCCGAGAAAAAACCTTGTGGTACCTTTTTTGAAAAGCTCCGTTGCGGTTTTTGCGCAGTCTGCATTTGAAAGGTGACCGTGGGGAGAGAGTATTCTCCTTTTAAGGTGATAAGGGTAGGGCCCGTTCTGGAGCATAGCCACATCGTGATTGGATTCAAGCATAACAAGCTGACAGCCTGAAAAATGCTCTTTAATTTCATCGGAAATATAGCCCGTATCGGTGGCGACAGCCGCCTTCTGACCGTCAGGGAAGGTTATCTGATAGCCTAAGCTTTCTGCCGCATCGTGAGGGGTGGAAAAGGGCTTTACGAATATATCACCGATTTCAAGACCTTTTTCATCGATAACCTCATAGGGGAATTTTGTTGTGAGCTGTCCGATTGATTCCATATAGGCAACGGTTCCCTCTGAGGCGTAAACGGGTATTTTAAAGGTAGATGCAAGAATACGCATACCTTTTATATGGTCGCTGTGCTCGTGGGTGATAAAAATGCCCGCAAGTGAAGCAGGATCGATCTCTCTTGAAAGAAGAGCCTCCTTCAGCTTTTTGGCACTGACGCCTGCATCAATGAGAATGCCTGTTTTTGCTGAACCGATAAAGGTGGAATTTCCCGACGATGAAGAAAAAAGGGAGCAGAATCTTGCCATTTTACAATTCCTTTCTCAATTTAAAAAGCTGTCGCTTAATGCAACAGCCCCTTTTGGTTTTAGCCTGCGTTTGCCGCTTTTATGTTGTCATCATATTCCTTGCGGTACATATCGGCGCCGAGCTCTCTGAATTTTTCAACAAAGTTTTCATAGCCTCTGTCGATATAGATAATGTCCTCAACCTCGGTGGTGCCTCTTGCCATAAGACCTGCAATAATCATTGCGGCGCCTGCACGAAGGTCATCTGCTCTGACGGGAGCGCCTGTGAGCTCCTTAACTCCCTGGAATACGGCGATGGTACCGTCAACCTGAACGTTGGCACCCATTCTGATGAACTGATCAATATATTTGAAGCGGTTATCCCATACGCCCTCGGAAACGATGCTCGTACCGTCGGCAACGGTGAGAAGAGTAGCCATCTGAGGCTGCATATCCGTGGGGAAGCCGGGGTGAGGCATAGTCTTGACATTGAATCTTCTGAAATGTCCGTCGGACTGTACTCTTACGGCGTCGTCGTATTCGGTAACACTTACACCTGCTTCAAGAAGCTTGGCTGTGATTGACTCAAGGTGCTTGGGAATAACATTTTTAACAAGAACATCACCTGCGGTTGCGGCGGCGGCAACCATATATGTGCCTGCCTCAATCTGATCGGGAATGATAGAATAGGTGCAGCCGTGCATTTCGGAAACACCGCGGATTTTGATAACGTCGGTACCTGCGCCTCTTACATCTGCACCCATAGCGTTCAGGAAGTTCGCAAGGTCAACGATGTGGGGCTCCTTGGCAGCGTTTTCGATGATTGTGAGACCTCTTGCTTTAACCGCGGCAAGCATAATATTGATTGTTGCACCTACGGAAACCTTGTCCATATAAATGGGGCTGCCTGTAAGATGATCGGCAGTGGCGTTTATCATAGCGTTTTCAACGGTGGTTTTTGCGCCTAAAAGCTCAAAGCCTCTGATATGAAGGTCAATGGGGCGAACGCCGAAATTACAGCCGCCGGGAAGAGCAACCTTAGCTCTGCAGTATCTTCCTAAAAGTGCACCTATAAGATAATAGGAAGCACGAAGCTGCTTTGTCATTTCGTGGGGGATAATATAGGAATTAACGGTTTTAGTGTTAATTTCAAGAGTATGCTTATTTATAAACTTGACCTGTGCACCCATCTGGTCAAGAATTCTTATCATACAGGTAACATCGCTGATGTTGGGGATATTTTCAATTCGGCAGACATCCTGCGCCAGAAGGGTTGCGGGGATAATAGCAACGGCAGCATTTTTTGCACCGCTTATTTCAACCTCGCCGCAAAGACGGTTGCCGCCGTGAATTACGAGCTTTTCCAAAATCAATCTCCTCTTTCCGCTTTTTTGTTCGGAAACATCTTTCAATTTATATAGAAACAGACCTCTGCCTTTATACAGAGGGATTTTGCCAGGATTTAACTAATGTATTATAACATTAAATAATGAAAAAAGGAAGTCTTTTTTCAGCTTTTGTTGAAAGTTTACTAAAATTTTTTTGGATAGGAAAATTTTTGGCTTCTTTACACTGAAAAAAGGCGAAAAAAGAGCTTTCTCTGATAGTTTGTGTCTTATTTCGGCTTTAATTAATAAAAATTTTTGTAATAAAAACCTTAACTTCCTTGCAAAGCTTTGCCCGAGAGTGGAATATTTCTATTGATAAATAAAGAGTTTTTTGATACAATAAAAAAGTAAATATTTTCGGAAAGGAAGAAAAATATGAGTAACTTAGCTCTCGCAAGAGAAAAACAGGCAAAATCAATAATTGAAAAAATTGAAAAACGCAATATGCGCGGCTATTATTGCAAAACAAAAGAGGACTGTGCCTCCCTTGTGCTTTCAATGATAAAGGAAGGCTCAACCGTAACTTGGGGCGGCAGTATGAGTCTTAAGGACTGCGATATTCCCGAAAAGCTGGAAAAAGAAGGTAAATACAGCATAATCGACAGAGCAAAATACGCTCCCGAGGATATGAAGGATTATTACATAAAGGCATTCACAGCCGATTATTATCTTATGGGAACAAATGCAATTACTCTTGACGGTGAGCTTATGAATATCGACGGCTACGGTAACAGGGTTGCATCGCTTATTTTCGGCCCCGAAAAGGTTATAGTTCTTGCAGGTATGAATAAGGTGGTTTCAACAATAGACGAGGCTTATGCAAGGGTGAGAAACTTCGCGTCACCGCCGAATACTATCCGTCTTGAAAAGAATACTCCCTGTGCGGCAACGGGTAAGTGCGGCGACTGTATGAGCCCCGACTGTATCTGCAATCAGATAGTTGTTACCCGCAGAAGCAGGGATAAAGAGCGAATTCACGTTATCCTTGTGGGCGAGGATATAGGCTTTTAACAGACCGGAGAACAGCAATGAAAAAGCAAAAAATATCTTTGTCTACGACTCAGACGATAATGCTCAGCTTTATCGGGGTGATTTTTGCGGGAAGCCTGCTTCTGAGCTTGCCTGTAAGCACTCAAAGCGGACAGGCCGTGGATTATATCGATGCCCTTTTTACAGCCACCACAGCCACCTGTGTAACGGGACTTGTCACGCTGCCTACGGTTTCAACCTGGAGTGTTTTCGGCCAGGTTGTGATTCTGCTTCTGATACAGATAGGTGGCCTCGGAGTGATTACGGTTATGTCCGGCTTTATGCTGAGTATGCATAAACGCTTCGGCATATCAAAGAGCCTTCTGATACAGGATGCCTTCAACATTAACTCTCTTTCCGGTCTGGCGGATTTTGTTAAAAGAGTAATTATCGGCACTCTCGCCGTTGAGGGCGTGGGCGCGGCTTTATATATTACGGTTTTCGTTCCCGAGTTCGGCTTAAAGGGTATATGGATTTCGGTTTTTAACTCGGTTTCTGCCTTTTGCAATGCAGGTATTGATATAATATCCGAAAACAGCCTTTGTGACTATGTGAATAATCCCGTTATTAACCTTGTAACCTGCCTTCTCATTGTTCTGGGCGGTATCGGCTATATAGTCTGGTGGGATGTTATCCGTGTTACAAAAAAATTCGGGAAGCTTGGCTTCGGCTGTTTAAAAAGATTGACTCTTCACAGCAAAATTGCCGTTTCCTTCAGCCTTGTGCTGATATTCTTCGGCGCGGCGGCAGTGTTTGTTCTTGAATACGGAAACAGCCTTACAATCGGGAATTTTTCTCTTTTTGATAAGTTGCAGTTTGCGTTTTTTCAGTCTGTAACAACCAGAACGGCGGGCTTTGCGACGGTGCCTCAGCAAAATCTTACAGATTCCACGGCACTGCTGTGTATGATTCTGATGTTTATCGGCGGTTCCCCGGTGGGTACGGCAGGCGGTGTTAAAACCGTAACCGTGGCGGTGCTTATCGCATCAGCAGTATCCACGGTAAAAAACAGGGATCAGGTAAACCTTTTCAGCAGAAGCATAGCCTCAAGAGCTGTGAGCAAGGCAGTGGGGGTTTTTGCTATGTCCTTTGCCATTATGCTCGTTTCCACGGTGCTTTTATCGGCCGTTACCGAAGCGGGTTTTACGGATGTTCTTTACGAAACCGTCAGTGCAACGGCAACGGTAGGTCTGACAAGAAACCTGACTCCGATGCTTAATATATGGGGTAAGCTTATTATTATAGCAACAATGTATCTCGGCAGAGTGGGGCCCATATCCCTTGCTCTTGCCTTTAAGATAAAAAAAGAAAATCAGAACGCTGTTAAGAATCCCACAGAGGAAATCAGTGTAGGATAACAGGAAAGGAAGATAAGCAATATGAGCATAAATCAGACTTATGCGGTTTTCGGCCTCGGAAGATACGGAAGGGCTGTGGCAACAGAGCTTGTAAACAGCGGCGCAGAGGTTATGGCTGTAGATGTTGAAGAGGAAAGAGTCAATTCTCTCATACACGATATTCCCTTTTGCAAATGTGCAGACATAACTGACCCGGAGGTTATTAAGCAGCTGGGAATTGCCGATGTTGATGTTGTAATTATTGCTATGGCAAGTAATTTTGAAGCAAGTGTTATGGCAACTATGCTCTGCAAGCAGGCGGGAGTTAAAACCGTTATCGCAAAATGTGCAAACGATATGCACCGTGAAATCCTCAGCCGTGTGGGTGCGGACCGTGTTGTTTCCCCGGAAACGGAATCAGGGGTAAGGCTTGCAAAGAATCTTGTAAGCTCCGGCTTTGTTGATATAATTGAGCTGACAAAGGGTGTTTCGATGATAGAGCTTGATGTTAAAGATGAGTGGGTCGGAAAGTCACTTGCAGAGCTTAATCTGAGAAAGAAATACGCTGTCAACGTTGTTGCCGTTCACACAGGTAACGAGGTCTCCTGCAGCATTGACCCTGCAGAGCCGTTGAAAAAGGAAATGAAGCTTGTTGTTATAGCGGATATAGAAAGGCTGGCAAAATTAAAATAACAGAAAAAGGTGTTTTCAGCATTAAGCCGGAAACACCTTGATTTTTTATTTTTTTATCCATGTTGAGGGAGAAAAAGCAATAAACAGCGGATAAATTTCAAGCCTGCCGAAAAGCATAGCCATTGACAAAAGAACCTTAGCAAAGGGGGAATAATCCGCATAGTTTAATGTGGGACCCACCGCACCGAAGCCGGGGCCGATATTATTGAAGCAGGCTGTTGCCGCCGAAATATTTGTTTCAAGATCAAAGGGCTCAAGACACAGAAGCACCGTTATTGCAAAGAAAAAGAAAACATAGATTGCAAGATAGGATCCCACAGAGCCTACGGTTGCCTCGTCAAGGGTTTTGCCCTCAAAGCGAAGGGCACTGACACTCCTCGGGTGCAGAAGCCTTTTAAGCTCACGCTTGACAGTTTTTGCAAGAATAATAACTCTTGAAACCTTGAAGCCGCCTCCGGTTGAGCCTGCGCAGGCTCCGATAAACATAAGCAGCAGCAGAATCATTTTTGAAAAAACAGGCCATTTGTCAAAGTCGGCTGTTGCATATCCGGTGGTGGTTATGATTGAAGCCACCTGGAAGGCGGAATCTCTCAGAGCGTGAGACACGGATTCATAGGCAGAAAGAATATTTACCGTAATTGCGGCTGTGGAAGCGGCAACTATGCCGAAGTATACCCACATTTCACTGCTTTTGAAAACAGACTTGAATTTTCTTATAAGAAGCAGGTAATAAAGGTTAAAGTTTATACCGAAAAGAAGCATAAAAATGGTGATTACCCACTGTAAGTAAGGCGAATAGCCTGCGATTGAATCTGCCTTTACACCGAATCCGCCGGTACCTGCAGTGCCGAAGGCGTGAACAAGAGCCTCATAGAAGGGCATTTTTCCTATAAGCAGAAGAATTATCTCAACAAGAGTGAGCAACACATATATAATATAAAGGATGCGGGTTGTCTGCCTTATTCTGGGCACAAGCTTGCCGACTATGGGGCCGGGAACCTCTGCACGGAGAAGATGCATATTTCTGTCTGAAAGGGAGGGAATGATTGCCATGATAAAAACAAGCACACCCATACCGCCTACCCAATGAGTGAAGCTGCGCCAGAAAAGAAGGCCCTTGCTCATGGCCTCAACATCGGTGAGAATGGAAGCTCCCGTTGTTGTGAAGCCGCTTACGGTTTCAAAAAAGGCGTCAACATAAGAAGGAATTTCTCCGCTTATGTAAAAGGGCAGAGCACCGACGGCTGAAAGGGCAAGCCAGGCGAGAGCTACGGTCACGAAGCCTTCACGGGCATAAATAACCTTGTTGCCGGGGCGTGAAATGAGGGTGAGCGCAAAGCCTGAAGTCAGAGCTATTGCCACACAAATAAGAAAAGCCTTCACGCAGTCCTCTTTATATATCAAAGCGCAGATTGTGGGCAGAAGCATCAGCACTGCTTCGATTTTTATAACGGTACCCACCGTGTATAACACCATACGTCTGTTCATGAGCTTACCTCTTATTTAAGTATATCGTCAAGGTCGCTGAGTCTTCTGTCTGCGGCGAGGACTATAACGCTGTCACCGTGCTCTATAATGTCGTTACCGGTGGGGATAACCGTCTTTTTACCCGAGCGGATAATGCCTGCAATGAGAATGCCTGAGTTGATTTTCAGGTCTTTGATAGGTGTACCTGCCACTGCTGAATCGGCGCTGACAATAAACTCAAGAGCCTCTGCCTTGCCGTCCATAATTTTATAAAGGGTTTCTATGTTGCTGCCGCGGGAGTTTTCAAGAGCTCTTGCGTATCTTAAAACCATATCCGAGGTTATGGCTTTGGTTGAAAGGATACAGTCCAGACCCAGCTTTTCAGCCATACGGGCAAGCTCTTCACGGTTGACCTTCGCTATGACCTGAGGTACGGTCTGCCCCGAGGCAAAAAGACCCGTAAGTATATTTTCTTCATCCATACCGGTCAGAGCCACGAAGGCGTCAAGGGAGCGCAGACCCTCTTCGAGCAGAAGCTCCTGGTGAGTACCGTCACCGTGAATGAGAACGGCGTTAGGCAGCTTCTCGCTGAGAGCGAGGCAGCGATCCTCTCTTTTTTCAACGATTTTAACATCGTTGCCTGAGGAAAGAAGCTGTTTTGCAAGGTAATAGGAGGTTTTTCCGCCGCCTAAAAGCATAATGTTTCTTGATTCCTTTTTAAGTACGCCGAGGCTTTTAAGCAGCTTTTGCATATCACCGGGAGAAGCGGCAACAGAAACGGTGTCACCTGCTTTGAGCTCAAAATTACCGTCGGGGATAATAAGCTGACCCTGTCTTAAAATGGCGCTGATAAGAAACTCAACCTTTTGCTTTTCACGAAGCTTAAAGAGCTTCTGATTGCAGAGGGGAGAATCCTCCTTAAGGCGCATTTCAACCATTTCAAGGGTGCGTCTTGCGAAATAATCAACCTTGAAGACCGAGGGAAGCTTGAGCAGGTTATAAAGTTCCTGAGCCAGAAGAAGCTCCGGGTTTATTGCCATTGAGATATTCAGCTGTTCTCTGAGAAAGCCGAGGGAGCGGTCGTTATATTCCGGGTTTCTTATTCTGGCAACGGTGTGATGGGCACCCATTTTTTTTGCAATATAGCAGGAAAGCATATTCAGCTCATCGGAGTCGGTAACGGCGATGAAAAGCCTTGCCTTATCCACACCTGCCTCTGTCAGGGCTTCACAGTCGGTTGCGTTGCCGCAAACGCCCATAACATCGTATATATTTGTCATTTCGGTTATAACTGACGGAGAAGAGTCGATAACCGTAAGGTCGTGCCCTTCACCTTCAAGGGTAGCAACCAGTGCGGAGCCGATCTTTCCGCAGCCTGCAACAATAATGTTCATAGCTTAAAATTCGCTTTCTGTTTGTTTATAAAGTTATTTCTTTTCGGGAAGAGAGCTTTTCTCTTCCTTTTCCTTTGTCTGCTTTTCAGCTGTTTCTTTCTCTGCTTTCTCAGCTTTTTCTGCGGCGGCTCTTACGGGCGATTTCCACAGGTGAAGGATACCCTCGTCGGTGAGAATTTTGAGAATGATAATGGTAAGCGGAGTGATGAATATACCCCAGAAGCCTATAAGCTTCAGCCCGAGATACATGGCTGAAATTGTGATAACGGGAGAAAGACCGAGCTGACCAGCAACAAGCTTGGGCTCAATGATCTGTCTTATTACGGTGATAACTGCGTACATTATGAGAAGACCGATTGCCATTGCGAAGTCGCCTGATATGAGCTCATAAACCGCCCAGGGTAAAAGGACGGTACCTGTGCCGAGCATGGGAGCAATATCAACAACGGCAATAACAGCCGCAAGAACGGGAATATAGGTTGAATTGAAAATTCCTGCAAGGCGCAGAATGGTAAAGCCTGAGAAAACCTCAATATAGGTAATGATCATAATGAGCAGATATGCCTTACCCATTTTTGCAAGTGAGGAGCTGACAATTCTTTTTGCTCTTGAAAGGTCACGGCGCTTTTCCTCGGGGAACTGAAGCTTTATGAAGTTAACAATATAATCATACTCTGCTGTTGTAAAGAAGGTTGCAACAATAGCGATAACAACGGAAATGATGAAGTCGGGAATCTGAGAAACGGTGGATATAACGCCTGAAAGGGGAGTTGTTATCCAGGAAACGTTGAAATTGTTGCCGAGGCCGTCGGCGATCTGATCTGTAAGCTCGGTGCTTGTGCCTGCAATAGTCTCTCTTATCTGAACGAAGAGAGATGTTATGCCCTCGGAAGCACTTTTTGATATAAATTCGGGCAGACGGCCCACAAAGGACAAAAGGAAGCTTTCAACGGTGTTGACAAGCTGATCAACGTTGCTGAAAAGAGATACCACATAGGTAACAAAATCACGGACTTCCTCAAAGATCTTGATGCCGATAAGTATAAAAATAGCTACGAAAACACCCATAAACAGGGTTACGCATATGGCAGAGGCAAGGCCCTTTTTCAAAAAGGAGTTTCTGACGATAAAATTCCTCGGTCTTTGAAGAATGGCAGCAACGGCAAAGGCAAAAACCAAGGGAAAAGCCACGCCCATAGCATATTTATAAACAAAGGAAGCGATAAGAGCGACAAGCACATAATATGCCGTGTTTATTATAAATTTCCGTCTTTTTTCCACGTCGTTCATTGATAGCACCTCTCAGTCAAAATCAATATTTGTATTATATTTATATTATATTAACCTATATAGCTGATAAAATCAATGTATTTCACAAAATAAAAAATTTTTTTGACAAATACTTTTCATAAGAGATAAAATGTGATATGATACTCTATATCTTGTTTGATTTCAGAATCAGACGGAAAGGTAGTGGAAACATGAATGTAGCAATTTTGGGCTTCGGTGTTGTAGGCTCGGGTGTTGCCGAGGTTATATCAAAAAACTCCGATTCTATATTGAAAAACAGCGATGTTGCTTTGTCTGTCAAGCGTATTCTTGACATAAGGGATTTTGAAAACAATCCTTTCGAAGCACTTATGACAAAGAATTTTGAAGACATCGTTAATGACGATACAATTCAGATAGTTGTTGAAACAATGGGCGGAGTGAATCCCGCATTTGATTTTGTAATGCGCTGCCTTAAAAAGGGCAAGCATGTTGTTTCGTCAAATAAAGAGCTTGTTGCAACAAAGGGCTATGAGCTTCTTGAGGCAGCCAGAGAGAATAATGTGAATTTCCTTTTTGAAGCCTCTGT
>JAZSPQ010000067.1:0-2523 GCA_045537485.1 Acutalibacteraceae bacterium | reverse complement strand
GCAAATGAAACAGCAGTAAATATCAAAATACAAACGAACACATCGTTCCAGCCCTTTGTATCTGCGATTTTGCCCAGCATTGATGTTGCAAGAGTGCTTCCTATATAGCAGAAAGTATTGAGAAGCCCTGCTGAAAATCCCGAATCAATTTTATCTCTTGAATAAAGCGGTACAACACTTGTTATAACATTATTCACTGCTGACATAAGGCAGGCAATGCCGCCGAAAAGCATAAGGGTAAGGGGTACTGATTTAAGGTTAAGTGTCAGTATTATAAGCACAGTAAAAATTATTGTCACGAAGTAGAAAATTCCGTTAAGAGCATTTTCGTCCTTCTGTTTTTTATGAAGTACATTTACTAAAGATGTACCGAAAATTGACAGCACCGGAAGAAGCAGAGTAACAATTATAGAAAGTGATGAAGGTACACCGAATTCCTCTTTCAGAATTGAGGGCACCCAAGTTGTTATGCCGTCTTTTATGAAACCGTTGGATATTGCCGATATGAGTATAACAGCGATACTTATAATAAATATTGGTGTAAAAGACAAGCTGCTTTTTACTTTTCTTTCAGCAACCTCTTTTTCTATCTTTTCGTTTTTGACGGTACTCATACCGATAAACCACAATACTGCCACAGCACCCACAAGCACTGATGCAACATAAAATATAGTTGTCCAATCAAGTCCGAGATATGAGAAAAGAGCAGCAAGACCATAAGCGGAAAATGTACCTGAGGCGACAGTAGTACTCATAACCATAACTGCTTTTGAAAGCCTACTGTCGGCAAGATTATCCGATAATGTTTTGATGAGGGAAGACCAGAGAATTGACTGAAAAGCACCGTTTAGGAACCAAAGATATTTCATAGAATCTATTCCCTGACAAAAGGTCATAGCAAGGTTGATAATGCAGGATGCCGCTAAAGCTACGGTAACGGAATATTTGGTGTTATATTTTTTCGAAAGCAGACCGTTTATAAGCTGACCTGCACCGTAAGCGAAAAAGAAAAATGAACTGACAGTTCCTGCCGCCTCTTTAGTTGTGCCCATCTGAGACAGAATTTCAACCATTGAAGCGTTATAGTTAAGTCTTCCTACATAGGCAACCGTATAAGCGGCCCAGCAGAGAAAAATAAGAAAATTCGATTTTTTATTGCTTAAAGAGTTCAACATCTTATTCACCTGTACCCGTAATTACCTCTTTGTCAATTTTGCCGACGAATATATTTCCCTCTGTCAACAGTTTATCCTCATTGGGATTTTCAAATATAATTCCGTAGCTTGGCGAATCGGTTTCTTCGGGAGCAAGAAACGCATTGTTTCTGACCGTGAGATCATAAACCATAGGTCTGAAGAATATGTAGCCTCTGCTTTTACCGATTCTTCCCGAGGGTCCGTCAAAAATATTGTTTTCAATAAGGATATTGTGGTGATCAATATCTCCGTGGTGACCAACTCCGGGGAAACCGTCACATTTGAAAATGTTGTTTCTGATTACTATATTACGGCAGACAGTATCGTCACTCTTGAAATCAATGAGAGCTCCGTCACAGTTATAAACAGGACCGTATGAACCGTTACGTGACATATCGAGCTGAATCTGTTCATTAAAAAGAATATCTGTCTTGAATGTGTATGACGGACCGTCAAAAACACAGTTTTGAATAGTTGTGTTTTCCGTTCCGTTAATTTCAATACAATGCCAATGGGCACAATGACGGAATCTGCAATTTTCAATGGTAATATTGCTACAATGAACTGTGTTTACAAGGGTTATACTTTCATCAAGATTTTTGTTACCGTCAAAGATACCGCCTGAAATCACAACATCGTGTGTACCTTCATAAGCTCCCCATTCAGGTTCGGAATAGGAAGCAAGAAGATATCTTGTCAGCGGTTCACTTTTGTCGCTTCTGAGAATGACTGCATTATCCGAAAACTTCAGATGCTGATACGAATAGAAAATAAGTGCAGCAGAAATAAGATATGTACCGTCGGGGAAATAAACTGTTCCTCCGTCTTTCAGTTCATCAATGCACGCCTGCAGGGGTTTTGTATCGTCGTGGATACCGTCAGCGAATACATTTTTGTTATCTGTAACCTTTATAAAGTTCATATTTAACTTCCTCTTTTAAATAATCATTATCTCTGTCTTCACGGTTTATTACGCGGGCTCTGATTCGTGGTGCTTTTTTGAAATTCTCGGTGCCGCACCTGTCAGATGTGAAATATCACGATAGTCACATTCATAATCATTAAAAAGCCTTTTTGGAATTTGTGAAGTCCAGCCCTTTTCATCAAAGCCGGGAGCCTCTATACCCATAGCATAAAGGACAATAGCTGCAAGGTCACGGATATTCATTTCTTTGATTTCACCGCTTTTTATATTTTTGCCGACTGCGGCAAAGGTTACATATTTCTCTTCATCAGTCCAACCGCCGTGAGTACCCTTGCCTTCTCCGTTATTAGTACCGCCGTGGTCTGCAATAACCATAAAGAGTGTATCGTCAAGTATGCCTGC
>JAZSPQ010000076.1:0-5198 GCA_045537485.1 Acutalibacteraceae bacterium | reverse complement strand
GCGTGTAAGGGCGGCTCAATATAACAGCCCTCACCTATTTCAGCAAACATCTCTTTAAGCAAAGCCTCTCTTTTTTCTTGTTCAGAAGGTCTTGTTGCATTGTAATCGTAAAGCTTTTCGAGGCATTGCATCTGCCTTGACATTATCTCTTCGTCACCGGGCATATAAAGTCTGCCGTCATACATTCTCTTACGGCTCTCTTCAGAGGTCATTTCTCTCGGGTCAATCATTTTTTCCAAAGACACGGGGGATACTCTCCTCTTTCAATCTTTTCATTGATAGCATCAACAACAATGTCCTTGTCCGCCTTATATGTAACTCCGTACCACTTTTCCTTTGTGGAAAGAACCTTTACAACGGTCTTGTCTTCCTTAAGAAGCTCGTCAACAACAAAAGGAAGGAAGTATTCGCACTTGAGCATATTATCCTTGTTTCTTTCAAGACAAGCGGCAAAACGGTTTTCCAGCTCATCCATCATACCTGCGGTGAAGCCCCAGCAATTCATTGAAACGGTAGTGCCCTCGGGAATTTCTGTCCAGTTTTCGTCGTCCTCGGTGAACATTATCTTGCCGTCACGCTTTGCAATCTTGGTTCTTTCAACAATGTCTGTAAGATATCCGTCGTCGCTTGTCTGACAAACGCCTCTTGCAACGTGACCGTTATCGGTAAGGGTGTTTTCAACTCTGAAGCCTACCATACAGAATTCGTACTTGTCACCTTCAGTCTTTTCCTTGTTGAGCTCATTATAGATAAGCTCGAAGGTTTCTCTTCCGTAGTAATCGTCTGCATTGATAACAGCAAAGGGACCGTCTATCATACCCTTGCAGGAAAGCACTGCATGGCCTGTACCCCAGGGCTTGACTCTGCCTTCGGGAACGGTAAAGCCTGCAGGAAGGTTGTTGATATCCTGATAAGCCAGCTCAACCTCAACCACACCGTCATACTTATCACCGATGATTTCCTTGAAATCCTTTTCAATTTCCTCTTTGATAACAAATATAACTCTTTCAAAGCCTGCCTTAACTGCATCGTATACTGAATAATCCAGAATTATCTCACCTGAGGGACCCACGGGATCTATCTGCTTAAGACCGCCGTATCTGCTGCCCATACCTGCAGCCATTATAACCAATGTTGTTTTATTCATAGCTGTCGCTCCTTATTTTGTTTTTTATTTATAAAAACGCGTTCACTCATCTATTTTAACATTATTAAATATAAATAGCAACAAATTTGGAAATATTTTTATTTATAAAAAAGAAGTTAATAAGGATCAAACTATTGACAAAATGAAATTAAAATGGTATTATGCTTTTGTAAACAAACGATTAACAGAAGGAGTGACTGTAATGGAAGAAGTTCTCAGCCTCATCCAGATGATATTTGACACAATAGCATACTATTTTTCTCTTATATTCGGAAAATTGAACAACGAGGAATAATTCACAGAAATCAAAAGGGCTGTTACAGATATGTAACAGCCTTTTTATATATTCAGTCGATATATATGTCTCTTATGCCCTCAAGGGCTCTGATTGAAGAAATAGTAAGATTAAGACTTTCTTCATCTCTCGGAAACACAACAGCCTTCATAACTATGGCATCACTGCTTCGCTTGTTTGCGGAAATATCCGCATAAAGAACCTCAAGGGTGTGAAGATTTCCGCCATACCTTTTTACGATAGCGCCTATGTCTGCCGCCTGCTTTGACATATTTTCAGCTTCGATATAGATGTTTTTTGCAGGTGAGCCCTTTGAAACAAACCTCTTGAAGGTGTTGAGGGTGAGATAAATAAACACCGTAGCAATAAATGCGCCTGTGTAATATCCGCCGCCTACCGCAAGTCCGATACAGGAGACAGCCCATAACGATGCGGCAGTGGTCAGACCCTTAACGGAAAAGCCTTCACGCAGAATGGTACCTGCGCCGAGAAAGCCGATACCGCTGATAACCTGTGCACCCAGTCTGGTAGGGTCGAAATTTCCAAGTCCTTCAAACTCTTTGAATATATAGCTCGAGGTCATCATAACAAGTGCAGAGCCCACGGCAACAAGAATATGTGTTCTGAAGCCTGCAGGTCTGTGGGAATGTTCTCTTTCATATCCGATAAAGCCGCTGAATACAATGGCAAGCACCATTTTAACAACGGCATCAAGAGCATACTGCACTTCACTGTATTCAAAAAAAGCTCTGATTACATCAGTTATACCGTTCATGCTCTTTTCACTCCTTTATTTCAACTGTATATCAGTATATCATTATTCACCAAAAAAAGCAAATATAAAATATTTCTTAAGGTTTTTATATTTAAAATTTAAACTTGATTATAATCAAATGTTGTTGTATAATATTAAAGTATCCGATTTTCATTCAGAAAGGAGATTCATTATGGCAGCAAATAAGGTTAAATTAAATATAGCAGGCGCTCAGTATTCCATTCTCGCAGAAGAGGATGTAAAATACGTTCAGCTTCTCGGCAAGGAGCTTGACCTGAAAATGGCTGAGATTATGAAATCCAACTCAAGAATTTCAACAACTCAGGCAGCAGTTCTCTGTGCTCTGGATTATGCCGATGCAGCATCAAAGGCAACTCTTACCGCCGACAGACTCCGCGATCAGATAAAGGATTATCTTGACGATGCTTCCTCAGCTAAAAGCAAGGCTGACTGGGCAAGACACGAAACAGAAAATCTCAAGAAAGAAAGCGAAGCTCTCAAAACCGAAAACGCAAGACTCAAGGCAGAGCTGAATAAAATTCTCAACGATATAAAATGAGCAACAAGGATATAGAAATTCTCGCCCCGGCCGGCTCCTTTGAAAGCGTTAAAGCCGCAGTACGTTGCGGTGCCGATGCGGTTTATTTCGGCACAAAGCAATTTAATGCAAGAGCAAAGGCAGATAACTTCACCGATGAAGAATTAGGTGAAGCGGTTGACTATTGCCACAGCCACGGCGTTAAAGTCAACATTACAATGAACACCCTCATAAGCGACGGGGAGCTCCCCTCTGCTCTTAAAGTAATTGAGCACGTTTGCAAAAACAGAGCAGACGTGCTTATTTTGCAGGATTTAGGTTTAGCTCAGCTTGTAAGAAAATGCGCCCCCGATATTGAAAGACACGCTTCAACTCAGATGTCGGTGCAGACTCTTTCCGGCGTAAAGCTTCTCGAAGAGCTTGGCTACAGCAGAGTCGTACTCCCCCGCGAGATGACAAAGGATGAAATCCGTTATATAACAGAAAACTGCAAGGCTGAAACCGAGGTGTTCGTTCACGGCGCTCACTGTATGTGTGTTTCGGGTCAGTGCTATATGAGCAGTATGTTCGGTTCACGAAGCGGCAACAGAGGCATGTGCGCTCAGCCCTGCCGACTGCCCTTCTCAGCTCCCGGCGGCACAGGCTACGATTTAAGTCTCAAGGACTTATCACTTATCGACCGTTTTTCCGAACTAACGGAGCTCGGTATCGACTCTTTGAAAATCGAAGGAAGACTCAAACGCCCCGAATATGTTGCCGCCGCCGTAACCGCTCTGAAAAATGTCAAAAACGGAAAAGACTCCCCCGAGCTAAAGGAAAAGCTTCAGGCGGTGTTCTCCCGCTCCGGCTTTACCGACGGATATTTCAGCAACGCCCGCGGCAGAGATATGTTCGGCATCAGAAAAAAAGAAGATGTTACCGCCGCTTCGGCCGATGTGCTAAAAAAGCTCGCCTTGCTTTACGACAAAGAAACACCTCTCATCCCTGTGGAGTTTTATCTGACAGTTCAGGAAAAAGAAAAGGTTTCACTGTCGGTTTCAGCTATGGGAATAAACTGCTTTGTCACTGAGGACTATATCCCCGAAAAGGCGATAAACAAGCCTATGACAAAAGAAAGTCTTTGCGACAGACTTTCAAAATGCGGCGGCACTCAGTTTTATGCAGATAAAATTGAAATTGATCTTGATGAGGGCCTTATCGTACCCGCAAGTGTCATAAACAGCCTTCGCAGAAACGCTCTCTCAGAGCTGGAAAATCGGCTGATATCTGTAAAGGAATCAAACTTTACACCTGTTAAGCTTAAGCTCCCGCAAGTAACCAAAAAAACTACCCTCAAATATCACATACGAGTATCAGATATCAGGCAGATTCCAAAAAATCTCGAAAATGTGGAAAACTTATATATTCCCTTGAATATTGAGGAAAACTCGGTGGAAAGTTTGAAAAACCTGCCTGTTTCTATAGGAATTGAGGTTCCGAGAGGCATTTTCGGTATGGAAAAGACTGTTGAAAATAAGCTTCTCAGGCTCAAAGAATGTGGAATAAACATCGCATATTGCTCAACACTTGATGCGGTCGCCATTGCGAGAAGGCTCGGCTTTGAAATTCACGGAGGCTTCTCATTAAACGTTTTTAACAGCTTTACAGCAAAGGTTTTTGAAGATTTAGGTGTAAAGTCTTTAACCTTGTCACCTGAACTTACACTCAAGCAGATATCCGAGCTTCACTCAAACACCAAAAGAGGCATCATCGGCTACGGCAGGATCCCTCTTATGCTGACAAGAAACTGCCCGATAAGAAACGGAAAGGACTGCAGCGAGTGTAAATCAGGCAGTTTTCTAACCGACAGATTGGATAAAAAATTCCCCGTGGTATGCTCCGGGGGTTGCAGTGAAATATTAAACAGTCAGCCCATTTATATGGGTGACAGATCAGATGAAATTGAAAACGCAGACTTTATCACCTTTTACTTCACAAAAGAAAAAGCAGAGCTTTGCGATGCAATTCTTGATGCCTACCGCAAGGGCAAGGGAGTCAAGGGCGACTTCACAAGAGGACTTTATTACAGAGGTGTATTATAAGAAAGGACGGAGAAAATATGTCAAAGCGCAAAGACTATCTATCATGGGACGAATACTTTATGGGGATTGCATTACTGTCATCATACAGAAGTAAGGACCCCAATACGCAAGTTGGTGCCTGTATTGTAAACGATAAAAACCGTATTATGTCTGTCGGCTACAACGGGTTTCCCTATGGCTGTGACGACGACGAGTTCCCTTGGGAAAGAAGCGGTGACGCCTACGACACCAAGTACCCTTATGTTTGCCACGCTGAGCTTAACGCTATCCTCAACAACAGAGGAGCAAACCTTGAGGGTGCTAAAATCTACGTTGCTCTTTTCCCCTGCAACGAGTGTGCCAAGGCGATTATCCAGAGCGGC
>JAZSPQ010000035.1:0-20666 GCA_045537485.1 Acutalibacteraceae bacterium | reverse complement strand
AGAGGTGGCAGTCCGTAAGGACTGACGGAGAGGTTGTGATTGTTCTGCAACTCTTTGAGAAAAGTGACACTAAGTGACGGACAGCGTATCTTGCCGTCCCTGAAAGGGAAGGTGGCGGCGTAGCCGTCGGAAGGGTCTATCCCGCTTTCTTCTACCGCCCGCCTGAACACGTTTTTATTGACAAGGCTTTTGCTTTGTGATATATTGAAAATGTAAATAAAATCAGAATGCAAAACGGAAAAGCTCCATTGGTAAGATATGATAAGAATGGGAAATTTTATTCTTATGAATTGCATCATAATAACCCGGTTCGTAATGGAGGAAGGCATACTTATGATAATTTAAGTCCGCTAACACCATGGGAACATGCAATTAGAGATGAATATAGACATTTCAAACCATAAAATAATTAAAGGGGATGTTGTTTACAATGATGTGGTTTTCAGCACAATTCGCTATGGCTAATAGTGATGTCATAGAATACAATGGAAAAAAAGTTCATCGTTTTTTTAAAATTGAGAAGCCGGGCGAATATTTGCTTAAGTTTAAATTTATAAGCTCTAACTCACAATTTAGTCAGGCTATTGATATTCATTACGGCGGCATAAAAGGTAATATGTATTTTTTAGGCGAGAACATAACAAAAAGGAAAAGTACATTTGCCCAAGCTATATTTTTTGAAGATGATATAGCGTCTCGTTGCTTTGAGTTGGAGTTAAAGTTAAAGGAAGGCTGGATTGCTATTTGCAATGGTTCAGATAGAGATGGAAGTAAAAGAGGATGCTCGACATTGGTTGAGGGTTGTGCAATGATTATAGAAGAAATAAAACAAAATCATTATAGATTTTTTTGTAACGATTTTGAAAATGACGATGATTTTGATGATTTGATTTTTGAACTGGAAATAGTCGAATTAGAAAACACAGCCAACGATTCGCTACCTCCAGATGAAATCTAATAACTAAATCAAAGCTCCCTGCGGGGAGCTTTTTATCTTCCTCCCTGAGGAAGGTGGCAGCCGAAGGCTGACGGATGGAGTACACACTTGAAAAAATCTGCGGCAGATGTTAAAATATATAATACGGTTATTCTGTAACGGAAATTCATTCAGTATAAAGAAGGCATATAAAATGAAACATACCAAAAAAGGTACACTCAAAAAATGGTTTATCCCATATTTCATAAAGCACAGAAGGGTTATGATAATTGACCTTATCTGTGCGGCTCTGACCACGGGCTGCGAGCTTGTGCTGCCGATGATTGTAAGGGAGATTACCTCAATAGCCACAACGGATATTTCAAAGCTGACGGCGGAGCTTATTTTATCAATGGCAGGAGTCTATGCAGCCCTAAAGCTTGTTGATATGTTTGCAGGCTATTATATGACCTATGTGGGTCACGTTATGGGTGTTAAAATCGAAAAGGATATGCGTGAGGATATGTTTTCTCATCTTCTTACAGCTCCCTTTTCATATTTCGACACAACTAAGGTCGGTCAGCTTATGTCAAGAATCACAACGGACCTTTTTGACATTGCGGAATTTTCTCATCACTGTCCCGAGGAATTTTTTATTGCAGGGCTGAAGGTTACCGTGAGCTTTGCAGTACTTTCTTCCATAAATCCGTTGCTTACGGTTTCCACCTTTGTGGCAATACCGCTTATTTTCTTCGGAACCGTATATTTCAGGCGCAAGATGCGGAAGGCATTTCAGGAAAGGCGTGTTATCACAGGTGATGTGAATGCTCAGACGGAAACCACTCTGTTGGGAATAAGAGTAGTCAAGTCTTTTGCCAATGAGGATGTTGAAAGAGATAAGTTTAACGCCGAAAGCACCAGACTGAGTAAGGTTCAGGCTGATTCCTATAAGTATATGGCAAGGCTGAACTGTGTAACAAGGCTTTTTGACGGGCTTATGTATATCGTTATGATACTTTTAGGCGGATATTTTCTTATCAGCAAAAAAATCACCGCCGCCGATATGACTGCTTACCTTCTTTATATCGGTATGCTTATCGCATCTGTAAAGAGAATAGTTGAATTCACAGAGCAGTTTGAAAAGGGCGTTACGGGTATTGAACGCTTTGCTGAAATTATGGAAACCCCACAGGAAAAAGGCTATGAAGCAACAGGGGAGCTTGAAAGGGTTGAGGGAAACATCTGCTTTGAAAATGTAACCTTCAGCTATGAAAAAGAAAAGGGCGATGTGCTGACCCATATCAACCTCGACGTTAAAAAGGGTGAAAACATCGCTGTTGTTGGCCCTTCGGGAAGCGGAAAGACCACACTATGCAGCCTCGTTTCAAGATTTTATGAGCTTTCACAGGGAAAAATCACCCTTGACGGCAAAAACATCAACAGCATAAGCCTCGCTTCGCTGAGAAATGCCATAGGTGTCGTTCAGCAGGATGTTTATCTGTTTTCGGGCACAGTGCTTGAGAATATTCTTTACGGCTACCCCGGCGGAACAAAGGAAATGGCTGTTGAAGCGGCAAAAAAAGCTGGTGCCCATGAGTTTATTATGGCTCTGCCGCAGAATTATGACACCTATGTGGGCGAAAGAGGAATTATGCTTTCAGGCGGTCAGAAGCAGAGAATAAGCATAGCAAGAGTCTTTGTTAAAAATCCGCCCGTACTCATTCTCGATGAGGCAACCTCAGCTCTTGATAATGAGAGTGAGCAATATATCAAGCATTCTCTTGCAGAGCTGGCAAAGGGCAGAACAACCTTTACCATAGCTCACCGCCTTTCAACGGTAAGAAACGCATCAAGAATAATCGTGCTGACGGAAAAGGGTATTGAGGAGCAGGGAACTCACGAGGAGCTTATGAAAAAAGGCGGATTTTACAAGCATCTTTACGAATCGGAGGAATAAACCCAAATCCGATAGGGGCTAAAAAGCTTATATAATAATATAAATCAGCAAAAAAATTAACAGGTATTTGAGTCTTAGACCCCAAAAACCTGTTAATTTTTGTTTTACCTGAAGGCTATATAGGTATATGTGCCGCCGGAATCGTTCAGATAGGTGGTGGCATTGGTGGTAACCACCGTTCGGGCACGGAAGCCGTTATCTGTTATAAGAAGACCTCTCATATAGGTGGAGCCTGCAGCGACGGAGATATAGCATTTACTGATACCGTCGGAGGTGCTGTAAAGAGCTGCGTGATAGGAATTGCGGTAAACAATGACAAGCTTCGGCTTGAAGCCCAGCTCAATATCCTGACCGTCAGCTGCACCGTTGCCGGCATAGGAGCCGATAACAAAGGGCTCGTTTAAAAGCTCCTTTTCCTCGGGAGTGAAATGCAGGTCCGTGTTACTCACATGGCTTCTGCAAAAGAAGGATTCGGGAACCGTTGCGGGAATTTCCGGCTCGGTACCTTCAAGAGGACAGGTGAGATATGTGAAATGCAGATAGCAGGGCAGAGTCAGGGCGCTCACATTGTTATCGTATTTCAGATCTCCTATGCGGTAATCCGTAAGCTCGCCCATATAGCAGTCGGAAAGGTAATCCGTAATAAGCTCTGCAATGGCATTGATCTGTTTGCCTGCACGTGACGGATGGGAATAAACCGTCATCTTTAAGGTGAGCTCTGATTTCAGGCAGGTGTTGGCATCCTCGTCCTCAAAATAACTGCTCTTGTTTTCCGATGGAACAAAAGAAACAACAAAGGTATTGACGGGAACAAGGATCTCTTCACGCTCATAGCCTCTTATGGCTTTGGAAAAAAGAGTGAAAAGCAGATCTCCGTTAACAAGATCAACGATTTCTTCTATCAGTGGGTTTGATATCAATTTATCACGCCTCCTTGCTTACAACTGACCAATAATAATAGGGTTCTTTGCCGAAATAGACCTTTTCACAATGGTCAACCTTGAAACGGATATTGTTGAAATAAAGGTTATAGGTATATCCGTCAATGAGTTCGAGAGGGGTATCCGGTGATGTTATAAGCAGGTATTTCTGAAGAGTGTCATAGCCCAGCTCCGTGGGTGCATGGCTCAGATATATTTTGTTTTTATATCTGAGGGGCTGCAAAAAAGCCTGAAAGGCTGTTGCGTCGTTTGTGGAAACATGTCTTATTTCCAGCTGCACCCCTCTTTTTTTCAGCAGGTGAGCGCTTATTTTATTTGCCACGGCAATAAAACCCGCAATCCTTCAGAATGGGGCAGGCATCGGCAAGTGCCTGCTGTCGGAGCTCTTTTTCAAATTGAAAAAGCTTTAAGGGCTCCTGCTTTACGGTAACGTCTCCCACTTTATAGTTCTGATATTTATCCGGCTCGGCAAGTCTTTTTAAAAAGAAGAAGAAGTGTGCCATAGCGCCTGCGGTTTTGAGAATGAGAGGGTCATTCTCACTCACACCGTCCCTGAGTCGCCTGTTGACCCAAAAGAGACCGTCACTGCAGGCGGGCATAAGCTGTTCCATAGTATAGCCTTCCATATCGGCGTATGATCTCAGAACAGTGAAAACATCGTTAGCGGTATACATAGTCCGCCTCCTCTCAGTTTGTCTTTAAAGCAACTGCAGCGTCGGTGAAAATCTTTGCGAAGCCTACTGTTGAGGTTACGGCTGCTCTTTCGAGCTGTCTGTCGATGAGCTTATCGGCTTCTGTGATAACAGAGCCGGCCTGCACCTTTTCGAGAGCAAAGTTTTTGTCAACTGCAAGGATAGTTCCCTTAGGCATACCGTCATAGCGAACAAGCTCGGCACCGAAGGGTGTGATGAGCTTACCTGTGCCGTCGAAGGAAGATGAAGCGGCAGAATCCTTGAATTCATCCATGGAGAGAATCTGAGAGAACATATCGGGGGAAGCCACCAGAGTTGTCATTGTGTAGGGATAAAGTGACATCCAGAGATCAAGAAGATCGCTGTAGGCAAGAGTGCCTGAAGCTGCTGTGATAACCTTTGCACCGTTGTCGTTGCCGTCACCGTTGAGAAGAACATTGACTGCATCCTTGATCTGAGCTCTTGCAATGGCGGCACCGATCTGCTTGAGAGCGATGGTGAAAACATCAAGACGCTGGAAACGGATTGCTTCATAGGAGGCTGTGAGAATTCTGCCTCTCTTATAAAGAGGGATAAGATTCTGCTGAGTCTGGATTCTTGTTTCGGGGATGAAGGCTCCTTCGTTGATTTCAGTAGCGTCCTCATCGGGAGTTACGGAAGAAATTGCACGGTAGTCAAGGCCGTCAATGGCAGTTGTTGTGGCAATGATTGAGTTAAGAATATCGTTTTCTTCAATGCCCTGCATAACTGCTCTTGAAACATATTCGGGAAAAAGAGCAGCCGAGTCGGTTGTTCTGAAAAACTTTTCGATTGCGTCACTGCTCTGACCGCTTACCTTAATGTCGAAACGCTTGAGCTGACGCTGGAAGGCATCAAGACCCTCGAGCTCAGTGCCGATGTAGTTTTCACTGGGGTCGATGCCCTCAAGAGTCTCTGTGAAGCTTTTGCCTGAGGTGTAAAGACCTTTTTCAAGTTTAATGTTATCAAATGTCATTTATATTTCCTCCTGTTATATAATGATGTCGATAGTGCCGTCAGCTTCGTTTACGTCTACAACAAGCATTTCTCTGCCGTTTTCGTCGAGCTTGACTGCGCCGTTGCCGTCTGATGCAAGCTTACGGTAGCCTATGGCGGGTGCGGCACCGCTGAAGCCGACTGTTGTGTGACCTGTCATTACCACTGAAGCAAGAGAGTTTCTGACCTGACTGCATACGCCGCAGAAGAGCTCACCTTCGGCGGGGATTTCAACGGTACAGTCGTCAGAAAGAGTAACGGCCGCACCCTCGACAACCGAGGAGCCTGCATGGAGTGTGATTTCTTTTGTGTTAAAGCCTGAAAAATAACGGTTCATAATATTTCCTCCTTAAATTTTAAAAGCTGTGTGATTATCTGTTTTTGGTGTGTGAGCCGAAGCCTTAAGCTGAAGAGAAGCGGGGAGCTTTTCTCTGACCTGAGCTTCGAGACCTTCCTTGAGCTCTTTAAGCTCGCTGACCTTCATGCTTTTACAGCCGCCGATAAAGGCTTTAAGGTTCACCTTGGGCATAGCAATAAGGGCAAGCCTTTCGATTTCCTCTGTGAGAAGGGATTTGTAAATCTGTGCCTCCCGTGCCATTTCTTCAAGAGAAGCGATATGCTCCTTAAGGCACGCTATCTGCTCTTCGGATAAAGATTCGGTTGCAGAAAGGCTTTTGATGATTTCTGACGGATTATGCAAATAATTTTCCTCCTTTTTTATAAAGGCTTTTGTTACGCCTGCATTTCTTTGGGCAGGAACGGCAACAAAGGACCATTCATAGGCATCTGTAGGCTCTGACAGCAGTGCGTAGCAAAGCTTTGAATCGTAGGTTCTGCCCTTGATATGGCTGCAGGTGTGACTTTTCATATCACCGCCGCAGATTGAGCAGGTGCTTTTATTCACCGAGCAGCTTATGCTGACCTCTTTTTTTATGCCGCCCTCAATTTCAGAAATAAGAGAGGCGGTTTCTCCGTTGCGCAGCATATATGCACGGGCCTTGAGAGAGATGTATGCTTCACCTGTTGAGGTTTTTTCGTTGCTTTTTTCCAGGTAGGTGTGAAACACACGGGCTCTCTGATCCTTCGAGCGCATACTGTGATCGGATATTCCTGTTTTGCCTAAGAAAAGCTCCTTCAGTTTGTTGAGAGCTTCAGGGGTAAAGCGTTCGAAGTCTCTGTCAACCTCGTTATCGCAAAGTGTTACCGTAAAGATGAAAACATCTTCCTTTTTCAGGGGAGAGGTGGTATAGCTGTTTATGATTTCGAGTTCTTTTTCCGTGGTCATTTTTTCATTCATACTTTTTCACCTGCCATTTCGCTTATGAGTTTATCAGCCTGAGCGTCGTAATATCTGCTTTGTGCGAGCTCGGTGATATCCTGCAAGGTTATGTTTTCCCAGTTGATTTCAAAGCTGTCGGCAAAACCGTTAAGTCTGAGCCACAGACTGCAGATTTTTCTTATCACAGGCTCAACCGTTCTGCGGTAATAATCAATCTCGCTTGTAAGAATATCCGCCTGCTGCATACTCATCCTTTCTGTTGTTGACCAGCTCAGCCCCAGAATAAAGGGCGGTACGCCGAGCTTTGCAACGATTTGTTCGAGCATCTCTCTGACAGGCACTTCGCTGTCGAGAAGCTGATTGTCGGCACCGATGGTTTTAATGCTCACGTCGCCCAGTGCAACGAAGTCTCTCACACCTGCGGAGCTGTCCATAGCCTTGCTCCACTCCTCTGCGACAAGCATAGCTCTTTCCTGAGCATAGGCTCTGTCAAGGCTGTCGTTCTGAGGCTTGTAGGTAACCGCAAAGCGTACATTACCCACTCTTTCCCAGTTGATACCGAGGGTATTATAAATTTTCAGCAGAATATCGCTCACAAAGGGCAGACCCTTGAGAATTGAGGTTCCGTAAAGCTGACCCGGCTGAGGATTAAGCACCGATAAAAGCACCAGCTCCGGGTATTTTACAGGCAGGAACTCGCCTTTACCGTTTTCGGCACACACCGTCACATCAAGGGGAGATTTCCCTTCGCTGAGCATAATTGCTTTAAGGTCGGAGTTAAAAAGATGGCTGATGCTTTTGCCGTCGGTTACCATTTCGCCCACTGCAGTGCCGTAGGTGAGAAGCTGTTCGGTAAAAACTGAAAGAAAAGCGTCGATTCCCTTCTGGGTACCGCCCACATTAACATCCTTCAGAAAAGCCTTCAGCTCCTGTGTGGCTCTTTTGCTTTCGCAGGTAACCTCAAAGCTGCCGATGAGACGGACTATCTTATAGATTGCCGCATCAATCACAGGGATAGCTTCTCTGAGAGCCTTATACAGAGCCGTATCGGTGTTTGACAGAGGTGAATAACCGCTTAAAAGAGAGAAGGGGTGAGCCTTCTTGCCCGTCTGAGGAACGGCAACGGCTTCCTTTTGTGTTTTTTGCTTTTTGTGTTTTCCGATTGCCAAAACTTTCTCCTTTCAGGGAGTGTATTCTCCCGATTTAATCTGACCGCCTGTTTGCCGCAAGGGCGAAAAAGCTTTCGCTCTGCTGTGACAGAGCCGTTGAAACAAAATATCGGATATCATCCATAGCGTGGTCGTTCTCCTTTTTTGGGGAGTCCTTACCCGCCTTCTCGTCCCAACGGTAAAGACCGAATTCCTTGAGTGTAGCCTTGCAAAGGGGTGAAATGCGGATTTTACCCTGTTTAAAAGCACTTTGCACTCTCCTTATGCCCTCTGTCACATCGTTTTTTGCGGGTATCACCTTGAATTTTCCGTGGCGGCGGATACATTCGATAAAGGAAGCGGCGGAAGGGTCAACAATTACCGCCTCAATCTTTCTGCCGTCACAGAAGCAAAGAAGGTCCTGATAGTATTCTTCGTCGGTTTTTTGTCGGCCGACTTCCCTTGAGGAATAGTAGTATTCGTCAAAGCGGTACCACACACCGTTCTGAAGCCCCCAGATACCCATTGAGGTGGGATTGACGGTGCCGTAGTCACAGGAAACATAGCATTTTTCAAAGCGGTCACAGAGAGGCTTTTCCGTATATTTCCCGTTTGCCGCCTCAGGATAGACGAGTCCGTCGGCGGCGACCCAGCGACCCAGAACAAATCTTTCATAAAAAGCACCGCTGTAAAGGCTTTCGTACCGCCTGATAACCTTTTTTGATAAGGAAGGATTATCCTTCATGGTGAAGTGAAGGTAAAGACAGTTTTTTTCTTCAGCTTTTTTGATCCATTCCTCATAAAACCAGTGCTTGGGATTTTCCGGGTTGCAGTTGAACCAGAAGGCAGATTTGTTCAAGGAGCATCTTGCAAGGGCCTGCTCAACGAAGGAGCGGGGCATCAAAGCGACCTCATCGAGAAAAATACCCGCAAGAGTTATGCCCTGAATGAGAGAAGCGGAGCTTTCGTCACGTCCGCCGAAAAGATAAAACCGGTTTGTTCTGTTTTGAAAGCTGATTTCAAGCATATTCCGGCTCAGCTTTTCTTTGCATTCAAATCCTGCTTGTCTGAGGGCGGGAATGAGAGCCGTTAAGATATTCCTTTTCAGTGAAGAGATAGTCTTTCCGCAGATGGCAAAGTTTTCGTCGTCGAAGCGGTAAAACGCCCATGCCACAAAGGATAATGACATACAGGTGGTTTTTCCGCTTCTGACGGCACCGTCGCATATCAGCCCGTCATAACCGCAAAAAGGCGAGCTGTCATGCCACCAGGAAAGGGCTGTCAGCTGCTTTTTTGAAAAGGAAGTGAAATTACCGCTGCTCAATGAAGTCAGCTCCCAGAGCTTTTGCACCTTTTTCGATGGCAGAATAAAGAGAGCAAGCGTCGTCGGTCTCCTCACGAAGGTTTATATCTCCGAGACGGTCAAGAGCCTTCAGACGGTCGAAAAACTTTATTTCGATATCTCCGCCCTTCTTTCTTTTTATCTCGGAAATGTTGAAAAGATCCATTCGGGCAATTTCTTCACATGGAACCTCGTCGGCAAAAAGAAGCTTAACAGCATCGCTGACGCAGCCGAAAGCCAGTCTGTAGTATCCTTCCGATACATTTTGTTTCTCGTCTCTTCGCTGCTGAAAACAACGCTTGATTTCTTCTTTTATGCTCTCTTTTTTCAAAAGCTTAAATCCGGTTTTTTCCGCAAATCGGAAGCCTGCTTTTGCTGCCGCCTCAGGGGCACTTCTGCCTGAGGCATAATAGATGCAAAAGAGCTTTTCTTTTGAAGTCAATTCTTTGATACATATTCTCCTTTCTGTTATCGGTTTAAAAAGCCTCTCACTTATAGGGCTAAAAGTCTGATTTGTTGCAGGTTTTATGCAACAAACGGTGAAATTTTTAAAAATTTTCTTAAAAAATGAATATAAGCCCTGTTTTGCGACAAAAAGCGGATGTTTGTTCAGAAACAGCTGTCGATAAAAATTGTGAATTTTTTTTGAATTGCATATTGACAAACAACAACTCACATAGTATAATGAAGTTGCTTAGAGGGAAACCTTTAAAAAATATTTTATATGGGAGGAAGAAAAATGGAATTTCTTAAAGAATACTGGGATGAAATCGTAGCTCTTGTTGACAAGATTTATGAATACATCAAGAATTGGATCCTCAACAACGCAGAATAATCATTTGATTTAAAAATGTAAAGCCGCCTGAAAAGGTGGCTTTAATCTTCGTCTTTTTCAGGGAATTATAAGGACTGTTCAGCTTCGATTAACAAAGAAAAATCATTTATGAATTTTTTTTGAATTATCTATTGACAAAGTTTAAAGCGTATAGTATAATGAAACCGCAATAAGGGGTATCCCTTAAATAAAATAAGGAGGACATAACAATGGGAGAATGGATCATGGCTAACTGGGCAGCAATCGTTGCTTTCTTCGACAAGATTTTCGCAATTGTTGAATCAATTCTCGAGAAATAATTCAACACACAGCAGTTTTAAAATTTAAATTTTAAAATTGGGAGCCACCAAAGGGTGGCTCTTAATTTTTTGGTTCGCTGCTGATGTGAGGCGGATATCGTGCACAATCACGGGGGATGGGCGGTAAAAAATAAAATACTTCCAACCGTAGGGCGGATGTCTTCCGCCCGAATAACAGTAAGCGGGGAAATAGCCCTTTGCCGTCATAGGACTATATTTTTATAATAACCCCCTTTATTTTTCACGGAAAGTGAGATATAATATAAAAAACACACCCGATAAAGGCTTATCGGGTGCAATACTGCGTGAGGAGAAAAAGAATGTCCGGTTTTTTAAAGGTGCTTCAGGGAACAATCGAATATGAAAGCGTGAAAAATGCCGTTACGGGCAACAGACTTCCTATGGGTATAATCGGTCTTTCGCAGATACACAAAGCTCATTACATTTCCTCTCTGTGTGAAAATCTCGGGAAAAGGGCGCTTGTTGTTTGTCACGATGAGGGAACCGCAGCAAGGCTTTGCGATGATCTGAACAGCATCAGCGAAAAAGCGCTACTTTATGTGGCAAGGGACTTTTCCTTCAGAGGTGCCGATAACAAGTCTCACGAATTTGAGCAAAAAAGACTCGATGTGCTTTCCCGTGTCCTTGAAGGGGACTATAACTATATTGTCTGCAGTGTTGAAGCGGCGGTACAGCTTACCTTGCCTGATTACGAGCTGAAAAAACGCACCCTCAGACTCAGGGTCGGTGACGAAAGGAGTACACACGAGATAGTCAACACCCTTATTTCAGCAGGTTATGTAAGAACAGAGCAGGTTGACGGCGTGGGTCAGTTTGCTTTAAGGGGAGGTATACTCGATTTATATGCTCCGGGCTTTTCTCAGCCCTGCAGAGCTGAGTTCTGGGGCGACACCATAGATTCTCTTTCCCTTTTTGATACGGAGACCCAGAGAAGAACCGAGGTTATTGACAGCTTTGATATAACTCCCTCAACAGAGGTGCTTTTTGATTCTCTTGAGGAGATGAAAAAAAGACTTTCCGCTTTTGTTGATACAGTTAAGGGTAAGGGCTCGGTGAAATCAAAGCAGACCATCGGTGAGGATATAGAAAAGCTTGAGCATTACATTCACGTGGGAGCCCCCGATAAATATCTTTCTCTTGCCTACAGTGAGCTGCAGACGGTTTTTGACTACACAAGAGGTGACCTTCTCTTTGTCTGTGAAAGTGCACAGGTCAAGCAAAAATATAATACATCGTCAGCTCTTCTCAATGAGGATATCAAGGCGATGTTCACTGAGGGTATACTTACAAAAGGGCTCGACCGTTATATTTTATCCTTCAGTGAGCTTCTGACTGAGTATGAAAAAAGAGGAGCGGTTTTCACCGATAATCTTGCAAGAGGCTCCTTTGACGTACCTGTCAGGGAGCTTGTGAGCATAAACGCCCGTCAGCTTTCACGCTGGGACGGTACGATTTCTTTTCTTATGGAGGATCTGAAGCCTGCCCTCTATAACGGTTACACAGCTGTTGTTATGGCAGGTACGGAAAAAAGCGCAAAGGAGCTCGCTTACGATCTTGAAACGGAAGAAGTCAAGGCTCACTGTTTCCCTGTTGTTCCTGCGGAGTTCCCCAAAGGTACTGTATCGGTTATAAGCGGAAGTGTTTCATCAGGCTTTGAATACGGCTCACAAAAGTTTATTCTGTTTTCTTACGGCAGGGCACAGCATAAAAGTGAAACAAAACCGAAGCGCCGTTTTAAAAACGGCAAAGGTATTACCTCCCTTGAAGAAATAACCAAGGGGGACTATGTTGTTCACGCTGTTCACGGCATCGGTATCTTTGACGGCATAAAGACTATGAACGTGGGCGGTAAGATAAAGGATTTCATCAAGGTTAATTTCAGAGGCAGCGATGTGCTGTATATTCCCGTTACACAGCTTGACCTTATTGCAAAATATATTTCGCCTAAGGATACGGATAAGCCCATAAAGCTCAATCGACTTGGCTCTGACGAATGGAAAAAGACTCAGTCGAGAGTAAGAAGTGCTGTTAAGGATATGGCTCAGGAGCTGACCAAGCTTTACAGTGCAAGGCTTAATTCAAAGGGTTTCGCGTTCTCTCCCGATATAGATATGCAAAACGACTTCGAACGCCGCTTTGAGTTTGAAGAAACGGAAGACCAGCTTATTGCCGTCAACGAAATAAAACGGGATATGGAAAGAAGCAGTCCTATGGACAGACTTCTTTGCGGTGATGTAGGCTTCGGCAAAACCGAGGTTGCCCTCAGAGCCGTGTTTAAATGCATTGCCGACGGTAAGCAGTGTGCAATTCTTGTGCCGACCACCATACTTGCTTTTCAGCATTTTCAGACAGTAAAAAAGCGTTTTGACGGTTTTCCTGTTGAAATTGATATGCTTTCACGGTTCCGTACTCAGACGGAAAAGACGAAAATCAAAAGCCGCCTTAAAAGGGGCAGCATAGATATTATTGTGGGTACCCACAGCATTATAGCCAAAAGCGTTGAGTTTAAGGATTTAGGTCTGCTTGTTGTTGATGAGGAGCAGAGATTCGGTGTTGCTCAGAAGGAAAAGCTTAAGGAAAAATTCCCCGATGTTGACGTGCTCACTCTTTCGGCAACCCCCATTCCGCGTACTCTTAATATGGCGATGACGGGAATCAGGGATATGTCTACTCTTGAAATGGCACCTGTGGGCAGACATCCCGTTCAGAGCTATGTTGTTGCCCACGATATGGAAATTCTTGCCGAAGCAATGGAAAGAGAGCTTCGCAGAGGCGGTCAGGTTTATTATCTGCATAACCGTATAGAATCCATTGAAGCGAGGGTTGCCCAGATAAGAAAGTACCTCCCCGATGCAAGAATAGGTATCGGTCACGGTAAAATGACGGAGGATGAGCTCAGTGAGGTGTGGAGAAGGCTTCTTGAAAATGAGATAGATATTCTTGTATGCACCACTATAATAGAAACAGGCGTCGATGTGCCGAATGTAAACACTCTGATTATCGAAGAAGCGGATAAAATGGGACTCGCTCAGCTTCACCAGATAAGAGGTCGGGTAGGACGAAGCTCAAGACGTGCCTATGCCTATTTTACTTATAATAAAAACCGTGAGCTTACGGAAATCGCTCAGCGAAGGCTCTCTGCAATAAGAGAGTTCACCGAGTTCGGCTCAGGCTTCAGAATTGCAATGCGTGACCTTGAAATAAGAGGTGCGGGTAATATTCTCGGCGCTCAGCAGCACGGTCATATGGAAGCGGTAGGCTATGATATGTATCTGAAAATCCTTTCCGAAGCCATAGACGAAGAAAAAACAGGCACTCCCGTTGAAGAGAAAAAGGAGTGCGTTGTTGATATTTCGATTGATGCCCATATTCCCGAAAGCTATATTGATTCAGTTAAAAACCGAATCGGTATGTATAAGCGTATTGCGGAAATACAGACCGGTGAGGATGCCATGGACGTTACGGATGAATTTATAGACCGCTTCGGTGAGCCGCCTGCAAGCGTAACGGGGCTTATAGATGTGGCTCTTTTAAGGGCAAAAGCGGCAAGGCTGGGTATATATGAAATTAAACAGCAAAACGGAATGATTCTTGCCTTCGTCAGTGAGCTGAAGCCCGAATTTGTCTCGGCAGTGGGGCATAAATTAAGAGGCAGAGCGATGATAAGTGCGGCAAAAACCTCGCCCTATCTTTCGGTAAAGCTTCAGGGTAAACAGCCCGTTGAGGTTATAAAGGAGCTTATCACTGTGCTGTCTGCGTCTGATGAGTAAAAAAGCTCCGTGGGTGGCTTTTTTTAAGGAGTAAGCAGCAAGTAGTAAGGGAACACCCCTCGGTTCAATCCGAGGGGTGAAATTTTTTTGTTTTGCTTGAGAAGTTTTCTTAGCTTAGACAAATAAAATCCAACCTTTTGCCGAAAACATCCTTGCTGCTTGCTTTTTACTATTCAATGCACGAGCAATATATAATTGTATACAGCAAAAAAATGTATGCTGCTTGCAATCAGGATAAAAATATGAAAAACAATGTGCAGATAAGGTCTTTTTACTCCCATGCCGCAAAGGATTGCACCGATAACATAAAAAACACAGCCGACAACAAGCCACCAGAAGCCTTTGCTTTCAAGCTCGTCAAGGCGCGGTACGGCACTCAGAAGCATAACTGCACCCGAAATCATATATACTGCCATAGTCACGGCCTTGAGCTTTTCAAAAAAGAAAAGCTTTGAGAAAATGCCGAAGAGAGCACAAAACCACGCCATACACAAAACGGTTATGCCGTGAATAGGGCTTACATCATAAAGCGAAATCAATGCGCAGGGTGTGGTGGTGCCTGCAATGAGCAGTGGTACCGTTGAGTGGTCAACAAGGCGGGCTATTCTTTTGGCTTCCGACGGCTTTAAGCCGTGGTAGATTGAAGAAACGGTATAAACGGCAATAAGGGATAAGCCGTAAATTAGTGAGCAGAGCCTTTCTCTGCCGCTGTCGGAGGAGGCGAGCATAAAAATCAGCCCCGCCAAGGAAAGAACCGCACCTGCTGCATGGGTAAGGGTGTTGCCGAAATCAACCTTTCTTGAATATTCAATAATTTTAACGTCTGTTCCTATCATTTAATCATCTCCGCTTTTATTTTATAACAAGGAACCTTCAAAGGTCAAGAGCTGAGATGAAATGTAATAAACAGTGTACACAATGACAAAAATATTTATCATTTTTTTACAAAGTTGAATAAATATTCAAAATTCTCTTGAAAGTTTCAGATGTTTTTTGATAATATCATAATAGGTGAGTTTCACCTTTGAAGTTAAATAAAAAAGATAATAAAAAAGAGGTGCGAGATGACAATATTTGATGTGTTGGACCTTGTAGGCGGTCTTGCTCTTTTCCTTTTCGGTATGAACATAATGGGTAATTCCCTTGAAAAGAAAGCCGGCGGACAGCTCAAATCCGTGCTGGGAAAGATGACGGAAAATCCATTCAAGGGCTTTTTGCTCGGCGCCGGTGTCACTGCGGTTATTCAGTCCTCATCGGCTACGACCGTTATGGTTGTCGGCTTTGTTAACTCGGGCATTATGACCCTGAGGCAGGCTATCGGTGTTATAATGGGCGCCAACGTAGGTACCACCATAACGTCGTGGATTCTTTCACTTATGGCTATTGACGGTGCAGGCTTTATGGCTTTCCTCAAGCCTTCTGCATTTGTTCCCGTTCTCGGAATTATCGGTGTCGGTATGCTTATGTTTAAAAAGAGTCACAAGAGCAAGGATACTGCAACCATTATCCTGGGCTTTGCAACTCTTATGACGGGTATGTCAATCATGTCTGATTCTGTTGCAGATCTAAAGTATGTTCCCGAATTTACAAATATTCTCACCGCCTTCTCAAACCCTGCTTTAGGCGTGCTTGCAGGTGCGGGTATCACTGCTATCATTCAGTCATCCTCCGCTTCTGTAGGTATTCTTCAGGCTCTTTCCGTAACCGGAGCAATTCCCTTCAGTACGGCTATTCCCGTTATTATGGGTCAGGGTATCGGTACAACAGTAACGGCAATTATTTCATCAACAGGTGCAAATAAGGATGCAAAGCGTGCAGCCTTTGCCCACTTCTATTTCAATGCAATCAGTACCCCCATACTTCTTGCAATTTTCTACGGACTCAATGCAGTGTTGAAGTTTGACTTCCTTGACAATACGGTTAATGAATTCTGGATTGCGGTTATCAATACCGCCTTCAAGATGTGCTGTGTGGCTCTGTGGATGCCTTTTACAAAGCTTCTTGAAAAAATTGCAATGCTTACCGTCAGAGATACGGAAGAAAAAGAGCATTACGAAATTCTCGATGAGAGACTTCTTGCTACCCCTGCTGTTGCTGTTGACAGATGTAAAACGGTTACTCAGAGAATGGCTGAGATTTCCAAAACCGCCATCGACGGTGCGCTTGACCTGTTGACAAACTACGACCGAGAGCTTTACGATAAGGTCATAGCCTATGAAAAGAAGGCAGACAGATATGAAGACAGACTTGGCAGTTATCTTGTCAAGGTTTCGGCTCTTGAGCTTTCCGATAACGATGCGGCAGAGGCAACAAAGCTTCTTCATATGATAGGTGACCTTGAAAGAATTTCCGACTATGCGGTTAATATTCTTCATTCTGTTGACGAAATCAATGATAAAAAGCTTAACTTCTCAGGCGAATGTCAGAAGGAGCTTGAGGTTATGATGAATGCGGTCAGAGGTGTAATTGAGATATCCTATGAAGCCTTTGTGACCGGCGACATTGAAAAGGCGATGCTCGTTGAGCCTCTTGAACAGGTTGTTGACGAGCTCAAGGATGAGCTTAAGCTGCGTCACATCAAGCGTCTTCAGAAGGGCGAATGTACTATAGAGCTTGGCTTCGTGCTCACCGACCTTCTCACAAACCTTGAAAGAGTATCCGACCATTGCTCAAATATTGCAGGTCTTATAATTGAGATTTCACATAACGGAATGGATATTCATAAGTATCTCAAGAGAGTCAAGAGGGGCGAAAACGATTTCAACGAAAGATTTGCAGAGTTCTCGAAGCAGTACTCTCTTGATTCAATAGTATAATGTGTTAAAAATTTTGTAGAATGATTATAAATTATTATAAATCTTCAAACTATTGACAAATGTTGAAATGTTTGTTATTATGAATTCACGGAATTAATCCGATTAATTTAGGAGGTGCAATTATGGAAGCATTACAGACAGTATTTGATTACATCAAGGCTATCCTTGAGATGATCAAGAATTTCTTCGCAGATATTTTCCCCCAGAAGCCCGAAGAAGACGGCGAAGCAGATGCATAATTTATGCTGAAAAAAAGAACTGTTGCAACAGCAACAGTTCTTTTTTTGTAATTTAAATAAATGTGCTATGAGAGGAATTATTCAAGAATACTGACCACATCTGCGATAATTTCAACGCATTTTTCTTCTCCGAGAATTCCGCTGTCAAGTGAGATGTGATAGTTTTCAGTAAGGCCCCACTCTCTGCCTGTGAAGTATTTATAATTGACCTTGCGGCGGGTATCCTTTTCCTCAAGACGCTTTTCGGGTGAGCTGTCCCTCACCCCGTAATGCTCCACGATTCTTTTAGCTTTGTATTCAGTGGGAGCGTGGATGAAAACATTGAGGCAGTCCTCTCTGTCACGCAGTATATAGTCAGCGCATCTGCCCACGATAACGCAGTTGCCCTTTTCTGCAAGCTCAAGAATTATCTTGCATTGAGTGGCCCAGAGATAATCGGAAGCGAGAAGCTTTCCGGAAGCGTGGGGAGTAGCGGATGAAAAGGCATAGGAAAAAATACTTCGTCCGGGTGCGTATTCGCCTGCATCGGCAATATAGGAAGGGTCGAAGCCTGTTTCTTTTGCAACCTTTTCAACAAGCTCGCTGTCATAATAGTCGTATCCTAATTTTTGTGCGACCGCCTTGGCTATCGTTCTTCCGCCTGAACCGAACTGTCTGCTGACGGTGATAATTTTTTTCTTCATAACAAAGCCTCCTTTATTGATTAATAATGCTTTTCTGATTTTATTATACCTTTTGCTCGTGATTATCACAAGATGTAAAATCAACAAATATATTCAGCAAAATTTACATTAAAAGAGTTGTGCACATTTCCGATACTGCATATAGTTGAAAAAGCAAAAAGCACTCAAGCAGTGGTGTATAAAGATTGAGGATTACAAAAAACTCATATCGGAAAGATAAAAAGTTGTCGAATTATGTACAAAATCAACAAAGATTAAAAAATGAGAATAAAAGTGTTGACAAGGCATCGGTTTAGTAGTAGAATAGCCTTGAAGAATTTGGGGAGTAGTGCCCCTACAGACTATATTTATTTCTTTCGAAAGGAGAATAACTATGAACTGGAGCAACTTTGAAGAGGTTTGGAACGATTTCCTTGCTTTCATGGATAGAGTAATTCAGTGGCTTATGTACGTATTTGGCGTAACAGATGAGTGGCCCCCCGAAGACTATCCCGGCATCGACGACCCCGCAGAACAGGCATAATAACCCGAAAGGAGAATTAGTATGGATTGGTCAATAATTGAAAAAGTGTATCTTGCACTCAGCAGAATTATCGACGGACTTATCAAATTCTTTCTCGGCACATTCGGTGGCGAAGAATAATTTAAAATTAAGTCAAAAAGAAGCCTCGCAGTTATCTGCGAGGTTTTTTGTTATAATGATTTGCTGTGTTTTTCAGAAAACAGCATTTCCAAAGCCCAAAAAGCAACACAGCCCACGCCGTAACAGATAATATCGGCAAGAGAGAAGGTTCTGCCGAGGAGAACGGAAATGAAGCGGTTATTTTCGAGCCCTAAAAGTCTGACAAAGTCAAAATACTGTCCGACTTCCACTGCGAAGGCAAAGAAAAACACATAAAGCGGCAGAAGCTTTGTTTTAAAAGGAAGAAAAGCTCTGAAAAACAGGCAGATCAGTACCGTTACAAGCATATCCCCCACGTAAGGCCTTATAAAACTGTCCCGTATAAAAAGAGCGATAAATACTTCAATGAAAAATACAGCGAAAAAGAGTATAATATAGGATATCCTGTTTTTGCTTTTCATTTTATTCACCACCTGATCTTTTTATACCACAGAATTCTCCTGTTTGCAAGTATAGGTTAAAAGCGGTTGACACTGTGAAGAAATATGTTAAAATGTATATGACAATATTTTTACGGAGGATTTTCTTATGCTCGATTTTTTAAACAGAGTCGATATAATCAGTGAAAGAAGCTATGACTTCGAAATGAAAACACAGGTTGAGCCCTATCTGGAAAAAAAGGGTAAAGAAGCCTTCTTTTTCGCTTCGGACGGAACAAAGCTTCACTACGAGGCGTATGAAAAGGTGCTTTCTAGGGGTAGTATTGTTATTCTTCACGGCCTTACCGAGTCGGCAGAGAAATTCCGAGAGGTTACATATTATTTCAGAAAAGCGGGCTACAGTGTGTTCGTGCCCGATTTAAGAGGTCACGGCAAGTCGGAGCATCAGTCCGCAAAGGCTGAAAGAGTAGAGATTGACAGCTTCGACACCTATGCCGAGGATCTGAAGCAGTTTATTGACAGAATAGTAAAGCCTGCCTCAGGGGAGAGGAAAATACATATCTACTCCCATTCTCTCGGCAGTACCGTTGCTCTTTTATACCTTATGAAGTATCCTTATACCGTAGGAAAAGCCGTACTGTCGTCACCTATGATTTGCGGCAATATGGGTATGCCCGTGGCTTTGGCAGGTACGGCGGCGAGGCTTCTGTGTCTTTTCGGCGGCAAAAAAATTTCTGCACCGGGCAGATGCGTCTTTAACCCGAATCAGACCTTTGAAGAAAGCGATGCGGCAAGCTCCGTGAGGTTCTCATACTATCACGAAAAGCGCAAAAATGAGCCTCTTTATCAGACAAGCGGACCCTCCTTCGGTTGGGTAAGAGCTTCTCTTGAAGCAAGGGACAAAATTTTATCTGATGAGGGAATAAGAGCTCTTAAGGCAAAGCTTCTGATTTTTAAGCCCGAAGAGGATAAGCAGCTCTTAGGCGAATATACGGAAAGGTTTGCAGAAAAGGCAGATGTTAAGATAAAAGAGGTTAAAAAATCAAGGCATGAAATATTTATGAGCGGCGATGATGTTCTGAAATGGTATTACGGTGAAATTCTTGAGTTTTTCGGTGAATAAAAGCAGCGACGATGTCGCTGCTTCAGACTGTCGATAAAGTATTATCGACAGTCTGAAGCGATAGCCTTACTATCGTTGATGATATACCATTGCTTTCGCAATGGATAAAAAAATCCAAGTCCGAAGACTTGGATTTTCTAGTGCGAAAGACAATAACGGATTCAATTTTAATCACGGCGTAGCCGTGTGTGTAATCCGCTTTAGCGGAATGCAATCATCACGAAGTGATGTATGTAATCAATCCGAAAATACACCTTCGGTGATGCCATACGCCTACGGCAATTACATTCACGCTGACGCGTGATTACATATCAATCCTTCGGATTGAATAAAAAAGACGATTCCGAAGAATCGTCTTTTTCTGGTGGGCAGGGATGGATTCGAACCATCGAAGTCGTTGACGGCAGATTTACAGTCTGCTCCCTTTGGCCACTCGGGAACCTACCCACATTATGGAGCTGGTGGACGGACTCGAACCCCCGACCTGCTGATTACAAATCAGCTGCTCTACCAACTGAGCTACACCAGC
>JAZSPQ010000102.1:0-4176 GCA_045537485.1 Acutalibacteraceae bacterium | reverse complement strand
CGGTTTACCGTAAGCGGGATATAGCGGCGAGGTATACGACCGCTACGGGATTACAGCTTGCTCAAAAATGAAGACTATGTTTGCCACAAAGTGGAAAAAGGCACTCTCTAAGGCGCTGCCTGGAAATGCAGACGCAGGCGGGCAGTGACTTTCAGAAAAGCGACAGCTGACGTCTATTTGATTGTCAGCAAAAGGCAGAAATTCCCCCGCTGCGGAGTCTGCTTTGTAAGGTGGGTAGTGTTTTTTAGAAAAGCACAATATTGGTGCTACGAAAAAGCGTGCTTTTGCTTCCTTTTGTCACAACCGACAAAAGGAAGTGCCCGAGCGGCACGAGCGTTACTACGGCAGATATTTTATTGAAATGTGAAGATAGGAAAGTGATGTTTTATGGTTAGGCGGGCGGTGAAGGTTGGAGAGCAGAACCCTTCCGTCAGCCTAACGGCTGCCACCTTCCCTTTCAGGGACGGCAAGAACAGGTAGTACAAGATTAAATCTACCAAGGCAATATAGTCACCTGCGTCGGATGCGATATGTTTGCTTCGCAAACACAAAAGCACCCTTGCGGGTGCAGAAGTCTTTATAAAAGGTAAAAACACTCGGGGAGAAACCGAGTGCTTTTAAAAAGGAGAAAATATGAAGAAAACATTATAGAGGAGTAAGTTAATTTAAGTCGAGCTCCGCAGAGCTCAGTGTCACTCTCTCGAGTGCAAAGTTATAATACAACAAATTTTTCGCAAAATCAAGGCTTTTTCCGATAATTTTTCTCTTTCTACCTTTTGGTCAATATACGAAAAACAACCTGTTTGTTTTTGTGCAACTTCAACAAATAAAACCTTGATAAAAATTTGCCTGCGTTTACAAAAAAGTCATAAACCCCCTTGATTTTTATCCTTTTTAATAAGAAAATCCATAAAAATGAAAAAATAACAATATTTGTTTGACTTTATACTTTCTTAGTGATAAAATTTTTAAGACTAAAAAAGGAAACATTTATATAAAACTGAGGTAGAAAATTATGTCAAACACTAAAAAGAAAGCCCTTCTGATCGTCAATCCCTGCGCAGGCAAAACAAAGTCAAGAGCAGGCACCTTTGACATCGTTGATAAATTCTCAAAAAGCGACTACGAGTTTTCAATTCACTCAACAAAATGCCAGGGTGATGCTACAAACATCGTAAAGGAAGAGCTTGAAGGTCACGATCTTGTTGTATGCTGCGGCGGTGACGGCACTCTTAACGAAACCATCAACGGCGTTATAACTATGCCCACGCGTGTACCCATCGGCTACTTACCCGCAGGCACCACAAACGACCTTGCTTCCTCCATAGGTCTTCCCACCACAATCAAAGATGCAGCGGATATCATTATCGACGGACATACCAACGATTACGATATCGGTCTTTTCAATAACAGATGCTTCTGCTACGTAGCTTCCTTCGGTGCATTTTCAAAAAGCTCCTATTCCACACCCCAGAAATTCAAAAACAAATTCGGTCACGCCGCATACGTTGCTGCCGCCATACCCGAGGTGTTTGAAATTCATCCCATAAAGATGAGAATTGAATACGACGGCGGTGTTATCGAAGACGAGTTCATGTTCGGCGCTATTTCAAACTCCCTTTCCGTCGGCGGCTTTTTCAAGCTCCCCAAGGATCAGGTTAAGTTCAACGACGGTCTGTTTGAGGTACTCCTGGTCAAAAAGGTTCATATGACCTCTCTTTTCTCAATTCTCAGCAAGGTCAGAAAACAGCAGTACGACGGCAAACAGATTATAATGTTCCAGACAAGAAAAATCAAAATCACCTCTCCCGATGAGGCAGTTCCATGGACTCTCGACGGTGAATTCGGCGGAAATCACCACAATGTAATGGTAAACGTTCTCGAAAAAGCCGTGGAAATATACTCACCCGAAAATCCCATGTTCCTGCCGAAAAAAGAGCCTGCTCATCCCGCAGAGGAGCCGGAAGAGGAAAGGAGCGAAGGCAGACTTTTCAAAAAAAGAAGTAAGGCTGAAAAGAATATCCAACAGTCTGATTCACCGAGTGAAAACAGCGCCGCCGATGATGCGCTTCCGGCAGAAACCGAGCCTGAAATCGCAAAGGAACAGCCTGCAGAGGTTTAAAACGCACAAAAAAACGGTCACCAATCAAATTCAGATTGGCGACCGTTTTTATTTAAGTTATTATTCTGTGGGTTCTTCAGGCTCTGACATCTTTCCGATGATGGTTGTAAAGAAGTTTATGAGTGATGCAAAGAGGGCCTTGATATCCTCCCAATAGGCTTCTACAAATTTAAAGAATGCGTTATCCATAACTTTACCTCCATATTAATTTTGGTTTTTTAACCTGATTTCATTTTATAATAAAGTTAACGGATTGTCAACACCTTTTTAATGCTTCATTCACAAGAAGCAATCGGTCTTTTCGGTTTTGCTGCCTGAGCATTTTCTTTTGCAAGCTTTTTGAATTTAATGTGCTTAGTAATGTAAATAGCAATCAGAGGAATATCCGCAAGCAGCCACGCCGCAGGGCCTGCATAACACACTGCATCAAAGCCCAGCATCGGAGTCAGAATAAAGGCTATCGACAGTCTTCCGAAAAGCTCACCTATACCCGCAACGGAGTTTGCATAGGTAAAGCCCAAGCCCTGAAGAGTATTTCTCATAACAAACAGCACTGCAACAAGGCTGTAGCACTGAGCTATGGCGAGAATATATCTTTTTGCCGCCGCCATAATTTCCGGATTCTGCTCTGTCATAAACAATGAAACCATAGGCCCTCCGATTGAGTAAAGTATAATACTCATCATAACGGAAACCAGCAGGTCAAGCAAAAATATCTTCTTGACAGATTTTATTATTCTATCGTAATTGCCTGCGCCGTAATTCTGACCTACAAAGGTCTGGGTTGCTACGCCCAGTCCCGACATCGGTATGTTTGTAAGCCCCTCTACTCTTCCTGCGGCGGTAAAGCCGGCAATTACATTGGTACCGAAGGAGTTAACCACACTTTGCAGACTCATTGAGCCTATAGATGTGATTGTAAACTGCAGAGAAACGGGTACGCCGAGCTTTATCTGATTAAAAGCAGTTTTAAAATCAAGCCGCAGATCCTTTTTCGTAATGTTAACCTCTTTGTTAAACCTTATAACATATATACCGTTCAGAACTGCCGCGGTAAAATGAGATATAAGTGTTGCTGCGGCGGCACCCTCTACTCCCCAGCCGAAATTCTTGACAAAAAGAAGATCAAGTATAAAATTCACAAAAACCGTAACAGTGAAAAAGTATAAAGGCTTCTTGCTTTCACCCACACTTCTTGAAATGGCCGTGAAATTGTTTGAAAGCATCTGAAAGGGTATGCCGTAATAAAGGATATTAACATAGGCGCTCGACAGTCCGATAATCTCCTCAGGAGTACCTATAAGCTTTAGAAGAGGAGTCGACAAAAGATGTGCCACGGCGGAAATGCAAATACCTATCAGAAAAGCCAGCACAATGCTGTTGCCTGCATAGTGCGAAAGCTTTTGCTTATCCTTGGCACCGAAGGCGTGGGCAACAGGTATGGAAAATCCGCTTGTAAGGCCGAGCGCCGTACCTACAAGAAAGGAGCCTATTGAGCCAACGGAGCCCACAGCGGCAAGTGCGTATTCGTCCACGTACCTGCCGACGATAATATTATCCACCAATGCGTAATTATACTGAAGCATTGAAGACGCCATTATCGGCAGTGAAAAAAGAATTATACTTTTAATCGGGCTTGCTTCAAGCATTGAGCGCTTCTTTTTCATACAGCTCCCCCTTCCCCTGAAATCTGCCATTCATTATACTCTTCACAGAAATATTTTCAATTCGCACTTTTACCATTAAACAGGTTTCGGAATATTTCGTTTTTATAGAAATTAACAAGTAAATTTCCCGGAAAAACAGGCGACAAAATTTTTTAAGTTTTTTCAAAAAAAGTATTGACTAATAAACAATGTTGTGATATTATATTCAAGCGTCGAGCGAGGGCGACCTCGCAAAACACCAAATTCGCTGGTGTAGCTCAGTTGGTAGAGCAGCTGATTTGTAATCAGCAGGTCGGGGGTTCGAGTCCGTCCACCAGCTCCATAATGTGGGTAGGTTCCCGAGTGGCCAAAGGGAGCAGACTGTAAATCTGCCGTCAACGACTTCGA
>JAZSPQ010000094.1:0-54418 GCA_045537485.1 Acutalibacteraceae bacterium | reverse complement strand
ATAGGTCTGAAGGAACTTGAGGTCGTCAAGGTCCATAGCAAGACCCTTTTCGTCAAGAAGAGCGGCAAGAGCTGCTTCGTCCATAGTGATGAAGCCTTCTACAGTGTCAACCTTTTCGGGAGCTGCATAGGTAGCTGCAAGAGTTTCGGGCTTTGCGAGGTCTGCTTCACGGCTTTCAACGGCGTTGATTACGTGATGCTTGAAAGCTTCAATATCCTTTTCTGAAAGTGCGCCGTAAAGAGCATAAACCTTTGCGGTGCGGATAAGAGGACGCTCACCCTGAGAGATAATCTGGATACACTGAGCGGCTGAGTCAGCTCTCTGGTCAAACTGACCGGGAAGAGCTTCAACTGCAAAAACGTATGCCTCGGGAATTTCAACGCTTTCACAAACGTTATCGAGCTGAGGCTCGGAGAAAACTGTCTTTACAGCGTAATCGAATAATTCCTCTGTGATGTTTTCGGCGTCGTAGCGGTTGAAGAGACGGATGTCCTCAAGAGAACCGATGCCGAGCAGATTTTTTGCTTCACTGAGAAGTCCTTTTGCCTCGTTGTCGAGACCTGCCTTCTTTTCTACAAATATGCGATAAACCATTTGCTTTTCCTCCGGGATAGTTTTATTTTAAAGCCTGAAGAGCTTTTTGTCCGATATCGTTTCTGTAATATGCGTTCCTGAATGAGATTTTCTTAACGAGTGCATAAGCACTGTCGATTGCTTCTTCGAGAGTATCCTCAACCGCAGTAGCACCGAGTACACGTCCGCCTGCGGTTTTAAGTACGCCACCGTCAAGCTTTGCACCTGCAACGTAAACGCTGTCTGCTATTTCAGCGGGGATATTCATTTCGAAGCCGCTTTCGTACTTCTGAGGATAGCCGTCGGAAGCCATAATAACACAGCAGGCGTTTTTAGAAGCGAATTTAACCTCTGTTTCAGCGAGTGTACCCTCTGTGGTAGCCTTCATAACTGTGAGAAGGTCGCTTTCGAGAAGGGGGAGAACAACCTGAGTTTCGGGGTCACCGAAGCGGCAGTTGTATTCAATGACCTTGGGTCCCTTTTCTGTAATCATAAGACCGAAGTAGAGACATCCCTTGAAGGTACGGCCTTCGGCGTTCATTGCCTCGATTGTGGGAAGGAAGATTTCCTTCATACATCTGTCGGCAATATCCTTAGTGTAATAGGGGTTGGGAGCAACGGTGCCCAGACCGCCTGTGTTAAGGCCTTCATCGTTGTCCTTTGCACGCTTGTGGTCCATTGAGGAAATCATGGGAACAACCGTTTTACCGTCAGTAAAGGAAAGTACGGAAACCTCGGGGCCTGTGAGAAATTCCTCAACAACGACCTGACTTCCGCTTTCGCCAAAGATTTTATCCTCCATCATTGAGCGTACTGCCTCTTTAGCTTCGTCACGTGTCTGTGCGATGATAACACCCTTGCCGAGAGCAAGACCGTCAGCCTTGATAACTGTGGGGATGGGAGCAGTGTCAAGATAGGTGAGAGCTGAGTCGAGGTCAGTGAATACCTCGTATTCTGCAGTGGGAATACCGTATTTTTTCATAAGATTCTTTGAAAAGACCTTACTGCCCTCAATGATAGCCGCCTTAGCCTCGGGGCCGAAGCAGGGGATGCCGATTTCATTAAGAGCATCAACGCAGCCGAGTACGAGAGGGTCATCGGGAGCGACAACAGCATAGTCTATTCCGTTTTCCTTTGCGAAGGCGGTGATGCCTTCAATATCCTTTGCACCGATGTTTATACAAGTAGCGTCTGCGGCAATACCGCCGTTACCGGACAGGGCAAAGATTTCTGTAATTTCTTTGTTTTCTTTGAGCTTTTTGATGATGGCGTGTTCACGTCCGCCACCGCCTACAACCATTATTTTCATAGGTTACTCCTTTTTATTTAGGGATTAGGGATTAGTAGGGACCGGCGTCCCCGACGGTCCGCTTTGCTTTGCGACAGCTTTTCCTGAAGAGGGTTGCCCCCTCAGTCCTTGCGGAAAGCTCCCCTTAAAAGGGGAGTCTGACAAGCCGTCCCCTTCAGGGGACGGTGTCAGCTCTATGGCTGACGGAAGTGGCGACCGCCACCTTACCTTACAGCACCAACCTGTATTCTTTCTAATAAATGGGGAATTTTTCACAAAGAGCTTCAACTTCCTTTGTGATTCTTTCCTTGTTGCCGTCAAAATCAGCAATAACATCCTTTATCCAATGAGCGATGAGCTTCATTTCCTCTTCCTTGAAGCCTCTTGTTGTTACTGCTGCGGTGCCGATTCTCAGACCGCTTGTAACAAAGGGGCTTGCGGGGTCATTGGGGATAGTATTCTTGTTTGTTGTGATGTGTACCTCGTCAAGTCTCTTTTCAAGCTCTTTACCCGAAATTCCGTACTTACGAAGGTCAAGAAGCATAAGGTGGTTATCGGTACCGCCGGAAACGATGTCGATGCCGAGAGCCTTAAGCTCGTCACAGAGCACAGCCGCATTCTTTACAATCTGCTTGCCGTAGTCCTTGAAGCTGTCACTGAGAGCTTCGCCGAGAGCTACTGCCTTAGCGGCGATAACGTGCATAAGAGGACCGCCCTGAGAGCCGGGGAAAACAGCCTTGTCAATAGCCTTGGCATATTCCTCCTTGCAGAGAATCATACCGCCTCTGGGACCTCTTAAGGTCTTGTGAGTTGTGGTTGTAACAACGTCTGCATAGGGTACGGGAGAGGGATGGACACCTGCGGCAACGAGACCTGCGATGTGAGCCATATCAACCATAAGGTAAGCACCCACTTCGTCTGCTATTTCTCTGCAGCGGGCAAAGTCAATGATTCTGGAGTATGCGCTTGCACCTACAACAATCATCTTAGGCTTACATTCGAGAGCGATTTCTCTCATTTTATCGTAATCGATAACCTCTGTTTCATCGTCAACGCCATAGGGAACGATATTCCAGTACTTACCCGAAATATTAACGGGTGAGCCGTGGGAAAGGTGACCGCCCTGAGAGAGGTTCATACCCATAATGGTGTCGCCGGGGTTTGTGAGAGCGAAGAAAACTGCAAGGTTTGCGCTTGCGCCTGAGTGGGGCTGTACGTTTGCGTGGTCAGCACCGAAAAGCTTCTTGGCTCTTTCTCTTGCGATTTCCTCTACCTCGTCAACACAGTGGCAGCCGCCGTAGTAACGCTTGCCGGGGTAGCCCTCAGCGTATTTGTTTGTAAGAACACTGCCTGCGGCAAGAAGAACTGCCTTTGAAACAATGTTTTCCGAAGCAATAAGCTCAATAAAGCTCTGCTGACGTCCCAGCTCCTTCTGGCAGGAGGAGAAAACCTCTGGATCGTAATTGTTGAGTTCGTTAAAGTAGTTAAGCATTGTTAGCTCCTTTATGTTTTTATTTGTAACAGTATAACATTTGCCAAAGGCAAATGTTTCACATAACCGTTAGGTTATATTTCACCGAAAAAGCCCTTCAAGGCTTTTTCTTAGTGGTGGAAAAGTCTCATCTTTGTGAATGCCATTACCATATTGTATTTATCTGCACATTCAATAACTGCATCGTCTCTTATTGAGCCGCCGGGCTCTGCAATATAGCTTACGCCGCTTCTGTAGGCTCTTTCAATGTTATCCGAGAAGGGGAAGAAGGCGTCTGAGCCGAGTGCAATGCCTGAGAAGGAGGCAAGGTGAGCGTCCATTTCTTCCTTTGTGAAGGGCTCGGGCTGAGAAGTGAAGTACTTCTGCCAGTTGCCGTCTGCACAAACATCCTCTTCGTTCTTGTTGATGTAGCCGTCGATAACGTTATCTCTGTCAGCTCTGCCGAGAGTGGGGAGGAAGGGGAGATTAAGCACCTTATCAGCCTGACGGAGAAGCCATGTATCAGCCTTTGTACCTGCAAGGCGTGTGCAGTGAATTCTTGACTGCTGACCTGCGCCTACACCGATTGCCTGACCGTCAACTGCATAGCATACTGAGTTTGACTGAGTGTACTTAAGTGTGATAAGAGCAACGATAAGGTCTCTCTTTGCACTTTCGGGAAGCTCCTTATTCTTTGTAACGATGTCCTCTAAAAGAGCCTCGTTGATTTCGAAGTTGTTTCTGCCCTGCTGGAAGGTGATGCCGTAAACCTGCTTTGTTTCAATTTCAGCGGGTACGAAAGCAGCGTCAATTTTAACAACGTTGTAGTTGCCGTTTCTCTTGAGCTTGAGAATAGCGAGGGCCTCGTCTGTATAACCGGGAGCGATAACACCGTCGGAAATTTCTCTTTTGATAAGCTTTGCAGTTGTTGCATCGCAAACGTCTGAAAGAGCAACCCAGTCACCGAAGGAGCACATTCTGTCAGTACCTCTTGCTCTTGCATATGCGCAGGCGAGGGGGCTTTCATCAAGACCTTCCACGTCATCAACGAAGCAAGCCTTCTTGAGCTTTTCGGGAAGGATAGTACCGCAAGCGGCTGAGGTGGGGCTTACGTGCTTGAAGGAAGCGGCACAGGGAAGACCTGTTGCTTCTTTGAGCTCCTTGACAAGCTGCCATGAATTGAAAGCGTCGAGGAAGTTGATGTAGCCGGGACGACCGCTGAGAATTTCAATGGGAAGGTCGCTTCCGTCGTGCATATAAATTTTAGCGGGCTTCTGATTGGGATTACAGCCGTATTTAAGTTCAAATTCTTTCATTTTTATAACTCCTTTATTTTATGAGTTGTCTTATACCTTTAATTCTGACTTGATTTCATTAGTGTAATATCTGTCAAGGATAGGCTGGGCCTCGGTCTTTATGAAGTTTTCAACCTGACTTACGCTTCTGCCGATATACTTGATCGGGTCAAGGTGAACGAGAATATCCTCTTTTGTCAGGGGGATTCTTTCATCCTCGGCGATACGGTCGATAAGGTCGTTCTGACCGCCCTCAAGCTTAACCTTCTTAGCTGCTGCGTGGGAATGGACACGGATGATTTCGTGTAATTCCTGACGGTTGCCGCCTTTTTTAACGCTTTCCATCATAATGTTTTCCGTTGCCATAAAGGGAAGCTTTTCCATAACACGGCGGGTCACAACCTTGTCATAAACCACAATACCCGATGTAACATTCATATAGATGTTGAGAATTGAGTCAATTGCCAGGAATGCTTCGGCAACGGAAATTCTCTTGTTTGCGCTGTCGTCAAGGGTTCTTTCAAACCACTGTGTACCTGCGGTCATAGCCGGGTTGATATAGTCAGCGATAACATATCTTGCAAGAGATGAAATTCTTTCGCTTCTCATAGGATTGCGCTTATAGGGCATAGCTGAGGAGCCTATCTGATTTTTCTCAAAGGGCTCTTCGCATTCCTCAAAGGATTGGAGAATTCTCATGTCGTTTGAGAATTTATATGCGCTCTGAGCGATGCCGGAAAGAACGGCAAGGAAGTAGGAGTCGGTTTTTCTTGAATAGGTTTGCCCCGAAACTGTTACGCAGGAGTCAAAGCCCATATCTTTGGCGATAAGGTCTTCAAGCTTCTGAATTTTATCTTCGTCGCCTTCAAAAAGCTCAACGAAGGATGCCTGAGTACCTGTTGTGCCCTTTGAGCCTAAGAGCTTAAGGTTGTCGAGCTGATACTGAAGGTTATGCATATCCTGAATAAGCTCATACATCCAGAGAGTTGCTCTCTTACCTACTGTTGTAAGCTGAGCGGGCTGAAGATGTGTATATGCAAGGCAGGGGAGTGCCTTATATTTTTCTGCGAACTCAGAAAGGTTTTTCACAACCTGAGCGCATTTTTTCATAACGATTTCAGAAGCCTCACGCATTATGATAACATCGGTGTTATCACAAACATAGCAGCTTGTGGCACCTAAATGGATAATGCTTTCAGCCTCGGGACACTGCTTGCCGTAAGCAAAAACGTGGCTCATAACGTCGTGGCGGCATTCTTTTTCTCTTTTTTCAGCTGTTTCGTAGTCGATTTCATCTTTGAAAGCCACAAGCTCTGCAATCTGCTCATCGGTGATGTCAAGACCTAATTCCTTTTCAGCCTTTGCAAGAGCAATCCAGAGTCTGCGCCAGGTTCTGAATTTGAAGTTTTCTGAAAAAATATGCTGCATTTCCTTTGAAGCATATCTTGTTGAAAAAGGGGAAATATAGCTGTCTTTGTTAGAAGTCATTTGTTTTCTCCTTATTTATTCTTGTTAACTACTCTTGTTTCGCTTTCGCCGCTTTCGATATCAATGTATCTTACGAAAAGTGAAACCTTGTTATCTTCATTGAGGTTTTCCCATATGAGGTCTGTAAGCTCGTCGATGGAAACATCGGGAAGCAGGAGAGTCTTGGGCTCGCCTTCGAATGAGGGAAGGGGATTGCCGTCGCAGTTATAGGTGTGAATGAATTTTGCTCTGCCGCAAAGGGGATTAGAGTAAGCATAGGTGAAGCGTTCGCAGGAGGAATCGTCACCCTCTGCACTCTTGAGAATTGACATAGCGAAGTTCATACCCTCTTTTTCAAGACGGATGATGCCTGAAATTCTCGGAGTGAAGTTTGGAGCATCGTCTTCGAACTCTCTTGTGCGAAGAGCCTGCTCAAAGGTCATCTGCTTATCCATAAGCTCATATATGGTATCGGTCTGGTCACCGTTTGTAACGATTGTCTTGTTGCCGAGCACTCTTACGGGGTAGTAGATGATAAGGTGGGGGTCTGTCATCTTGCTTTCGTCAAAAGCCTTGGTGCGCATTGCATCGCCCTCAAGAACGAAAACACGGTTACGGCTGTTTTCGCTTCTGCCCATGATGAAATAAGCAGTAACAGCCTTTTTGCCGTCGGCACTTTTGCCGATGATGATACCTCTGCCGTGATAGGCGAGGGAATTAAGTTCGTCTTTGATTGTTGAAACTTTCATAGCTTACTCTCCTATATAAACTTTATTGTCTTTAACTGTTAATCTGTCCTGACAGAAAAGGCTGACAGCCTTGGGAAGGATCTTCCATTCAGCTTCGGTCATAACTCTTTTCTGTAATATTTCGGGGGTGTCTCCCTCTTTTATTTCAACAGCCTTTTGTAAGATGATTTCACCGCCATCGGGAATTTCATTTACAAAGTGTACCGTTGCACCCGTAACCTTCACACCGTAGCTGAGAGCCCTTTCGTGAACATGAAGGCCGTAGAAGCCCTTACCGCAGAAGGAGGGGATAAGTGAGGGATGCACATTTATAATTCTGTGAGGGAAGGCTTTGGTAAAGCTTTCGGAAAGAATACTCATAAAGCCTGCAAGAACGATGAGATCAATTTCGTGCTCTCTTAAAAGAGCGATGATGTTCTGCTCGAAAGCCTCCTGACTGCCGCACTCTTTTTTTAGTACTACTGCAGTGGGAATGCCGTTCATTCTTGCTCTTTCAAGGGCGTACGCACCCTTGACGTTGGAAATAACAAGGCTGATTTTACCGTTTACGATGACACCTTCATTTTCGGCGTCAATGAGAGCCTGAAGGTTTGTGCCGCCGCCGGAAACAAGAACTGCGATTCTCTTACTCATTACAGAATCACCTTCTCGTCACCTTCGATAATTTCACCGATAACGTAAGCATCGATACCGTTTTCCTTGAGAACTGAAATTGAAAGCTCTGCTTCGTCTGCGGGAACAACGATGCTCATACCAACACCCATATTGTAGGTGTTATACATATCTCTTTCGGGAATGTTGCCCCATTTTGCAATTACGTCAAAGATGGGAAGCACCTTAACTGCGGATTTATCAATCTTAGCGCAGAGCCCGTCGGGGATTGAGCGGGGAATGTTTTCATAGAAGCCGCCGCCTGTGATGTGAGAAATACCCTTGACCTTTACCTTTTCAAGAAGAGCGAGCACGGGCTTAACATAAATCTTTGTGGGTACGAGAAGAGCCTCTGCAATGCTCTTGCCGCCGAGTTCTTCACGGGGAACGTAAAGCTCGGGATTGTTATTGTCAATATCGAAAACCTTACGGCATAAGCTGAAGCCGTTGGAGTGAATACCTGTTGAGGGGAGGGCGATAACAACGTCACCTGCTGTCATCTTGCTGTTATCGATCATCTTGGGCTTGTCTACAACGCCTACTGCGAAGCCTGCAAGGTCATAATCCTCTTCAGGCATGAGACCGGGATGCTCAGCAGTTTCGCCGCCGATAAGTGCACAGCCTGACTGTACGCAACCTTCAGCAACACCGCTTACGATTTCAGCAATCTTTTCGGGATAGTTTTTGCCGCAAGCAATATAGTCAAGGAAGAAGAGGGGCTTTGCACCCACACAGATGATGTCGTTAACACACATTGCAACTGCATCAATACCGATTGTATCGTGCTTATCCATAAGAATAGCAAGCTTTACCTTTGTGCCGCAGCCGTCTGTACCTGAAACAGAAATAGGATGCTCCATTCCGGCAACACAGCTCAGATCGAAGCAGCCTCCGAAGCCGCCTACATCATCTACAGAACCTTCGTTGCGGGTTCTTGCAACGTGTTTTTTCATAAGCTCTACCGATTTGTAACCGGCGGTAATATCTACGCCTGCTGCTGCATAGCTTGCAGAGAAAGAATTTTTATGATCCATGATTGTTCTCCTGTAATTTGTTTTTTATTTAGGCGGACACGGCTTGCCGTGTCCCTACGGTATTGCTTTAATTCAGAGAGGTACGCCACACAGGGCGTACCCTACGCGTCTGATGCCATACGACATCATTCAATCCGCGCAGGAGCTACCTCACCGTAATATCTTTTTCGGGTGCGCGTTGCCCTCTTGCGGTGCCCAAAAGTTGCTTTCCGCTTGGAGCGCGGGCAACTTTTGACCGCTGCGCCATCCTCGCCTCGCTTCATCTCGCACTGCGAGCGCTTCGGTGACGATGCCCTCGGCCCTTTTTCTTGGCGGGAAAAGCCTTGCCGCTTTATATCCGTATCCCGCGATTGCGCATTGCGAATTGAGAATTGCGCATTCCGAATTACTCCTTGCCGTTCCAGCAATAAGTGCAAAGGCAATCGCCGTCAAGACCGATGGCTTCAATAAGACCTTCAAGTGTCTGATAGCCGAGAGACGTAAAGCCGAACTTATCGCAGATTGCCTTGAGAAGTGCCTGACCTCTTTCGGTTGAGGGGTCTGCATATTCGTCAATGTGCTTTTCGCCCTCTTCGCCTTCAAGCTCAAGGATAACTCGTCTTGCGATAAGATCACGGTCTGAGGTGTTTCTTGAGAAGTTAAGATATTTACAGCCGTACATAATCGGAGGGCAGGCAGATCTCATATGCACCTGCTTTGCACCGTGGCTGTAAAGGAAGTCGACAGTGCCCTGAAGCTGAGTTCCTCTTACGATACTGTCGTCAACGAAAAGAAGGCTCTTTCCCTGAATAAGCTCGTGAACGGGAATCATCTTCATCTTCGCAACTCTGTTTCTCTCCTTCTGGTTCTGAGGCATAAAGCTTCTGGGCCAGGTGGGAGTGTATTTGATAAAGGGTCTTGCAAAGGGAATGTCGCTTTCGTTGGCATAGCCTATTGCGTGGGGAGTTCCCGAATCGGGTACACCCGAGACGAAGTCGATATTTTCGCATTTGCCTGCCTTTTTGTCTTCCCTTGCCATTATCTCACCGTTTCTGGTTCTCATAACCTCAACGTTGATACCCTCATAGTTTGAGTTGGGGTAACCGTAGTAGGTCCAAAGGAAGGAGCATATGCGCATTTTCTTCTGAGGCTCACTCAGTACGGTAACAGCATCAGGTGTCAGCTCAACGATTTCTGCGGGACCGAGCTCTCTGAGAAACTCATAGTCAAGCTTTTCAAAGGCGAAGGATTCAAAGGAAACGCAGTGGCCTTCCTCGTCCTTGCCAAGTACGATAGGCAGTCTGCCGTACTTATCTCTTGCGGCGATGATCGTGCCGTCCTCTTTGAGGATGAGAATTGAGATTGAGCCGTCGATTTTTTCCTGAGCGAAGCGGATGCCTTCACTGAAGGAGTCTTTCTGATTTATAAGAGCGGCAGTGAGCTCTATTGAGTTGATTCTGCCGCCGGTCATGGCGGTGAAGTGACCGCCGCTGTTTAAGAAAAATTCTTTTATAAGCTCCTCAGAGTTGTTTATGATACCGATTGTGGTTATGGCATAAACGCCTAAGTTAGAGCGGATTATAATTGGCTGAGGGTCGCTGTCACTGATGCAGCCGATGCAGGCGTTGCCCTGCATTTCATCGGTTATGCCTGCAAATTTAGTTCTGAAGGGTGAGTTTTCAATGTTGTGAATGTCACGCTGAAAGCCGACCTTTTCATTCACTGCAGCCATACCGCCGCGGCGGGTGCCTAAGTGTGAATGATAGTCAACACCGAAAAACACATCAATAACAGCATCTCTTTTTGATGTGACGCCGAAAAAGCCTCCCATAGATTTACCTCCGTGGTCTGAAAATTATTCGCCGAAAACTCTCTTCATCATTTCTTTGTAAGCGTCTTCAACACCGCCGAGGTCACGGCGGAAGCGGTCCTTATCAAGCTTCTCGTTTGTTTCTGCATCCCAGAAGCGGCAGGTGTCGGGGGAAATTTCGTCAGCGAGGATGATTGTTCCGTCAGCGAGTCTGCCAAATTCGATCTTGAAGTCAACAAGCTTTACGCCGAGTGAAAGGAAGTAAGCCTTGAGAACCTCGTTAACCTTGAATGCCATTGACTTGATAAGCTCAATTTCTTCCTTTGTAGCGAGCTTAAGTGCAAGAGCGTGATATGAGTTGAGAAGGGGATCGTGGAGATCGTCGTTCTTGTATGAGAATTCGATTGTGGGCTCGTCGAATACGATGCCTTCTTCTACGCCGTACTTCTTTGAGAAGGAGCCTGCTGAAATGTTACGGATAATAACCTCAAGGGGAACGATGCTTACTTTTTTAACAACGGTTTCTCTATCGTTGAGTTCTTCAACATAGTGAGTGGGAACGCCGTTCTTTTCAAGAAGCTGGCAAAGGTAGTTTGACATTCTGTTGTTTACAACACCCTTACCCATAATCTGACCCTTTTTGAGTCCGTCAAAAGCTGTTGCATCGTCCTTATAGGAAACGATTACGAGATTTTCGTCTGCTGTTGCAAAAACCTTCTTTGCCTTACCTTCATACATCTGAGTTGTCTTTTCCATTTTTTATACCTCCGTAAAATTAAATAATTTATCAGTTATTATACTGCTTTTCGGCAGCAGCATTTTTTTCGAGTACCTTCTGAGTGTCAGCTTTTCTCTTTGCAGAAAGCTTTTCTGCGAGTTCCTCGTCAGTTACGGCGAGAATCTCAATAGACAACAAGGCGGCATTGACTGCACCGTCAATTGCAACTGTAGCTACGGGGATACCTGAGGGCATCTGTACTGTTGACAAAAGGGCGTCAATACCGTCGAGATATTTTGATTTCATGGGGATGCCGATAACGGGAAGGGTTGTGTTGGCGGCAATTGCACCTGCGAGGTGAGCAGCCATGCCTGCGGCGGCAATAATACAGCCGAAGCCCTTATCTCTTGCTGTTTCGGAAAACTCCTTTGCTTCAACGGGTGTGCGGTGAGCGGAATAGATGTGAAGCTCATAGGGTACACCGAATTCCTTGAGGGTATCGGCGGCCTTTGAAACAACAGGCAAATCGCTGTCGCTGCCCATAATGATTGCAACTTTTTTCATAATGAAAACCTCCTTAGCGGAAAATAATACTGATTAATGAATAGTTATGCTTGCCTTCCCTGAAAGGGAAGGGGGACGCGTTAGCGGTGGAAGGGTTTTGCACTTTGCATTTAAAACAAAAAGGACATACTTACACAAGGAAAAACCTGTTCGTAAGATGCCCAGACGGTCGGCGTATAGGTTCTTTGATTCACGTGGTGAACTCCACTTTTCCGTCAGTCTCAAAGAACGAAGTCGCTATTATTTTCACAGGTACATATACATTATAAATGCAAAATACCAACGCAAAAAGTATATCATAAAAAGCCGCTTTTTGTCAACGGAAAAAGGGTAGTAAAATATGTTTTGTGAATAAAAACCAAATTGTTACTTTTTAATGATGTTCAGTTGTTTGTTTTGTCTTTTTTACTCTGTTTTCCCCATAGCTTCAAGAGGGTCAACAAACACTCCGTTTTTAATAACTTCAAAGTGAAAATGGCTTTCCTGTCCTGCTTCACAGGGTATCAGACCCGCCTTTCCGACAGTGTCTCCTTTTTTTACCGTATCGCCGAGCTTGAGGGCGTTTTCCTGTTCAAGTCCGCAGTATCGTGCCGTAAAATCTCCATGATCGATTTCGAGAATATAACCGTAGCTTCGATCCGAAAGCACCCGTGTTACCTTGCCGTTTCCGACAGCCTTAATCTCGCTTCCTTCCTCTGCCGAAAAGTCAATGCCTCTGTGTGTTCTCCAGTCGCCCATGGTGATGTCGTAGGTAGGTATTGCGGGAGAAAAATCACGCTGTATATCATTGCCCGAAGGTAAAATATAGGAATCGTTTATTATTGCTGCTTCGGTTGCTTTTTCGGTTGTTGTTGCTGTCTGATTCTCGTCGATATTGTCCCATCTTAATGAGGTTTCCGGCTCATCCTGAGTGGGCAGGGTTATATTGAAATCCGGTTCATATCTGGGATCAGCCTCGTCTGTTTCGTTCTGACGGGCTTGCTGTGTTACATCATTCGGAACGGTAAGAATCCCTTTTAGCATATTCGTTGAGGTGCGGTAAACCAATACAACGGCAAAGATGATAAGGCAAAAGCTTACTGCCACAGTGATATAAAAGCCTTTTCCCGATGCGATTTTTTGAAGCATATTGTTCTTTTTCATAAATTATCCGCCTTTTCTGTTATTTATTTACCTTTAGCCTTGGCAAAAACAGCACTTTTTATACTGAATACCCTGCGATCAGCGGGCTTTTCCCCGATGAAAAAATTTTTTGAAAAATATAGAACAAATGTTTGCAATTTCTGTTTTGATGTGTTATAATGGCTGTGAAGACGAACATTTGTTTTAATTTTCACTGCGGATTTTTAGGAAAAGAGGTCAGAAAAATGAGAGAACTCAGCGAAAACCAATACAGAATACTTGAATATTTAAAAGAAAGAGCAGGCTACGGTGCAATCCCCTCTGTCAGAGAAATCTGTCAGGCGGTTGGGCTCAGCTCAACCTCTTCGGTTCAGAATAATCTTAACGCTCTCGAAGAAAAGGGCTATATTGAGCGTGACCCCATGCTCAAGCGTTCCATCCGTATTGTGGGACAGGCAGAAAATGTCAGGCATGTTCCCTTGCTAGGTACTGTTACTGCAGGCTCGCCCATTCTTGCCGTTGAGCAGATTGAGTGTTATCTTCCCTTTACAGGCGGACATATTTCAGGTGACAAAGAGATGTTTGCCCTTCGTGTAAGAGGTGAAAGTATGCTCTATGCAGGAATTCTTGACGGCGATATTCTCTTTGCGGAAAAAACATCAACTGCAAGAAACGGTGAAATAGTTGTTGCGCTTATTGAGGACGAAGCAACGGTGAAGACCTTTTATAAAGAGAACGGACACTTCCGTCTGCAGCCTGAAAACGATGAATACGAACCCATTATCGTTGATCAGGTGGCAATCTTAGGCAAGGTTGTTGCGCTTATGAGATATATGTGATAAAAAAGTGGGGCTGTTGCACTTTTGTGCAACAGCCTCTTTTTTTACAGTTAATCATTCAGCAAATCCGCCGAAAAGATCTTCAAAAAACTTTTTAACAAAGTAAATAAAATCAGATAAAGCCGCAATAAAGTATAACACAGCACATTCTCCTTTCTTAGCTTTGCTTTTTACATATAAACTTGTTTATTCAAGCTCAAAAGAGCCGGTGTAAAGCTGATAGTATTTTCCGCCCTTGGCAATAAGCTCGTTATGGTCGCCCTCTTCGATGATTTCTCCCTTTTCAAGAACAACTATATCCTGTGAATTGCGGACTGTTGACAGTCTGTGAGCAATAACGAAAACAGTACGGTTTTCCATAAGCTTATCCATACCGATTTCGATAAGACGCTCGGTTCTTGTATCTACAGATGAGGTTGCCTCGTCGAGAATGAGCAGGGGAGTCTTTGATATTGCGGCACGGGCAATGTTTATAAGCTGAGCCTGACCCATTGAAAGGTTGGCTGCATCGGCTCTGATCTCCGTTTCATATCCCTTGGGAAGCTTTTCGATGAAGGAATGAGCATTTGCAAGCTTTGCCGCGGCAATAACCTCTTCGTCGGTTGCATCAAGCTTGCCGTAACGGATATTTTCCGCAACGGTTCCCTGGAAAAGTCTGGTGTCCTGCAGAACCATAGCCATTGAACGTCGAAGGTCATCTTTCTTAATATCCTTGATGGGGATACCGTCGTAAACAATTTCACCTCTGTCAACCTCATAGAAGCGGTTGATAAGGTTTGTGATAGTGGTTTTACCGGCACCTGTTGAGCCGACAAAAGCAACCTTCTGACCGCTTTTAGCATTGACGCTGACATTTTTCAGTACGTCTGTACCTTCAACATAAGCGAAGGTGATGTCCTTAACCTCAATATTGCCTTTAACGGGAATATACTCTGCTTTTTCGTCATTTTCACCGGGTACCTTCCAGGCAAAGATGCCTTCCTCGGAGGCTGTTTCCTCTTTTTCGCCGAGCATATTTTCAATGATGCGAACGAGGGTAACCTTACCTTCGTCGGTTTCGGTGGGAGTATCAAGAACCTCAAAAATTCTTTCTGCACCTGCAAGGGCTGAAACAAGGGAGCTGTAACAGCTTGCCAGGGAGGCGATGGGTGAAGCATAGCTCGATGCATAGCTGAGGTAAGTAACAAGAGCGGGAACACCCATAATACCCTTTGTTATAAGAGCCGCACCGTAGAAAACAACAATAGCATAGTTGACTCTTGTGATTATAGACATAAGCGGGCCCATAAAGCCGCCGATGATGTTTGCTTTAACACCGGTCTTACGGTAGTTTTCGTTAAGGGTGCTGAAAGCAGTTTTTGTTTTATCCTCCTGTGAGAAAAGCTGAACGACCTTGATACCTTTGATGTATTCCTCAATATAGCCGTTACATTCGGCAATAGCTTTCTGCTGCTTTTTGAAGAGGGGTGAGCATTTGCTTGTGATAAACATCACAACGGCAAACATAGCGATGATTGCAAAGGTAATGGTAAAGGTAAGCCTTGCTGAAAGCACCAGCATAATTGTAATATTCAGAACAGCCTGAATGGAGGAAGATATAAGCGTGGGGAAATTACTGCTGACAAGGTCTTTAATACGGTTAACGTCATTGGTGAAATGGCTCATTATTTCACCGGTTTTTCTTTTGTCGAAATATTCAATAGGAAGGCCCTGAATATGGTTAAAAAGATCACGACGCATATTTGCAAGAGTTCTTGTTGAAACAAAGAGCATAAGCCTTGAATAAACAAGGTTGCAGACAGCTGAAATACCGTATGCCAAAGCCATAATTATGAGCCATTTGACGATTTCAGCCATAGCGGCACTCTTGTCTCCGTTATGAACAATGATGCTTTCTATTGCCTCATAAACAGGAAACATGAAAAGAGAAGCGACACCGCCGATAGCAGCTGTAAGGACAACAAGAATAGCGGTGATGATAAGCAGAACCTTATATTTTGTGATATATTTTATAAGCCTTTTTGTGGCTTGTTTAATATCCTTCGGCTTTGCCTTTCTCTTTTTTTCTTCTCTGGCTTCTCTTTCTTTTCTTTCTTCTTCGGTTTCATTTTCGGGAATTTTTTTGCCTCTTGCCTTTTTTCTGACAGACTTTTTCTTCGTTTTCTCAGATTCCGAGGCTTTTTCTGCAGTTTCTTCTGCGGATTTGGTCACTTCTTCGATTGCTTCGTCAGTTTTGGGAGTCTTATTCACTGTGCCAACACTCCTTCCTGCTGTGAAACAAAGATTTCACGGTAAATTTCGCTTGAAGCCTTAAGCTCATCGTGGGTGCCGATGCTGTCGATTTTACCGTCATTTATAACGATGATACGGTCAGAATCCATTATTGATGTAATACGCTGAGCGATGATTATTTTTGTTATACCCTTATATCTGTCGCTTCTTAAGGCTGCCTTGATTTTTGCATCGGTGGCAGTGTCAACGGCACTTGTTGAGTCGTCAAGAATAAGGATTTTCGGCTTTCTTAAAAGGGCTCTTGCGATGCAGATACGCTGTCTCTGACCGCCGGAAACGGTGTTGCCGCCCTGACCGAGCTCGGTATCATAGCCTTTTTCAAACTCTGTGATGAATTCGTGAGCCTGTGCATCCTTTGCGGCTGTGATGATATCCTCTTCGCTCGCTTCAAAGTCGCCCCAGCGGATATTATCCTTGATCGTACCCGAGAAAAGAGTATTATACTGCAAAACGACTGAAATTTCCGAGCGGAGATTTTTGAAGGTGTAGTCCCTTACATCTCTGCCGCCGATGAGAAGCTGTCCTTCGTCAACATCGTAAAGACGGGGAATGAGCTGAATGAGAGTACTTTTTGAAGAGCCTGTTGAACCGATGATGCCTACGGTTTCACCGTCATTTATTTTTATGTTGATATCTTCCAGAATTTTTCTGTCTGAATCCTTAAGATATCTGAAGCTTACGTTTCTGTATTCGATTTCGCCGTTTTCAACCGTAAGATCGGGGTCTGCATCCTTGTCGGTGATTGTGGGCTCCTCGGCGAAAACCTCTCCGATTCTGGCGATTGAAGCCTTAGCCATAATCATACTCAGGAAGATGAGAAGTACGGTCAGAAGTGAGGAAAGCACCTGAGTGATATAGGTGATAAATGCGTTCAGGTCGCCGGGTTGTAGACCGTCTTCGCCTTCAATAATAAGGTTGCTGCCCCACCAGAGAGAAACGACCATACAGCCGTAAATAACCAGCATAATTGCAGGTGTTATGTAAAGAGCAATAGTTTGCGCCCTTTCGTTCATTTTCATAACGGCAACATTGACCTTTTCAAACTTCTGCTTTTCATACTCCTCACGAACGAAGGATTTAACAACTCTGATGCCGTTGATGTTGCCTCTTAAAACGCCGTTGAATTCATCGGTCTTTTTGAGCATTTCTTTAAAAATGGGGACTGCGAGATAGCCCATAACTGCAAGAATTATAACGATTGCAGGCAGAGCAACCCAGAAAACAGATGTGAGCTTTTTGCTTATGTCGAGTGCATAGAAAAGAGCGGAAACAAGCATAAAGGGACCCTTGACAAAGGTGACGATAGTGTTTTTATAAACATTCTGAACCGATGCCACGTCATTTGTCATTCTTGTGATAAGAGAAGAAATCTTTATCTTGTCAATGTTTTCAAAAGAAAGGCTCTGGGTTTTATTAAAGAGCTCTCTTCTCAGGTTTGCACCGAAGCCCATGCTGGATATAGCAGAGCATCTTGATGCTATGTAGCCTATGATAAGGGTTACGGCACAAAGGCCGAGTACAACAAAAAGCTGCTTTGTAAGCTCGGCAGTGAAAATTCCCGTATATTCGGGGTTATTTGCTTCATATATAAGGTTAATAACCTCTCCCATTTCCTTGGGAATCTGAAGCTCAATAATAACATCAAGAAGAACCATTATCGGGCAAAGCAGAGTAAGGAATCTGTATCCCTTTGTGTAGGACCAGAAACGGCTTGTGGCTGCTCTGGTGTGCTCTTTATTAACCTTAAACGGATTGTTGCTCAAGAGCATAACCTCCTTTTACTTTTATATAAACAAACAAAACTATTTGGGAGGGCAAATCCCTCCCAAATGCGGGAATAACCGGGCTTACATCGGAATAAGAGCCTTTGTTAAGGCAAAATAAATGATAAGCGAAATAGTATCCACAAGGGTGGTGATAAGGGGACCTGCCATAAGTGCAGGGTCAAGCTTCAGCAGCTTTGCCACAATGGGAAGAGTACAGCCGATTGTCTTTGAAACGACGACAACTGCCGCAACGGAAAGGGAAACGACAAGGATGACACTGTTTGAGGTGTCGCTGCCCATTGCATTTAAAAGAAGCATTCTGCCGTAGTTGGCAACTGCAAGGATTATACCGACCATAAGTGAAACTCTGACTTCCTTCCATAAAACCCGGAAGTAGTCTTTGATTTTAACTTCGCCAAGGGCAAGACCGCGGATGATAAGTGTTGAGACCTGGTTGCCCGAGTTGCCTCCCGTGCCCATAAGCATAGGGATACAGGCAGTAAGACCTGCTATTGTTGCGAGCTGATTTTCGAAGCCTTCAATTATCTGACCCGTAAAGGTGGAGGCTATCATAAGAACAAGAAGCCAGCCTATACGGTTTTTTGCAAGAGTGAAAACGCCTGTTTTCAGGTATTCGTCCTCAGAGGGAGTAAGAAGGGCCATCTTTTCCATATCCTCGGTGGCCTCTTCATCGATGATGTCAACGATGTCGTCGATGGTGATGATGCCCACGAGGCGGCTTTCGTTATCAACAACAGGTACGGAAAGAAGGTCATACTTTTTGGCAATAGCGGCAACCTCTTCCTGGTCGTCCATGGTTTTAACAAAGATAAGCTGTTCATCATCGCTCATAATCTCGGTCAGGGGAGTGTCCTCCTCATTGAGAAGCAGGCGCCGAAGGGGAATGGTACCCACAAGATGACGCTTATCGTCGATAACATAGCAGGTGTAGATTGTTTCTTTATCAACACCCGAACGTCTGATGCTTTTGATTGCTTCCGCAACGGTGAGACGGTCGTGAAGCTCCACCATTTCGATGGTCATAACACTGCCGGCACAGTTTTCCGGATATTTTAAGAAGCGGTTGATAATATCACGGGTTTCCTTGTCCGTGTTGGCAAGAACCCTTCTGACGATGTTCGCAGGTACTTCCTCAAGAAAGTCAACTGCGTCGTCCACGTAAAGGTCGTCCATAAGACGTTCGATTTCACTGTCGGTTATGGACTGGACAATAACAGTCTGACTGTCGGGCTCAAGGTAAGCGAAAACGTCTGCGGAAATATCCTTCGGAAGGATACGGAAAATTTTAACGGCTAATTTATCGTCGTCCATATCCATAATGAATTCCGCAATATCAGGGTAAGCCATATCGCTGAGCTCATCACGCAGCTCCTTAAGCTTGTTTTTTGCCAGCAATCTGTAAAGACTACCGAACTCATTTTCATTCATTTAATTCACCGACTTTCTCAGTGCAGAGCCGTCAGTGATTTGGCAGGGTCTGCACTGCTTATAAGATTATTGCACGCGTTAGGTTTACTATCGCCGTCCATTGTGCGACCCACCTCCTGAAAATGATTTTGGGCTATTTACCCGTATCTTATATTTTACATTATTTTCTCTCTTAAAGTCAACATAATTTATAAAAAAATGTGGTAAGGGAAAATATATTTGATATCTGTGCCGGAAAAAGGGCGATTATATGCAAAAAGGGGTGACACTTGATGCATCTCCCCTTTTCTTCTGCCGTTTAATATATTTATTTTTCTGTCATTTCTACTGACAGATGAAGCACCGCAAACCCCTTTTTTATTCAAGCTCAAAGGCACCCGTATAAAGCTGATAATACTTGCCCTTTTTGGCAATAAGGTCATCGTGAGTGCCTCTTTCGATAATGACGCCCTTTTCGAGAACCATAATAACATCGGAATTCATAACCGTTGAAAGACGGTGAGCGATAACAAATACGGTTCTGCCCTTCATAAGAGCATCCATACCCTTTTGCACAAGGGCTTCCGTTCTTGTATCGATTGAAGAGGTTGCCTCGTCAAGAATCATAACCGGCGGATCGGCAACGGCAGCTCGCGCGATTGAAATAAGCTGTCTCTGACCCTGTGAAAGATTGGCACCGTTGCCTGTGAGCATAGTGTCGTAGCCTTGGGGAAGTCTTGAAATAAAGGAATGTGCGTTAGCAAGCTTTGCAGCCTCAATAATCTGCTCGTCTGTGGCGTCAAGGTTGCCGTACCTGATGTTTTCCTTAACAGTACCGGTAAAGAGGTTAGTATCCTGAAGAACGATACCGAGAGAGCGTCGAAGGTCATTCTTTTTGATTTTGTTGATGTTTATGCCGTCGTAACGTATCTTTCCGTCGGCAAGGTCATAGAAGCGGTTGATGAGATTGGTTATGGTTGTTTTACCTGCACCTGTTGCACCGACAAAGGCAACCTTTTGCCCCGGCTCGGCGTAGAGAGATATATTATGAAGCACAATTTTTTCTTCGTTATATCCGAAATCCACATCAAAGAAACGAACCTCGCCCTCAAGCTTAGTGTAGGTTGTTGTACCGTCCTCGTGGGGATGCTTCCAAGCCCAAAGGCCTGTATGCTCGGGAGTTTCGGTGATTTCGCCCTTTTCGTTATATTTAGCATTGACAAGGGTAACATAGCCGTCATCAACCTCGCTCTTTTCGTCAAGCAGATCAAAAATTCTCTTTGCACCCGCCATAGCCATAACCACGGAGTTAAACTGCTGAGATATCTGATTTATGGGCATGGTGAAGGATTTTGAAAGCTGTAAAAAGGATGCAACTGTGCCTGCAGTGATGGCAAAAATGCTCATAAAGCCCTTTTCGGGGAAGGTTCCGGCAGTTGTGAGCACTGCAAGGAAGCAGCCGATGATTGCGATTATAACATACTGCAGGTGACCCAGATTATTGTTTATGGGGCCCAGCATATTAACGAAGTTATTTGCCGAAAAGGTGTTGTTGAATAATTCCCCGTTCTTTTCATCAAATTCTTCTTTGGTCTTTCCTTCGTGACAGAAAACCTTGATAACCTTCTGACCGGTAATCATTTCTTCGATATATCCGTTTACATCGCCGAGAGTTTCCTGCTGTTTCATAAAGAATTTACCGCTTCGTGAAGCAATTTTGCCTGTGAAAGTCATCATTATAATGACGCACACGATAACAACAGCGGTCAGAGGAAGACTTGAAGAAACCATTGCAACGAAGGTTGAAACGATTGTAACCGCCGAGGATATGACCTGAGGAATGGTCTGTGAAATCATCTGACGGAGCGTATCAATGTCGTTAGTGTAGCGGCTCATAATATCGCCGTGACTGTTACGGTCAAAATATTTTATGGGCAATGTCTGCATATGGGAAAACATTTCGTCACGGATAGTCTTAAGAATGCCCTGAGCAACCACCACCATTATTCTGTTATAGGTAAAGGTGGATAGGATACCCACAGCAAAGATAGCCGCCATTTTAAGCAGCATAATGATAAGGTCGGTGAAATCCTTTGAGCCGCTTTCGAGCATGGGAGTGATATATTCATCAATAAGCTGACCGAGGAAGAGAGAAGAAAAAACATTGGCAACGCTTGAAAGGAAAATGCATAGCACAACCAAAAGCATATAGAGCTTGTATTTTGTGCCCACATAGGAAAAAATGCGCTTGAGGACCTTGGGGTCAAGCTTTGCGCCCTCAATTCTCATAGGTACGCCGCCGTGTCTGCCGGGAGGCATCTTAGGAGGCATTTTGGGAGACATTCTGTTTTGTGAATTACTCATTTTCTTTGCCTCCTTTTATCTGTGAATAGTATACTTCTTTATAGATTTCATTGGTTTCTATAAGCTCTGAATGATTGCCGAAGCCCACAATTTCGCCGCCGTCAAGAACTATTATTTTATCCGCATCCTCAATGGATGATATTCTCTGAGCAATAATGATTTTTGTGGTTTCGGGAATGTACTGCTTAAAGCCCTTTCTTATTAGGGCGTCGGTTTTTGTGTCAACAGCACTTGTGGAGTCATCGAGAATAAGAATTTTCGGGTTTTGCAAAAGTGAACGTGCGATACAAATTCTCTGCTTCTGACCGCCTGAAACATTTGTGCCGCCCTGCTCGATATAGGTGTCGTACCCGTCGGGCATTTCGCTTATAAACGGGTGAGCCTGAGAAAGCTTACAGGCCTCGATAATTTCCTCGTCGGTGGCGTTTTCGTTTCCCCAACGGAGATTTTCTTTGATAGTGCCTGAGAAAAGAACATTCTTCTGAAGTACTGTTGCAACACTGAGTCTGAGTGCGTCAAGGTCATAAGCTCTGACATCAACACCGCCGACCTTAAGAGTACCCGTGGTAACATCGTAAAGGCGGGGAATAAGCTGAACAAGTGAGGTTTTTGACGAACCGGTGGAGCCGATAATTCCCACGGTTTCGCCGCTGTTTATGTGTATATTAACATTTTTAAGGCAGAGCTTGCTTTCGTCGTTTGAATAGCTGAAGCCCACATTTTCAAAGTCGATGCTGCCGTCCTTTACCTCAGTGACGGCATTTTCGGGTGAATGAAGATCACTTTCTTCGTTGAGAACCTCACAGACTCTTTCACCTGCGGCTCTTGACATTGTGAGCATAACAAAAATCATTGAAAGCATCATAAGAGTCATAAGAATCTGCATTGTATAGGATATAACGGAAAAAAGCTCGCCGGTGGTAAGCTCCGTTGCTCCGGAGTTTATAATAAGCTTTGCACCGACCCAGGCGATAAGAAGCATAGCTGTATAAGAGCTTATCTGCATAAGAGGGGCATTATAGGAAAGATAGAATTCAGCCTTTTTTGTGAGAGCATAAATAGTGCCCGAAACACCCTTGAATTTATTTTCTTCCTCTTCTTCTCTTACAAAGGATTTAACCACTCTTATGCCGTGGAGGTTTTCGTTAACAACGGTGTTGAGCTTGTCATAGATTTTGAATACTCTTTTGAACACGGGATGAGCCTTTGAAATAACAAAGCCGAGACCGAGAGCGAGAAAGGGAATTATGCAAAGGAAAATCATACTGAGCTTTGCATTTATGCTCAGAGCCATAGCAAGGGAAAAGATGAGCATAGAAGGGGAGCGCACCGCAATTCGGATTATCATCTGATAGGAATTCTGCAGGTTTGTTACATCGGTTGTAAGCCTTGTCACAAGACCTGAGGTTGAAAATTTATCGATGTTTGCAAAGGAAAAGCTCTGTATGTTATGAAACATATCGTGGCGCAGATTTTTTGCGAAGCCCGATGAAGCTTTTGCTGCGAAGGTTCCTGCGGCTACGCCGAAAAACAGGCTGAAAAGGCAGAGAACCACAAGAATTCCGCCAATTTTAAGCACATAGGCACTGTCGCTTTTCTCGATGCCGTTATCTATGAGCCATCCCATCATAAGAGGAATAAGAACCTCCATAACGACCTCAAGCGAAACAAAAATCGGGGAAAGAATTGACGGCAGCTTATATTCTCTTATACATTTTGAAAGCCGTTTAATCATCTGAATCATTCCTTTCCATATTGCTGTTTATTTTATCGAGCACAGTGAAGAAAGCCTGAAGCTCTCCTTCGCTGATATTCTGTTTCATAGTGCTTTCGAAGCGCTCAAAGGCATCATCAACAATGTGTTGAATTTCAACAGCTTTATCCGTCAGTGTGATTTTTTTGAGCCTTGCATCATAGGGCACTCCCTCACGTCGGATAAGTCCGTTCTTTTCCATAAGTGAAAGAATGGAGCTGGCTGTTGAGCGGCGGATATTGAATTCCTGCTCAAAATCCTTCTGAAAGATATCTTTATGACGGTTGTGATAGAAATATCCCACAGCCCAGCCGTGGGTACCGGTCATTTTGTCAACATAGCTTTTTGAGGCATCGGAGTCCATATACCTTTTTATAAGACGGGCGGTTTTATGAAGCTCAAAGCCCAGTTTTCGTTCCTTCATTGTCTTTCTCCTTTCGGGTTAAGTTTGAACATTTCCACATTTGATATCTGCCGAATAATATAATGCAGTTCAGGTGATTTTTCCGATTTTTGTGCCTGATTACGGCTTATATTTCACTTTCGGAAATGCATAATTTAATATGCAAGAGGGATTGTTAGCAATCGAATTGTTAGACATCGAACAAACAGAATGTATTATAAAGCTTTCTTGGAATTTTGTCAATAGTCGGGCTGAAAAAAGGTTTAAAAAAGGTGTCAGAAGTGTGAAAAATCTATAAACTCTAACGAATTATCAGAATATTTATATAATACTGTATTGAAATCGAAAATTAAGTGTGCTATATTTACTTAACAGTGTTAAATTAAAATGGAGAAGTAGGCTTCTCAGATTTGATATAGAGGAGAAACGGAATAAAATGAGCAAATTTATCAAAAAAGCTATAAGCTGTATTCTTGTTGCGGTAATACTGTCGGTGGCAATTCTGCCTCTGGGCGCTTCTGCCGTCACATACCCGACGGGAGTAACCTCTTCCCAGGCAGAGGATGCAATAGGAAAAACCGACAGGCTTATTACAGGTCTGCTTGAGCAGCTCAGCGATACCACACTTAAGGATATGATTATGCCTGAATTATGCTCAAGCAACACTCTTTCACTGATTCTCGTGGAGGTTTATAAGGCTCTTGAGAAAAACGGCGATACGATTTCTGCTCTCGGTCTGAATGTTTCCGTTTCCTATGTTGCAGCGTATCTGAGTGTATATCCTCAGGTCAGCAGACGGCTTTTAAGCTATTCCTCATGGAGTCAGGTTGATCTTGACGGTGTTGACTGGGGCGTAAGTGATGAGAGAGGCTTTGCCGTTGCCGCAAGTGCAATTTTCGGTCCGCTCAACTCACTTATTTATGCATTGGTCTGCGGCGGTACCTATCCGATTATCGGCTCGATTGTGGGTATAACCGGTGAAAAGGGCTATGAAAATGCCATTCTTCCCATTTATGAGAGCCTTGGCTGTACTGAATATAAAAGCCCCTCAGCCTTCTATTCGGAGGCGGCTGCAGATAAGCATGCGATTATAAGAAACATTGTGCTGGATCTTCTGGCTTATATAGAGAAAATCCTTGCCGCTCCTGCGTCAATGCTTACGGAAAATCTTCCGAGTATTGCCCATTTTGTGAATAACGGCGGACTTGAGTCGGCTATTTCCGCACTTATGGAGCCTATGAAAATCTCTGTTATGGGCATTCCTCTTCTCAGCGTTGATTCCTTTGTTGACCTTGGTTCTATTGAAGGAGGAATGAGCATCAACCTCGATCTGGGCAGTATCTCCCTTTCCGATTTCAAAACAGCTCCCCTCGATCTTGACACCTTTGCTTCCTGCGGAACCTTATCGGGCAACAGAGTTATACCGAATAAGGGTGACGTATATATCGAATTTCTCAGATGGGTTCTTGAAACGGTAAAGCTCAATCAGAGCTTCATTATTGAGACTCTTAATTCTAATGTTGAATTTGATGCCGCTCTTGATCTTAACTCAACGGTAACAAATCTGCTGGCAAAGCCTACGGATGAGATAATAACCATTCTTGTCAATATTCTTTCATCTCAGGGGGCAAGCATCAACGATTATCAGTGGAGCTTCCGTCAGAAGAGAGAAAGCGTTGCAACCTATACAGAAAATCTCACCTATGAGGACTTCGAAAGTGCTCTTAATGACGTGGATACACTGGTTGACGATATAGTTGCAGAAACAGGAGAGGCTTCTGATCTCAGAGAGCTTCTTGAGCCTAAGATTTATTCAAACTCACTCCTTTCAGAAGTAGTAACAGAGGTTTATACGATGCTTCAGGGTGAGGATATTAAAAAGTTTGTTGAGCTTCTCGGTGTTAACTTTGCCCCCTATGCGGTGGCTGAGAGCCTTACGGAAGAGCAGTTCAGCGCAGTATCGTCACAGCTTTCAAATTTCAGCTCGTGGGAATATATCAATAAAGATTTACTCGATTGGGGCTTCACAGACGGCGATAAGCAGGGCTTTATAGACGCTGTCAGCGCCGTGCTCAGACCTGCGGACAGTCTTTTCAGAATGCTCCTTGCAGGCGGTAAAATATCAGTTCTGAATGCTATAGATTTTTACGGCAGTGACGGATATAACACAGCGATTATTCCCATTCTTGAGGCTATGGGCGTTTACAGCGAGGATATTCTCAGCTACAGCGAATATCTGGCAGCCATTCAGAACGGGGATGCAATCAAGCCTGTTATTACATCCCTTGCTTCACTGATTGACAGAATGCTGGAAAGTCCCTTCAACACCGTTACCGAGATATTGCCCAATCTTATGTATTTCCTCAATTACGGCGGCCTCGGTATATGTGCTCAGAATCTTATTTATCCCGTTATGAATATACTCAATCAGCTCGGTCTTTCGGGGCTTGTTGATTTTTCTGCTCTGACTCAGGTTGATGTTAATGCTCTTATCGCAAAGCTGACAGAAACACTTGATATATCCTTTGCCTTCCCCGAGCTCAATCTCTCACAGTTTGAGGGTATGGGTGAGCTTGTGACTGTTGCCTCAAAAAGAACACAGAGCGGTTCTCCCATTCGGATTTACGCAATCAAAGCAGACCGTCCGGCAGTGCTTGTAACCTTGCTCAGATATGCGGTTGAAACCATAAAGCTTCCCGGTAACGACAGCATAATCATTTCTTTGATTGATACAGGTGATGCAGGCACCAACAGCATGATATCAAGCTTTGCTCAGGGCATAAGCGAAAATATAAGCGCAATGACGGTGGATGAAACCGTAGAATGGGTGTTCAGCATTTTCTTCAGCAAAAGAGTTACGGTTGAAGACATAGAGGACGACGGCTATATTCCCCAGGTCAGCTACACAGGCGGCAAGAAATTCCCCACGGGAGTAGTGGCAACGGTGCTTCTTGTAATTTTTATGCTTGTGACAATTATGATTCTGATAAACCGTGATAAAATCAAGTTTTTCTTAGAGGACCTGAAAATAAACAGGGAAAAGAAAAATTAACAGGAGGATAAATCGATGCTCGTATTAAAAAATATAATTAAAGATTATGTTGCCGGCGATACGACGATTCGTGCGATGAATAATGTAAGCGTAAGCTTCAGGGAAAATGAGTTCGTTTCCATTCTCGGTCCCTCGGGTTGCGGTAAAACCACTATGCTTAACATCATCGGCGGACTCGACAGATACACAAGCGGAGATCTTATCATAAACGGTAAGAGCACCAAGACCTTTACCGATGAAGACTGGGATACTTACAGGAACCATTCAATCGGCTTCATTTTCCAGAGCTATAATCTTATTCCTCATCAGACGGTGCTTGCAAATGTTGAGCTTGCCCTTACCCTTTCGGGTGTTGGAAAAACCGAAAGAAGAGAAAGAGCTATCAAGGCCCTTGAGCAGGTAGGCTTAGGCGATTATATCAATAAAAAACCGAACCAGATGTCCGGCGGTCAGGTGCAGAGAGTTGCTATTGCACGTGCGCTTATCAACAACCCCGATATTCTTCTTGCTGACGAGCCCACAGGTGCTCTCGACAGTGAAACAAGTGTTCAGATTATGGAGCTGCTCAGGGAGATTTCCAAGGATAAGCTTATCATTATGGTTACCCATAACCCTGAACTCGCAAATGAATATTCAAATAGAATCATCCGCTTTAAGGACGGCCGTATGACAGACGACAGCAATCCCTTTGAACCCGGGGCGGCTGATCTGCGTATGGAAAAGGTCAAGGCACAGGAGGAAGCCAAAAAAGGCAGAAAGCCCTCGATGAGTCTTAAAACCGCCTTCGGTCTTTCACTTCGTAATCTTATGACCAAAAAGACCAGAACCATTCTGACTGCTTTTGCAGGCTCTATCGGTATTATCGGTATTGCTCTTGTTATTGCTCTTTCGACCGGTATAGAGAATTATGTTGAAAGAATGCAGAGCGATGCTCTTCTGGCATATCCATATTCTATTGAAAGAGAAGCTATCAATACGGAATCGCTGATGAATGCCTTTACGGGAATTATGTCAACCGGTACCAATATAGACCATGACAAGGATAATGTTTATGTTAACGATATGCTCACGGAAATGCTGAGCACCTTCGTATCAGAAGCAGATAACAACAATGTGGCAAGCTTCAGAAAATATATTTTGGATAATCAGGAAAGATTTGACGAGCTTTGTAACGATATTCAGTATAAATACACTACGCCGCTTAACATATACCGTGCAGACACGGAAAACGGAATCCTTCATGTTAACCCGAACACGCTTTTAAATGACTTCCAGGGCGTTGACCTTATGGGTATGATGGAAGGCATTACCGGTACAACCATATTGGATGCATGGTATGAGCTTATAGGTGACGACGAGTTTATCGAGCAGCAATATGATGTTGTTTACGGCAGACTTCCCAAGGATAAAAGTGAGGTTGTGCTAATTCTTGACCAGAACAGTGAAATAACAGAGTTTGTTCTTTACGGTCTTGGCCTGAGAGATCAGAGCCAATTCTCATCTGACTTTATGTCCAGTCTTGCAGGTTCCGACGCTCTGCAGATAGAACAGACTATGTATACTTACGAAGAAATCTGCAGTCTCAGATTTAAGCTTGTCCTCAATTCAGAGCTTATGGAAAAGGACAAAACAACAGGACTCTGGGTCGATAAGAGAAGAGACAGCAACTTTGTTAAAAAAGCCATTGACGAAGGTCTGGAAATAAAAATTGTAGGTGTACTTCTTCCTAACGAGGATACGGTTTTCTCCTTAGGTACAAACGGTATCGGCTACAGAACGGATCTTTTGGAATATGCTCTTGAGCGCACAGAAAACTCACAGGTTGTGCAGGAGCAGCTTAATAATCTTAAAACAGATGTTATTACCGGTCTTGAATTCAATGATCTTACAGTTAACGATTTTGACCTTGTGGATATTGATTTCAATGACATAGATTTCAAACATCTCAACCTTGCCCCTTTTATGAGCCTTTTAGACGACGTGGATCTTTCCCAGATTGATATTACGGATCTTTCCGCGGTAATGGGCTTCGGGGATTTATCGGAGCTGCAGAAGAAGCTGATAGAGGGTTATCTCGATGATGCGCAGGTGCTTGCTCTCAAGCAGGCTTATGTTGACACCCTGAACGCCAAGTGCTCATATGAGCAGACTATGGAAACTCTCGGTTACAGCAGTATAGAAAACCCGACCTCAATATATTTCTATCCCAAAAATTTCGCCGCTAAGGACGAGATAACGGAAATGATAAACTATTATAATAAGAAGGTTGCCGATGACGGTCATCCCGAGTATCAGATTACACCTACCGATGTTGTCGGTTCTATGATCGAAACAGTGCTCAGCATCATCAACATCGTAACCTATGTTCTTGTTGTATTCATTGCAATTTCTCTTATTGTTTCATCGGTTATGATAGGTATTATTACCTATATTTCCGTTCTTGAAAGAACAAAGGAAATAGGTATTCTCCGCTCAATCGGTGCATCTAAGGGCGATGTTTCAAGAGTGTTTAATGCAGAGACCATAACCATAGGTCTGTCGGCGGGTATTTTGGGTATACTTGCCACACTGTTGCTGGAAATCCCGATAAATATTCTGCTGGCGTTCCTGACAAATACAGGTGCTGCCGCAGAGCTTCCTGTCAATGCCGCAGCGCTTCTGATAGGCATAAGCATATTCCTCACCTTCATTGCCGGTCTTGTACCGTCTTCGATTGCAGCAAAGAAGGATCCTGTTGAGGCACTCAGAACTGAATAAGAGAAGGTCGGGGCAACCCGACCTTTTTAGCAGAGCTTAACATATTTTTCATACATTAGCGGTTGGGGCGGGCGGCGGCTCCCAACGCATGGCGGGTGAGCCCGCCATGCGCCTTCTGCCGGCATTCGCCGACAGAAGGATTATGCGGCAAAGCCGCATAATTAAGGGAGTCGCTTTCCCGGCCTATCGTTATCTTGCATAAAAATTTCTTAGCGGTCAACAATATTTTTTACAATAAATAATCCATACCTACTTGCTATGAATTAAAAATAGTGATATACTACTATTGTAGTAGGAATTATGACATAAAAGGAGTGAAAAAGATGAAGATTTCCACCAAGGGCAGATACGGTCTCAGAATCATGACTGACCTTGCCGTTAACGGCAATGCCTGCTGTGTTTCCCTTAAGGATATTGCCGAAAGAGAGCACCTTTCAGAAAAGTACCTTGAGCAAATTATCGGTAAGCTCACAAAGGCAGGGCTTGTTGAATCTGTGAGAGGGGCAAAGGGCGGCTATCATCTTACAAAGGCTCCCGAGTGTATCACCGTTGAGGATATCCTCAAGGCGACCGAGGGCTCCCTTGCTCCCGTTGCCTGCGCTGAGGATGAAGGCAGATGTCAGAATTACTGCGACTGTGTAACATCTTTTATATGGACGGAAATATATAAGGCGACTATTTCGGTTGTAAGCTCGATTACTCTCAGAGATTTAGCCGAAAGAAGTCAGAATATTGATAAAATCGAATTGGAGTGTTTGAAATGAGATATGTTTATGCGGATAATGCGGCAACAACTCCCGTATCAAAAAAGGTTGTTGAAGCTATAATTCCTTATATGACAGAGCATTACGGCAACCCCTCAAGCCTTTACGAGGTCGGACAGGTTGCTCATAAAGCGGTCGAAAAAGCAAGACAGCAGGTTGCCTACGCCCTCGGTGCCGACAGTAAGGAAATCTTCTTTACCTCGGGCGGCTCAGAGGCAGATAACTGGGCAATTAAAGGTGCAGCGGCTCTGGGTGCAAAAAAGGGTAAGAAGCATCTTATCACCACAAAATTTGAGCATCACGCCGTACTTCATACCATGGCAGCTCTTGAAAAAGAGGGCTTCACCGTTACCTATCTCGACGTTTATGAAAACGGTATCGTACGTGTTGAGGACGTTGAAAAGGCAATCACCGACGAAACCTGCCTTGTTACAATTATGTATGCCAACAACGAAATCGGTACTGTTCAGCCCATCGCAGAAATCGGTAAAATCTGCCGTGACAAGGGCGTACTTTTCCATACCGACGCAGTTCAGGCTGTGGGACACATAAAAATTGACGTTAAAGAGCAGAATATTGATATGCTCTCTCTTTCGGGCCATAAATTCCACGCAACAAAGGGTATCGGTGCTCTTTACTGCAAAAAGGGTCTCCGCCTTCCCAACCTTATCGAGGGCGGCGCTCAGGAAAGCGGCAGACGTGCAGGTACGGAAAACGTACCGGGTATTGTCGGTTTAGGTGTTGCAATCACAGATATGTGTGAAAACCTCGAAGAAAACGCAAAGAAGGTGTCAGCACTCAGAGACAGACTTTTCGAGGGCGCAAGCAAGATTTCACATTCAAGAATCAACGGCGACACTGAAAAGAGACTTCCCGGTAATTTCAGTATGTGCTTCGAGGGCGTAGAGGGCGAAAGCCTCCTTCTCATGCTCGACTTCAAGGGCATTTGTGCATCGAGCGGCTCCGCCTGTACCTCAGGCTCACTTGACCCCAGCCACGTGCTTCTTTCAATCGGACTCAAGCATGAGGTCGCTCACGGTTCACTCAGACTTTCACTCAGCGAAAATAATACCGAGGAGGACGTTGACTATATCTTAGAGGTACTGCCGCCTATTATCGACAGACTTCGCTCAATGTCACCTCTTTGGGATCATATATTAGAACAGGAAAAGGAGAATAAATAAAATGGAATACAGTAAGAAAGTAATGGAGCATTTCGCAGAACCTCACAATGTAGGTGAAATCCCCGATGCAAACGGTATCGGTGAAATCGGTAACGCCAAGTGCGGCGATATCATGAAGATGTTTCTGAAAATCGAAAATGACATTATTGTTGATGTTAAGTTCAAGACCTACGGTTGTGCAAGTGCTATTGCAACAAGCTCTATAGCAACAGATATGATTAAGGGCCAGCCTATAAGTGAAGCACTTAAGCTCACAAACAAGGCCGTTGTTGAGGCCCTCGACGGACTCCCCGCAGTAAAGATTCACTGCTCCGTGCTTGCAGAGCAGGCTATAAAGGCCGCTCTTGCCGACTACTACAGAAGACAGGGTATTGATCCCGAACCCATTGTGGGTAAGATTGAAGATCACGACCACGATGCGTGTCATATCTAAAGATGATTATTCGGCTGCTGCAGATAAACTGCGGCGGCCGCTTTTCTTTTGGTCAAAGGAATGGAAGGGGATGTGCGTGTTCTCTTTTTTTATGCTTTCACATATTTTTACTGTGGTGATGTAATTTGTTTGCAATAGTAAGAACAGTCAACAGTAACAAAAACAAGGGCTTCCCTTCAGTGGGAAAAAAGTCGATAGCTTCAGAGAAAATAGATATAGACGGTGAAAACTGTTTTTTTCTTGTCACCGTAACAGCTTATAAAGGAAAAATACCTTTTAAAAAGATACAGGCCTATGTGGGTAATCTGAAAAATTCACTCATTTTCTCCGACGAAAAGAGAGATGAAAACGAAGCTCTTGCCGGTCAACGGCTTTTTAATAACAGCGTGAGACTTTTGAAAGAATATGCCCTAAATCCCTTTGAAACCTCGGTGTGTCTCTATGATAAAAAGGGCATTTACTGTGAAAAAGCGGAAAAGCTTCTTCCTTTTGCTTCGGTGCTTCACATAATTTGTCCTGAGAAAGAAAGGTACCGTGAGTGTACCGAAAAAATGCTTTATAACTACGGAGTTTCGGTCAGCGTTTCGGAAAAATGGAATCAGAGCGCAGATTTATGTAACAATGTGATAGCCTCTGACAGCGAAATTCTGCCGTTAAGCTATAAGGGCAGAGCTTTTGTCTTAAAAGAAAGAGTTTTGCCTGATACTGTTTTCGTTGTGGGTAAGGGAATAGAATTGCCCTATAAATATGAGAGGCTCCGTCCTTTCGGAGTGGATAAAACAGTTTTCGCATCAGCTCTTTATGAAAAATGCGGTATAACAGAAGCGGAAAACTGGCCATATGAAAAGCTTGCATATTATTGACACAAAAGGACTAATGGAATATACTTTATAAAAAAGAAAAAGGAGGGATAATATGACCTACGGTGAAGCTCTGGATTACATATTAAGCAGAAGAAAGTTTCAAAAAAGCTCATCACACGAAAGGATAAGAAGATTACTTTTTCTTCTCGGGGATCCCCATAAAAAGCTCAGATTTGTTCACGTCGTGGGAACTAACGGCAAGGGCTCCGTTTCAACGGCACTTTCTTTTATATTAACTCAAAGCGGATATAAAACAGGTCTTTTTACCTCGCCCTATATAATTAAATTCAACGAAAGAATCAAGGTTGATGAGGAGCTTATCCCTGATGAGCAGGTATCACAAATAACAGCTATGATTAAAGAAAAAACCGATATTATGGAAGCGGAAGAGCTTTATCCTACGGTTTTTGAGGTTACAACAGCCCTTGCAATGGTATATTTTGCAAAGTCAGGTTGTGATATTGTTATTCTTGAGGCAGGTATCGGCGGAAAAAATGACAGCACTAATGTTATCGAAGAAAATCTGCTTTCTGTTATAACCTCGGTTTCTCTCGACCATACCGAAATGCTGGGCGAAACTGTGGAGCAAATCGCAAAAGAAAAGTGCGGAGTAATCAAAAAGGGCAGCCCCATGATTTCTTATCCCTTTGAGGGGGAAGACTTCGGCTTTATTCCTCAGAGCCCCGAAGCTGCCCGTGTTATAAAAGAGCAGTGCAGAGAAAAGGGTAGCCGGCTTTATGTTCCGGATATAAAAAAGCTTCAGGTGACATCCGAAAGCCTCTTCGGCACCGATTTCATATATGACGGGCTTGCAATCAGAGTCAATCTTTGCGGAAAGCATCAGATTGCAAATATGATAACCGTTATTGAGTGCGCCAAGGCTCTGAGAAGCAGGGGCTTGGCTTTAAGCGATGAAAGCATAAAAGCGGGTATTGCCGCCTTTAATATTCCCGGCAGAACAGAAGTCATATCAAAAAAGCCGCTTATTATTCTCGACGGCGGGCATAACGAGGGCTGCATGAAGGCTCTTAAGGAAACCGTAAATGCCTTTTTAGGGGGTAGAAAAATTACACTTCTTTGCTCCTTTATGAGGGATAAGGATTATGAAAAAAGTCTGTCGCTGATTTGCCCCTTGTGTGATAATGCTGTATTTACATGCACTGACGCCATGAGAGGGGAAAAAGCTGAGGTGCTTAAGGCTGTCGGTGAAAGATACTGCAAAAACACCTATGCCTGTGATGATGTAAAAGCTGCATTTAGCCTTGCGGCAGATAAGGCGCAAGGGGATGTGGTTATCGTTTGCGGCTCATTTTATCTTGTGAGTGAAGTCAGAGCAATTTTGCAAAGTACGACGGGTGAAAAGGCTTAAAAAATAAACTTTGTGCAGGCGGCGGGGCGGCTCCCCCGGACAGCCTGACGGCTGTCCGCCGCACCTTCGTGCGGCGCCAAAATCTTTGATTTTGGGCGGGGGAGCCGCCCACTGACCGTTGGCACGGCGATAAATAATTACCTGTGACGGCTTTCGCCAAATAATTTGATACCCTTCCTTTATGATAGTAATCTGTCATAAGGGAATTTTTTTGTTTTGGAGGATAGAATTATGGCTGTTAAAATAGATTTCGGGCAAAAAAGTATTAAAGCCTGCATTCAGGGTGAAATAGATCACCACAGTGCCGTTATTATAAGACAGAACATTGACAGGGCAATCGCACAGAAAAAGCCTGAGCTGCTGATTCTTGATTTCGGGGAGGTTACATTTATGGATAGCTCGGGAATAGGGCTTGTTATGGGCAGATATAAGCTTATGAAAAGCATAGGCGGGGAAATAAGAGTTGAAAATTTGTCTGCAAGCGCTTATAAGGTAATGCGTCTTGCAGGTATTGAACGTCTCGGAGAAATCAAGCAAAGGGAGGCTGTAAGATGAAAACAGTTAACGAATTAAAAATGACAGTTGATTCAAAAAGCATAAACGAAGGCTTTTCAAGAGTGGCAATAGGGGCATTTATTTCCTGCCTTGATCCTGATATCGAAGAGCTTAACGATGTTAAAACCGCTGTCAGCGAAGCGGTTACAAATGCTATCGTGCACGGCTACAGAGAAAAACAGGGAAAAATTTACATAACAGCGAGCATTTTTGAGAATAATACAGTCAGAATCAGAATTCGTGATAAGGGTGTAGGTATCGATAACATACAACAGGCTATGGAGCCCCTTTTCACAACGGCAGGCTCGGAAAGAGCAGGCTTAGGCTTTGCTGTTATGGAAAGCTTTATGGATTCGGTCAGAGTGACCTCTGAGCCGGGAAAGGGTACTACGGTAACACTCAAAAAGCGGATCTGGGGCAAAAATATTTGACGGGAGGTCGGTGCCGTGAGAGAAGCGAATAAGGAAAGAGAAGCTCTCATTGGCGAAAACTACGGGCTTGTTCACTCCTGCGCCAATAAATTCAGAGGCAGGGGAGTTGATTATGAGGACCTGTTTCAGGCAGGCTGTGTAGGACTTATAAAAGCGGCAGATAATTTTGATAAAAGCAGGGGCTTTGCCTTTTCCACTTATGCGGTACCCGTAATTCTCGGAGAAATCAGGCGTATTTTCCGTGACGGCGGTGCAGTGAAAATAGGCAGAACTCTTAAAGAAAGATCACGGCACGCAATGAAAATCCGTGACGAAATGGCTCTGGAGCTGTTAAGGGAGCCAACGGTGAGTGAGCTGGCACAAAGATTGGGGGTTGATGTTGCCACAGCCTCGGAGCTGATTACGGTTTCAATGCCCACAATTTCTCTTACAGCCTGTGATGATGACAGCAAGGGTAATCAGCTTGATATTCCCACCCAGGCGCCTGAAGCGGAAATTACAGAAAAGATGGCATTGAAGGCTGTGGTTGAAGCTCTTGAGGAAAGGGACAGGAAGCTTATTGAGCTTCGTTATTTCAAGGGACTTACTCAGGTTAAAACCGCTGAGGCATTGGGTATGAGCCAGGTTCAGGTTTCAAGACGGGAAAAGGTTATACTCGGAATAATGCGTCAAAGTATGGGATAACAGCCTAAATAGTGTAACAGTAGTGGAAATTTTCAAAAAGATGTGGTACAATAATAATGTTAAGTTAAAAATAAAGGAGAAATCCTATGGTTAAGTTTAAAAGGTATATATGTTTTACTCTTGTTTTACTTCTCACAGTGGGTCTTTTCGGATGCTCAAGAGATGTGGATATTTCAGATGCCTACCTTATGAAGATTAGCGACAACAGTATCGACGTGCTTCTTGAAAGTGAAGATAAGGATATTTTTTGCGATAAAACCCAGTTCAAGGATCTGGTAAGAGTATCAAAGTCCGATATGTTCGCCCTTTGCTTCAGCGAGGAAAGCTACGGTATTTCAGTTTACGATTCAGGGTCAAATACGATCTGGAGAAGCTTGCCGGAAAGTCTGCCCGATGAAAAAACGGGAGTTATCTGCCTGACCCTTCTTATCGACGGGAATGAATATACCCTGAATTCTCAGAGTGACTCTAAGGCTATGAACTGCACATCCTATGAAATAAAAGAGGACAGCATTGTTATCAACTATTCCTTTAAGAGGACTTTTTCCGACGGCACAAAAATCGATATAACAGTACCCTGCGAGTACAGAGGCTTCGACGGCACTATGAGTGTGAGTATAGACTGCTCCGACCTTGTGGGCGACGGAACAAGCGAAAATGTAGTTGTTAAGTCTGTTTCCGTGTTACCCTATCTTGGTGCGAACAAAAATGAAACCGCGGGAGACTTTATACTGATACCCGACGGAAGCGGTGCGGTTATCGATACATCAGCAGCATCAGAGCAGGAGGAGCTTTTCGTGGTTGATGTTTACTCCGATGATCCTGCAAAACAGACAATTGAGGGAGCTTATGCAACGGTACCTGCCTTTGGAATGAAGGTGGATGACGGAGCTTTTGTGGCGGTTATTGAAGAGGGAGATGCAATTTCCCGGATAAAGGCACACAAGGCTTCTCTAAATGGCGGCTACAACAGAGTGTATGCTGAATTTGAAATAACTCCGACGGTGAAAACAGAGGAAGGCTATTATGTATCCTCTGTGAGCTATGGCGGGCAGTTAAAGCTTTCCTACCGTTTTATTTCAAAGGAAAATACCGACTATGTGGGTATGGCAACGGTATGCAGAGAGCTTTTAATAAGAAACGGTTCGCTTACAAGCGGTAATATCGATAAAGAAAGAGCTTATCCCTTTAATCTGAGCCTGATAGGAGTTGCAGGCTCAAAGGTCTATACGGATTTTGCTCAGTGCTACGATATTTTATCGGCTCTCAAGGGTAAGGGAATAAACAGCATCAATTTAAGATACAGAGGAATACTCGGAGGCGGTATTGAGCAGGAAAATGCCGAGAATGCCGATTTTAACGATGCACTCGACGAAAAAGCTGCAGCTGAAGAGCTGAATACCTTGGTGTCATCACAGGGAATTAATGTTTATACCGACCTGAACATCTTTTCTTTTTCAAAGACTCCCGACGACCGAAGCCTCGACCTTAAGGGCAACGGAGTAAAAGCGGATATATCGGACTTTATTGATTACAAGGCTGATTTTTGCGGGGCTTCGTCTATAAGTAATAATGTTAACACGCTGCTTCACGGTCTGCTGAACAGCAGCTTCACAGGGCTTTGCCTTAACGATGGGGGCTATATGCTTTATTCCGATTTTTCAAAAGGAGAGGTAAGCCTGAGAAGTGATATAGAGCATATCATTTTTGAGCAGGCAAATGCTGTCTCGGCAACGAAGAAGCTGATGGTAAAAAGAGGAAACCTTTATGCAATAAAATATGCGGATGTTATTATTGAGCTTCCTGAAACTGCATACTATGCAGACGGTGAAGCCTGCACGCAGGTTCCTTTTATCCAGGCTGTGCTTCACGGCGTTTGCGATTATTCCCTTTCAGCAATCAATTTAAGTGAAAACAGCACCGACTCATTTTTAAAAGCAATAGAATACGGAGCAATGCCGTATTATGAATGGTATCATGAGGATAAGGGAAAAGAGGATGCACCTGACAGTTATTACTATCTCAATTCAATTGCTGAAGCCCAGCAGCAATATGACTTGGCGAGAGAAGCCTTCAAGGATCTGAGCAATGCTAAAATTACGGCTCACAGTCAGGTTGCAGATGGAGTTTATCTCACGGTTTATGATAATGAAACGGAAATATATGTCAATTACGGACAGGAGGCAGTCACCGTTTCAGGTGTTACCGTTGAGGCTGAAAGCTTTATAAGAGTTAACTGATATGCAAAAAGCCTGTATATACAAAAATAAGTGTATAATGAATAATTAACAGAGCTTTTCAACAAAAATGTTTAAAACTCTGTTAGTAAAGTTGAAAACTTAACGTTTTGAACAGGCAATATTTATTAAAAAGGAATAATGGTGTGGAAAAAATAAGGTTTTAAACGTTTTTAACCGAGTTTTCCACATAGTAAAGAAAAAAACTTTACAGCGAAAATTTGGCTGTAAAGTTTTTTTCTTTACTATTAATCTGTATATAAAAGTGCATATTTTCTTTTTTTATATCAGCTTGCAGCTTTTCTGCTTTTAAACATTGATATTGCACGGTAGATATATGTATTGGTAATGAGCGTGTTCAGATTTTTTTGCCGTTTAATTTTGCATACAAACGCACAGACAATATAAACAAAGGCTACAAGACAGATGTTTGCTCTGATTGCATAAAAATTCGGCGTAATTCCAAACCAGTAATCCTCTATTGTGGCGCTTTTGAAAAGCATATATAGTGAGTTGTAAAACAGAGCATTAACGGATGTTCCTATTATGATATAAAATACAAGCAACAGATCGTTAGGAATTGTATCCGTTACAGCGGGTATAACCTTTCCGTTCTTTTCAGCCTTGCCCGAAACGCTGCACAAAAGGATAATGAGTACAAGTGTGAGAACTGTCAAGGCTACGCATTTAAGAAAGCCTGACGAAACATAATCAAGGGTGCTGTTATGGATAGCCTCATAATAGGAAGGCTCCTCACGGAAGGAAAGGCTTTCCCCGAAGCTGATATAGAGATCGCAGTCGTCATTGTAGTCCTGTGCTTTTTCACGGACATATTCAACATAACCTGTCATTGCGCACTGCTCAAAGTAAGGATTTTTACAGTTTCTGATTATAAGCAGAGTATCCTCATTATCACCAAAGAGGGAGCGTATCTCAGAGCCTGAAGCGGAACCGTCAATCTTTTCTATATTTGAAACGATAAGCCCCGTATCGTGATTGACTACGGCAAAGGAAACACCTTTGAGACTGTCAAGAAACTCTGCCGTATTTTTGTAGCCCTCATTGCTCAGGCGCATATAGTAGTCATATTCTTCCTTGTCGCCGTTTTCACTGAGATTATAATCCTTCATATATTTTAAGCTGTATTCCAGAACGCAGTCTACCGTGCTTCGGACCTCCTGCTTTGCATATTCAGAGCTTTCATAGTCAAAGGAGCTTCCCTGTGTGAAAACATTTAAAAATGCGGCAGGGTTTTCTATATATCTTGAGATAAGCCTTATAACCTGTGTACCTGAATTCCAGGCGCAAACCGTAATCATAAGATACAGCAAGAGCTTAAATATGAAGGTGTAGGCAAAATTTATATATTTTTTCATTTCAATCGCCTCACGGGAGTCTGTTGCAGATTTCAGCCATTTCTTCCATAGTAAGCTTTTCGGGTCTGACATTTCTGTCAATATCCAAAGAATCAAGAATAGCGTATATTTCATCTTTGCTTATTGAGAGTCCCGAGCTCAGGGAGTTCACAAGGGTTTTTCTTCTCTGAGCAAAGGCGGCTTTGACCATTCTGAAAAACTTTTTCTCGTCAACCTTCACCGCAGGCTCTTTTCTGATATCGAGCCTTATTACCGTACTGTCCACATTGGGTGCCGGCATAAAGGAGCCCCGTGAAACATTAAAAAGCTGCTTAGCAGTGGCGTAATAATTGGTGCAGACCGTAATAGCCCCTGAATCCCTTGAGCCAACGGGAGTGCAAAGTCTGTCAGCTGCTTCCTTTTGTACCATAACCGTAATGCTGTCTATAGGATAGTGACCTTCAAGCAGCATTGTAATAATCGGACTTGTGATATAATAGGGCAGGTTTGCGCATACAACAACCTTCATATCACCGAACTTTTCTTTTATAAGCTCGTGAAGGTCAATTTTCATAACATCGTCATTGACACATTCGAAGTTGTCAAACTCACTGAGAGTATCGGCAAGTACGGGTAAAAGACGGCTGTCAAGCTCAATGCACACAACCTTTTTGCTTCTTTTACAAAGCTCGGCAGTGAGTACGCCCACACCGCCGCCGATTTCTATAACGCCGGTGTTTTCATCGGTGCCGCACAGCTCTGCCATCCTCGGGCAAACAGTGGGATTTATAAGAAAGTTCTGTCCCAGAGCCTTGGAAAAGTTAAAGCCGTGCTTTTCCATTATGCTTCTGACAACACGGATATCGGATAAATTATCCATTTACTATATCTCCTTAACCTAAAAGTATTGCATTTTTTAATTTTTATCTGTATAATTATATCACATATTATAAACGAGGTGAAGGATAATGTCAATTCTTGTAACGGGCGGAGCGGGATATATCGGCTCCCACACTTGTATTGAACTTTTAAATGCAGGCTATGAAATCGTTGTTGTGGATAATTTCTATAACAGCAAGAGAGAATCTCTTAACAGAATAGCCGAGCTCAGCGGTAAGGAGTTTGCATTTTATGAATGTGACATCCGTGACGCAGAAGGTATGGATAAGATTTTCAAAAAAGAAAAGATCGATGCAGTTATTCATTTTGCAGGCCTTAAGGCTGTAGGAGAATCCTGTCAGAAGCCTATCGAATATTATGATAACAACATCGGCGGCACACTTACTCTCTGTGACGTAATGAGAAAAAACGGCTGTAAGAAAATCGTATTCAGCTCATCGGCTACCGTTTACGGTATGAACAACATTTCTCCTCTTAAGGAAACAATGCAGACCGGCGGCACAACCAATCCCTACGGAACAACAAAGTATATGATTGAGATTATCCTCACAGATATTTTCAAGTCAGACAATGAGTGGTCAATTTCACTTCTTCGTTATTTCAATCCCATCGGCGCTCACAAGAGCGGCAGAATCGGTGAGGATCCCAACGGTATCCCCAACAATCTTATGCCCTTTATCACTCAGGTTGCTATCGGTAAGCGTGAATGTCTGAGCGTTTTCGGCGACGATTACGATACCCACGACGGAACAGGCGTCAGAGACTATATCCATGTTGTTGACCTTGCTCTCGGTCACGTTAAGGCTCTCAATAAGGTTCTCGGCGACAGCGGTCTTGATGTTTACAACCTGGGAACAGGTACAGGATACAGTGTTCTTGATGTTGTAAAGGCTTTTGAAAAGGCAAGCGGAGTGAAGGTTAACTATAAAATTGTTGATCGTCGCCCCGGTGATATTGCCACCTGCTATTCAGATCCTTCAAAGGCTCTTGAGGAGCTTGGCTGGAAGGCTGAAAGAGGCATAGAGGAAATGTGTGAAGACTCATGGAGATGGCAGAGTCAGAACCCCAACGGATATTAATAAAAACCGACCAATGATGAATCCCGTAATACTCAAGTATTGCGGGATTTTTATCGTTACTCAGGAAAAAAAGCGAATATAATTACCTTTGCAATATCCCGGCTTCAGCCGCGCTAACGGGTGAGAAAAAGGAAGGAACCTATCCGCGAGGTAGGTTGGGCGGGCGGCGCCCGTCCGAAACCGTAAGGTTTCGGCGCCGTTTTCACGGCGGACAGCCGAAGGCTGTCAGGGCGCCGCCTCGCCTCAGGCACAGATTTTTGTTATTGCACAGGCTTTCCTGTTGCGAGCTACTGTTTTGCCGAAGAGCTTGATTGTTTAATTCTTTACAAATATCACTTGTTTTGTGAAAAAATTATGTGAAAAACGCCTTTATATGTTGCAAAGCTTATAAAAAAGTGTTAAAATAATATAAACGCAAATATTTTTTTATAAAGGAGCAGTTTTTATGGAAAGATATGATATTGTCGTTGTCGGTGCATCGACAACAGGTGCATGGTTTGCAAGACAAATGGCAAAAAGAGGTCACAGTGTTCTTGTTATTGAAAAGCAGGAGCAGGACAACGTATCAAGAGAATACGATATTTTTCATATGAGCAAAAAGGAGATGGAGCAGTTCGGTCTTGAAATTCCCAAGGAAGGGGATAAGGACTTCGGCTTCACCTTTGAGGGTTCTCCCATGCTTTCGCCCTTCGGTAACTATCCGAAAAAGAATGTGCCTGCCACAATAGTGGGCTTACATAAGCATGATTACATTATGCGGATGAGTGAATACGCAAAGGATGAGGGCGCAAAGATAATTTACGGTGCAGCCTTTGTTGATTTTGTTAAAGACGAATGGGGCAAGGTCTGCGGTGCAAAGTATAAGACAGCGGACGGTGAATTTGAGGCAGAAGCAAAGCTCGTTGCCGATTGTACCGGTATTCCTGCCGTTGCAAGAACAAAGCTTCCCGACGATTCAACGGTAGAAAACTATAAGCTTACACCTGAAGACATTTTCTATGTTGTGCTTTATTATGCGGTTTATGAAAGTGAAGATGTTGACCCAATGGCGCTTCACGCATCTTTCCTTAATTATAAGGCAGTGTGGTCTGCTCCGTCAGGTAATCCGCGCGGTGCGATTCTGGGTATCGGCGGTAACTACAGCTATGAATATTCGGCTGAAATTTTTAAGCAGTGGCAGAAGAATGTACCTTGGCCCAGATATACGGTTGAAAAGATAGAAAAGGGAATGACGCCTTATCGGCGCAGTGTTTATTCCTTTGTTGACAACGGATTTATTGCAATGGGTGATGCAGGCTGTATGACAAAGCCCACCTGCGGTGAGGGCTGCACCTCATCACTTGTGCAGGGTGAGATTGCAGTTGAAGTTATTGATAAGCTTCTCAAAGAGGGTAAGCCCCTTTCGAGAGACAATATGTGGTGTATCAATAAGAAATATATGGATGCTCAGGGTATTGCATTTGACTCAATGAGACCGCTTCTTAAGGGTGTTGTTTCAACAAGCTATGAGGAAGCTGAGTATCTGTTTAAGAAGGATGTTATTTTCAGCGCAAAGATTCTCGGCGGCGGAGGAGAGGATCTTGACCTTGGCGCAGGAGATATTGCAAAGATAGTTACAGGTATCGGCAAGGCTCTTGTAACAGGAAAAATCAGAGCATCGGTTGTTAAAAAGATCGTAACAGGTCTTTTGCAGAGTATGGAGGTCACAAACCTCTATAAAGAATATCCCGAAACTCCCGACGGATATTGGAAATGGAAGGAAAAGGCTGATGCGCTTTGGGCAAAGATCGGTCCCATGAGTGACATTTGTGATCAGGAAGTTTTAAAAAGATTGGGTATTAAATAATCCGGTTATAAAGGGGATACGGTTATGTATCCCTTTTTCGGTATTAAAAATATGTACAATAAGACGGAAAAGTTACAAAAACAACGGAAAAATTATATATTTTACACCTGAAATACCTATATAATGAAAATGACAAAAAATATATAAAAAAGGAGAAACACAATGAACGAAAAAGACTACAAAAAAATTCTTGACGAACTGAGTCTCGATGAAAAGCTTTCACTTCTTTCAGGTAAAACCTTCTGGCTTACACAGGAAATCGATCGTGTAGGCATCCCCTCGGTATGGATGAGCGACGGCCCTCACGGATTGAGAAAAGAAAAGCAGTCTGCAGGCACAAACATCATGCAGGAATCGGAAACCTCAACCTGCTTCCCCACAGCTGTTACAACTGCTTCCTCATGGGATCCTCAGCTTATGGAGGAAATCGGTGAAACCATTGCCGACGAAGCAAAGGCACTTAAGGTTACAACCGTTCTCGGCCCCGGCGTAAATATCAAGAGAAGCCCTCTTTGCGGCAGAAACTTTGAATATATTTCCGAAGACCCCTTCCTTACCTCACGTATGGGTGCAGCCTATGTTCACGGTGTGCAGAAGGAGGGTGTAGGTGTCAGCCTCAAGCATTTCTGTGCCAACAACGAAGAGCATATCAGAATGTGCATTGATACCGTTGCCGACGAAAGAGCAACCAGAGAAATTTATCTTTCCGCTTTTGAATATATCGTCAAAAAGGAACAGCCCACAACCGTTATGTGCAGCTACAACAGAATTGAAGGCACATATCTTGCTGAAAATAAGCGTTACCTCACAGATATTCTCCGCGGTGAGTGGGGCTTTAAGGGTATTGTTGTAAGTGACTGGGGCGCAGTTAACGACAGAGTGCTGGGTGTTAAGGCAGGTCTTGACCTTGAAATGCCCGGTAACAACGGTATGAATAATAAAAACATTAAAAAGGCACTCGAAGACGGCACTCTTACTATGGACGAGGTTGATGCAGTGGCTCTTCGTATGATAAAGTTTGCCTTCGAGTGTAAGGAAAATGAAGGCAACGGCTATCCCATCGATTTCGAAGCACATCACAAGGTTGCAAAGAAGGCTGCTGAAAGATCTGCAGTTCTTATGAAGAACGAGGATAATGCTCTTCCCCTTAAGAAGCAGGACAGCATAGCAGTTATCGGTGCCCTTGCAAAGAAGCTCCGCTATCAGGGCGCAGGCTCGAGCCACATCAACGCATATAAGACAGTATCCTTCCTTGATGCTCTTAAGAGAAAGGGACCCGTATTCACCTATGCTGACGGATATTCACTCAAGGGCGACGGATATGACGAAAAGCTCATTGCAGAGGCCTGTGAAGCCGCAAAGGGTAAGGATGCGGTTATTGTGTTTATAGGTCTTACCGATGCATATGAAAGTGAAGGCTTTGACCGTAAGCATATCGATATGCCTGCTTCTCACGCAATTCTTATTGATGAGCTTTATAAGGTTAATAAAAATATTATCGCTGTGCTTTCCTGTGGTTCACCCGTACAGATGAAGCCCTGGGACAGCAAGGTTAAGGCTATTCTTAATATGTACCTGAGCGGTCAGGCAGGCGGAGATGCTTGCTACGACCTGATTTACGGCAAGGTAAATCCCTCGGGTAAGCTTGCAGAAACCTTCCCTCTTATCAATGAGGATAATATTGTTGCTCAGTACTTCCCCATGGGACCCCGTACCGTTGAATACCGTGAAAGCATCTATGTGGGCTACCGTTATTTCGATTCTGCAAAGAAAGAGGTTGCCTACCCCTTCGGTCACGGACTTTCCTATACTCAGTTTGAATACAGTGACCTCAAGCTTTCAAAGAAGACAGTTAAAGAGGGCGAAAAGCTGACAGTTTCCTTTAACATAAAGAATGTTGGCGATGTTGACGGTGCCGAGGTTGCTCAGGTTTATGTTTCAGCTCCGGAAAGCAAGATTTTCAAGGCTGAAAAAGAGCTTAAGGGCTTTAAAAAGGTATTCCTTGAGGCTGGTGAGAGCAAGAATGTTGAAATTGAGCTTGATGAAAGAGCGTTCAGCTACTATAACGTAAACATCTGCGACTGGCATGCAGAAAGCGGCAAGTACGGTATTAAGGTTGGTTCATCCTCAAGGGATATCCGTCTTGAAGCTGCGGTTACCGTTAAAACCGCAAAGGCAGACGTGGAGGTGCCCGATTACAGTGAAAGCGCACCTGCTTACTACGATATGGAAAACACAAGCTATATCCCCGACGATCAGTTCAGAGCAGTTCTCGCAAGAGAAATCCCAAACAATGAGGAATATAAAAGAGGCGAGCTTACTATCAACTGTTCGGTTAGTCAGGTAGCAGTCAGTCCCTTCGGTAAGGCTCTTTACGGACTTCTTACCAACGGCGCAAAGGTTGTTGCTCTGACTGCAGAAAACCCGGATATGATAACCGAATCAATCAAGGATATGCCTCTTCGTTCCTTCAGCGGATTTACCGGCGGACTTCTTTCACAGATGAGCGTTGACGGTATTCTCGATCTTTGTAACGGCAAAAAAGGCGGCGTTAAAAAGATTGTTGCCGGCTTCTCAAAAAAGAATAAATAAACAGGGGACAGCTATGAAACAACGTGTTTTATCCCTGATTATGTCAGCCCTCGTTTTTGTTGTGCTTTTCACTGCCTGCTCAGGCAATAAAAGTACCGGAACCGATACAACATCCGAAAAGGAAACGAGCGATGTCTCGCAAACACAAGAGGGTGAGAAAGAAGCAACCGACGGTTCGCAATCCGATTCGGTTGCAAAGCATAATGTTTTCGGCGAATTTGAAAGTGTGAACTCAGACGGTGAAAAGATAGACCACACTGTTTTTGAAGGTAAGATTACAATGGTTAATGTGTGGGCAACTATCAGTGAACACAGCATAAATCAAATGTCTGACCTTGAAAGAATCAATGAGGAATATGCCGACAGAAATTTTCAGGTTGTCGGAATTGTCTGCGGTGTATATATGTATGATGACGGAAGTCTCGATTCCTACAGTGTAAAGAAGGTTCAGTCTATTATCGACACCGCAGGCGTCAGCTATCTGAATATTTTGCCGTCGGCTTCGCTTAACAGTGCAAAGCTTGATGAATCACAGAATATTCCCGAAACCATTTTCCTTGATGAAAACGGAAATCAGATAGGCGAAAGCTATATAGGCTCCAAATCTTATGAAGAGTGGTGCTCTGTAATTGATTCGGTTTTAGCCTAAACCAGATCAGGCTGTTGAGCATGGTAAAAATATGAAAAAACCGGCGATATTCAGTGTATCGCCGGTTTTCAAGTTGTCATATTATTTACCTTTTATCTTCTGAGAAAAACTCTTTTGTATATCTTATTTATAAGATATCTGCGGTGTATTTTTAAATCCTTCTTTTTGATTTTTTCAGCCGTTCCGAGCTGCCTGTGATAAATCAGAGGAGCATCGACAAGCTTCACCGTGCCGAAAATATGGCAGATTATACCTATCCACTGATCATACATGGGAATATGCTTGGGAATGGGCATAATGAATTTAAGCATTTTTCTTTCGAATGCCATACAGGAGCCCACATAGCTGTTATCCATTATGTTAGCTATGAGTCCTTTTTTGCTTTTGTGAGTGTTAAAATAGGAATAGTCGGTTATTTTAAGGTTATCATCGGTGATATAGGCATTATGCAAAACAAGATCGGCGCCCTGTGAAAAAGCTTCGTTGACCCTTTTTATCTTATCGGGAAGCCACACATCACTTTGTGAACAGATAAAAATTCTGTCTCCCTTACAGTACCTTATGGCGTTGATAATATTTTCAACGGTACCCGTGTTTTTACCGTCAACCAAAACTATTCGGCTGTCCTCTGCGGCGAGTCTTTTAACAACTCTGCCGGTGGCACTGCCCGGCTTTTCATCGGAAACGATAATTTCATCACCGTGAGAAAGCTGCACAAGAACTGAGCGGATAGCTTCTTCAATATAAATTTCGCCCTTATATGCGCTGATAATAACTGAAATCATAGTCCGCCTCCTCCCGGCTGAAGTTTTATTGATTATATCACGAAAAAGGTTATTTTACAATAGAAAAGGTTAAAGCTGATTTTTTATGGCTTTGTTAAGCGAAACGGCAATAAATGCTGATGTAACTGCTTTAATTATATCACCTATTAAAAATGGCAGGGAAACGGTTAAAAATGAAGTCAAAAGCCCTGAAGATGAAATGAGGCTCATAAAAAGGACAGCAAAAATATGCTCAACGGGAATGCCGATAAGCACTGTGACGGCAAGATATCTTTTAAACTGTATTTTATTGCCCTTGAAGCGGCTCATAAGGAATACGGCAAGCAAAAAGCCGAAATAATAGCCTCCCACGGGGCTCAGAAGCTTGGAAAGACCGGAGGTTCCGCCTGAAAAAACGGGCAGACCTATTGCACCCATAAAAAGATAAAGGGATATGGAAATAAGAGCCTCGTTCTTTTTCAGACAAAGGGCGGTAATATTTATGAATACTGTTTGCAATGACAGAACCGATGCCGCAAAGGGAAGAGGAATAACAAACAGGGAGCTGAGACATATTAAGGCAGCGGAAAGAGAAATAAAAGCCATAGAGCGTATTTTGTTGCGGTTTGTATTTATGCTTATCACTCCTTGTGTCAAAGAAATATCCCGTCTTCGGATAAGGCGGGATATTTTATTAAGATTCTCTCTTAATCTCTTGAGTCTTTTATAATCATAATGTCCAGCCCGAGAGTCGGTTGTTAAAGCTTTCGTAAAGGCTGTTATATTCATTTTCGATTGCTTCCCAATCGTTGAGGCGATATTGCTCTGTGCCGTCTGAAAAAATACCGCTGTATTCGGGAACCTTGCTGTATTCGCCGTTTTTCAGTGCGTTAAAGGCTTTGTCTGCCAAAGCTTTTGCAGAGGCAACATTGTTTATCAGGTCCTCATAATCTGTTTGGCTTACAGTCTTGATGTTCTCGGTAATTGAGTCAAAATAGCCTTCCTGATATCCGTAATTATAGATTGCACCCTCGTTTTCTATATTGTAAAGAGCCAACTCGGGTGTGAAGTAGGCTTTTTTATCGTTGACTACAGAAGTAGTTTCGGGCCAGTAGCAGAGGAAATATAAATACTTATACATATCGTTCAGCTGTGTAATAACTCCCGAGGAGCTCAGCTTCTGCCACTGCTTTTCTTTATCGCTCAGATTTTCGGTCTCTGAAACACTGAAAACTGCATCCGTGATTCTGTAGGAATAGGAATTACCCTTTACATCGGTAAAATCCTCAAAAACAAGAGTGCCTTCAACGGTGATGAGGCTGTCTGTATATTCAAGTATTTCACCTTTTTTGATATGTACGGCAAGAGTATCAGTCAGTACCTGTGAGTTATCCTTAATAAAGGGGGTGCTCTGACAGGGTACGTTCATCAGATAGAATATACCCTTTTCCTCTGACAGCCTTGTGGACATATAGCCGGTTACGGTTACCTGCTGACCGTCGAGAGACTTCATCTCTTCAACGAGATTTGAAAACCTGAGAGTGTTGCCTTCAACGGGGGCATTGGCGGGCTTTTTCTTGCAGGCGGTCAAACAGCTGCAGATAAAAATAAGGGCAAGAGTAAGGGCAACAAGTTTTTTCATAGGTATGCACCGTCCTTTAAAGATATATTCATATTATCCGATACCATATATAAGAAAAAGGTTATAATCTGTATTTTTTATATCAGGATTATACCACTAAAGCAATGCTATGTCAAATTCGCCGCCTCGTTCAAGGAGGCGAAAAAGCAAAGGTGCAACACCCTTTCGTTGCCTCCTTTCGCTTCATTATATCGCAACATATAAAACCTTTCCGATAAATTGAGATTTAACGAACAAATTGAATGAACCCTATGATGAAAAGATGTAAGGGATAATATATATAAAAAAGCCATTTCATAATTTTGTTTATCTTTTGGTTATATCCTCTCTGTCCGTTATACATCATAATAATCGGTATCGCCAATATAACCGCCATTTGTATAATTCCGTAGAGCCTGTCAAGAGCAAAGAAATAGACAACTGAATAAAGAGCAACATAGAAAACCATCCACAGCATCTGCTTTTTGAGATTCCCTCTGTTGGTACCGATAGCCAGAATACAAAGGCTTGCGATACAGCTCCAATCACTCGGGAAGGTAATTAAACAAACAAGTATTACGATAAGAATTTTTATGCTTTGCTTTATCTTTTCACTGTTTACAATGCGGAGCAGCACCAAGCCCCACGCAAGAGACCACATGACACTTGTTTGGTTAAAAACATCTCCGTAATAAAAAGGAATAAATGATTTCCAATCAACAAAGCTTAAAGAAGCAAATATATAAGCAAAATGTGATATAAAAGAAAACACAAACAGTCGTAGGGTATATTTATTTGCATTTTTTGTGTAATGATAGCCTTCAGCTATAAAATAACACATAATCGGACAAGTAACTCTGCCGATTATATGCAACACAACCGGGATAAGTCGATTATCATATCCCGGAAAAACCAACCAAGCGATATGATCTATGGTCATTGCAACAATCGCAATAAATTTTATCTTGTTTGAGTCTAATGTTTTTTTCATAAAAGCTCCGTAAGATTCTTATTTATTTAACAGTATTATATCACACTGCAGCATACAAATCAATGGCACAGCCGTTGCATATCATCAAGCCGCAGCGGGAATTATACACGCTTTGCGTGATGATATACAGTCTGACGGCTGATGATATGCCAAGCCTGCGGCTTGGATAAAAAAACAACGAAGCTTTTGCTTCGTTCTTTTTTGAAAACTGACCCTAATTTTTATATAAATGCACCCCCTTTTTAGATTAGGAGGTGCAATGAATACAGGAATCGACTCTAAATCACTTGTTTTACAAATTTTAAAGCTGTTGTGTGGGAATAATACGGTTGGTGCGGTAGTTTTTGTATGCCTTATCGGCTTTAATCAAAACTGAAACACAACTTATACCGATAATAAGTGCAACAATTCCGCTTGGTGTGCCGCCGGCGGCAAAGTTCACAACCGTCCAGAACCCGCTGTAAACAGTTGGGATAAGAGCGTACAGCCAATGCTTTGTGAAAAGTAATAACGCTCCAAAAATAACGTAAACCGTAACATCTAAAATTCCGAGCATATTTTCTAACGAAAAAATAAGCACGGCACTGATAGCGGCGGTGACAAAGCAAATTACTGACATTGAAGTTACGTAGCCATTGGATTTTTTAGACATAAACTGCTTATAAAAATCCTTTCGGGACATATCGGGAGCAGGCGGCATAGGTTGATTGTAAATCGGTTGCTGATAGTTGGGATATGCAGACTGTTGCTGATAATTGGGTTGTTGATAGTTGAAATAGGTTGGCTGTTGATATGTAGCCTGCTGTTGAGGTTGAGTCTGAGCCGAACCGAGTGGTTGTGCGGTGCCGCAAAAATTACAAAATGTACTGCCGTCATTGATTTGTCCACCACAAGTAATACAAAACATTTTTATTTCCTCCTTTAATAAAAAACGTATAGTCATTATACATCCGTTTTCAAGCAAAATCAACAGTTTTGTGCTTTTTACGGCACAACGTGGTGGACCCGAAGGGAGTCGAACCCTCGGCCTTTCGGATGCGAACCGAACGCTCTCCCAACTGAGCTACGGGCCCATTTAATTTATTATACATCCGGATATGTATAAATGCAAGGGAAAATTTACAGTCGCAAACCTACACAAATGAATAATACAAACGAAAAATCCGCTCACCTTCGTGAACGGATTTTCGTTTGGCGGAGAAGAGGAGACTCGAACTCCTGCGCCGGTTACCCGACCTACGCCCTTAGCAGGGGCGCCTCGTCACCAACTTGAGTACTTCTCCATGGTGTCGATAAACTTCTCAGTATAAATAAAAAAATGGCGGAGAGAGTGGGATTCGAACCCACGGTACGCAGGACGTACGACGGTTTTCAAGACCGTTCCGTTATGACCACTTCGGTATCTCTCCATAATTGCCTAATGATATTACCATATAAAAGGAGAGTTGTCAAGCCTTTTTGTTAAAAAATTAGCTCTTTTATTTCTTACAGGTAATTGTTGACATATTGTTGTAATTTTATTAAAAACATTTAATTAAAAATTATTATATATATAGATTTTTTATTTTCTGTGAATTAAAATAATAAACACAACAGACGAATTTGTCTATTTGTTTGCATATAAGGGGAGAAAAATATGAAAAAAAAGAATCGGATAGGTATAATACTGACGGCAGTTGTTGCGGCGTTTCTGGCGTTTATTGTGACTATGTCGTTGGTTTCAAAGCTTGTTTATCACCGTTCGCTTATGGCGACCTTCAGTGAGATATTCCTCAGAGTTGTGGATAGGAATTCGCTTTATTGCGATGAGGAAAAATGCAGTGCCAACATTGAAGAGAAAAGAGTCACTAACCTTCAGGATGTAGAGCCACCCAAAATGAAGATTTCGGTCAGAAGCACCCATGAAAGCGGTATGCAGATTATTTATATGAATGAAGAAGCGGAAAGCGACAGCATTCTCATATACCTTCACGGCGGAGGTTATCTCAATCCTCCCGCTTCACAGCATTGGGGCTTTTGGGAAAAGCTTGCCAAGCAGGCAGATATTCCGATAATTGCACCGATTTATCTTAAGTGTACTAACTATACTGCCGATGAATCCCGTGAGGCTATGCTTGATTTTTATCTTGATATTGCCGAAAGGTACAGCGACAAAAAGATTTACATAGGCGGTGACTCCTCGGGTGGTGGCTTTGCACTTATTATGGCTCAGATTCTGCGTGATTACGATACCGTACAGCCGTCGGAAATTCTGCTCATTTGCCCTTGGGTTGACCTTACAATGTCAAATGAGGATATCAACGACTATGTTCATATGGATGCTATGCTCGGAAATCTTTGCTGTGCCGATATGATAACCGACCTGTGGAAGGGTGACAGAGAGCTCACCGACCCGTTGCTCAGTCCCACCTTCGGTACCTTTGATAATCTTGGGGATATCACACTTTTCATAGGTACAAGAGAAGTGCTTTATCCCGATGCGATGCTTCTTTATGAAAAAATGGTTGCTCAGGGAGCCGACTGTACCTTGCACGTTAAAGAAGGCTTGAGTCATGTGTATCCGCTTTTCCCCATACCCGAAGCAAAGGAAGCTATAGAAATTATGGCAAATATATTGAAATAATAATCTGAGTAGCTGTCGATAAAGTCACAAAAGCAACAATGCCTTATCTACGGAAAAGAAATGTTGTGGATTTTAATTATCCAAAATACTAAGAAAAAGGGTCGGGACATCGAATCCCGACCCTTTTTGGCACTGTTTTGCCCTTTTTTCACCCTCTCGGAGTACCATTGTACGCCTTCGGGGTGAAGAAAAGGGCATTTTGCAACTTTCTCAATAGCCTGACAGCTTGTCGAAAACTACTTTTTCGACAAGCTGGGAGCTGTCGTTACGACAGCTCTTTTTGTATTGAAAAGACATCATTTTTGTGTTACTATAATAAAAAACAAAAGGGAGCAGTTTATGACTGAGCTTGCAAAAGAAATCGGATTATCCGAAGGGATTATAAAAAGGCTCAACGAGCTGAGCGGCAAAGAAAAAATAAGGGTAAAAAGATGTGCCGCACAATGTATCGGCGGCAATTTTTCCTGTCTGAAAAAAGAAAATGACATTATCCGTCTTGCGGTTATTTTAAGCTGTGCCGTCAAGGCAAAGGATAAGTACGACAGTATGGGTATAAGCGAAGAAGTGTATTATGATACAATGTCTGATATAAAAATCTGGTGCGAAAACAACGGCAACAAGGGACTGAAAAATTACGGCTGGCTTAAAAACCATGTAAAATGTGAGCTTTTCAGGCTTGGCAGACTCCAATTTCAGATATACCCATGCAAAAACAGAACGCTGAATTACAAAAAGCTTCCCTTTGACTACGGTGAAAACCTGATTTATGTGCATATCCCTCAGGGTGAAAAGCTTGAAAAAGAAAGGTGCATTGAATCAATCAGGTCCGCAGGAGAGTTTTTTGCAAAGCATTTCCCTGATTATGGATACAGATGGTACTTCACCGAAAGCTGGCTGCTGTTTGAGGGTAACAGAGAGTTTATGGCAGAAAACAGCAACATTCTTGCCTTTGCATCGCTGTTTGAGCATTGCTACAGCGTAAAAATCGATGAGCAGGCAATAGAACGCATATTCGGAAAAAGGCGGATTTTCAAAAAGAACTATCCCGAAAACACATCTCTTCAAAAAAGAGCAAAGGAATATATCATCAAGGGTAATCGACTTGGTGCAGGCATTGGTGTAATAGACAGAAACTTTGCTGCTTTAAAGCAGGAAAATATGTTGACATTATATTGTTAAAGTGATATAATAGCCAATAATTTGTTTTTTACTGTGTCGGATTATGTTCCGACGGGGGAAAGAGTGTATTTTCCCTTAAAAAGGAGTTTTAAAATGAAGCTTACAGGTTCACAGATTGTAGCTGAGTGCCTTATTGAGCAGGGCGTTACCGATGTTTTCGGTTATCCCGGCGGTCAGGTGCTTAACATATATGATGCTCTTTATAAGGCGAGTGACAGAATCAATCATATTCTTACCGCCCACGAGCAGGGAGCTGCCCACGCGGCAGACGGCTATGCGAGAGCAACGGGTAAGGTTGGTGTTGTTATAGCCACCTCGGGTCCCGGTGCCACAAATCTCGTTACAGGTATCGCAAATGCCATGCTTGACTCGGTTGCAATGGTTGCAATCACGGGTAACGTACCTACCACGCTCATCGGTAAGGACAGCTTTCAGGAAATTGACATTACCGGTGTTACACTTCCCATTACTAAGCACAACTATTTTGTTAAGGATGTAAAGGATCTTGCTCCTTGTCTTCGCGAAGCCTTCAGAATAGCAAAATCAGGCAGACCCGGGCCCGTGCTTGTGGATATCCCCAAGGATGTGCAGGTTGCCGTAACGGAGTTTATTCCCGAGGGTGTCGTACCCAAGTTTGAGGAAAAGAAGGTAAAGGAAAGCAGAGTTGAGGAGGCAATAAGGCTTATCAACGAATGCGAAAGACCTTATATATACGTGGGCGGCGGTGTAATGAGCCGTGACCTCGGTGAGGAGGTTATAGCACTCGGTGAAAAAATTGACGGTTGCATCGGAAGTACCTTTATGGGCCTTTCCTCTGTGCCTGACAGCTGTGACAGATTCCTTGGTATGCAGGGTATGCACGGTCATTATGCGTCTTCAATGGCAAATAAATACGCCGACCTGATTATCGGCATCGGTGTACGC
>JAZSPQ010000083.1:0-8849 GCA_045537485.1 Acutalibacteraceae bacterium | reverse complement strand
ATGATTGAATTTTTAAGTGCAAATCTCGGAACAATATTGGTCGCTGCGGTGCTTGCGATAATACTTGTTGCCGCCTTTATGAAAATCCGCAAAGATAAAAAAGAAGGCAAGGGCTGCGGTTGCGGTGGCTCCTGCAGCGGTTGCCCCTCAGCGGGAATGTGTCATAAATAAAAAAAGCCGCCTTGGGCGGTAGAGGGTAACTCCTGTACAATGCACCAACGGTGCAATTCATGAGAAGTGAAAAATAAAGCCTTAATTATAAGGCTCGGGTTTGTCTGTTCTGTTTAAAAGATAATCTACACTTGTGCCATAAAAATCCGCAATCTTACACAGGGTTTCGGGTGTCATCGAGTTGATTCCGTTTTCATATGCACTATAGGTTCTGCGGTTGATGTGAAGAATATCCGCCATATCCTGTTGGGTCATATCTTTATCTTCTCTTAAATCACGGATTCTTTTGTATATCATTATTTTCACCTCAAAAATATTATAAATGCCATAAATTCTGCCATTGACTTTTGGCAGAATTTATGGCATAATTGTTTTGTAAGATGTAGCTGCACAAATATATTTTATGCATAACCGGACTAAAAAAACAAAACAGAGAGGTAAAAAATATGGATAGAGTAAAATGAGTTCTTGAAAAGCCTGCGTAAAGGAATTTCTAAAAAGCACAGGTTGGCCCTTATCATATCGCAGCTGAAATGCTTTAAAGCTAAATGGAGTTGATTTTCAGCAAGGATTATGGTATAATTATCTTAATACAACATTGAGAAAAGAGGAGAATGTTTATGAAAAAGATAAAGACGACAGCTATATTTGTAACAGTCATACTCGCACTGACAGTACTCTTTTGCTTAAATGTCGGTGCAATCAATTATGATGAGAGAACAGGAGAAATCGAGTATAAATTTGACGAAGACACCGCTGTTATGACAATAAAGGGCACCGGCGGTACTATTCGTTCAGGTGCTTTCGGTCCCGGTGTCAGCAGTAATCCGCAAATATTAGAGTGGAACATAGAGGATACAGACTCTTTGAAAGGTGAGTATGAAGACGGCGATAATGTGGAATTTTGGGACTATGAACCCAATGCAATCGCTGCAAGTGCCGCTCAGGCCGCAAGGATAGTTATTGTTGACGGCAGTGTTACCGCACTTGAGCCCGGCTGCTTTTCTCATTTTAAAAATGCAGAGATAATTGTTCTTCCCGATACGATAAAGACTATACCTACAGCGACCTTCTATTCGCTTGAAAATCTTAAGACAGTTGTTCTTTCATATCAGACAACCACAATAGGCAGTTATGCTTTTTCAGGTTGTAAAAATCTCAAAACTATTAATATATCAAATACAGTTAAATCAATCGGCAAGTATGCCTTTTGGGACTGTGACCTTGATTACGTAATCATTCCCGACACAGTGGAGTCACTGGCGGAGGGTAACAGCTATATTCCCGATAATCTTAGTGGCGTTGAGGCGGCGCTTGTAGAGCACGACAGAATCTGGGTTAAGTGGGAAGAGTTACCCAATCAGCTAAGATATACGTACTACAGAGTTTTTATGCGCGTTGACGGAAAATGGAAGACACTCGGAAACTGTGATATATTTGATAATGCCATTTTTGAGATAAAAGAGCTTGAGCCTGACACAAGTTATACCTTTGCCGTCAGACCTTATAACAAGGTGAACGGAAAAAATTATTTTGCTGAAAAATATGTAAAGATTACAGTCAGAACCGCTCCTGATATGCCTGCGCTCAAGGTCGCATCAACCAAATCGGGAACAGCTTCCTTTACATGGAATAATGTAAGCGGTGAAACAGGCTATCAGATATGGTATTCAACTAAAGAATATGGGACATATACAAAGATAAGCAACTATAAAGCAAACGCCGTAAGTGCAAGCAAGAGCGGATTGACAGGCGGAAAGACTTATTATTTCAAGATCAGATCCTATAAAAGTACGACTGACGGATATGTTTACAGCCGCTACAGCTCTCCTGTTGAGGTGAAAATTGCGACCGCAACCGGCCCTGCAACTCCTGTGCTCAAGGTTACATCAACTAAGGCCGGAACAGCTTCCTTTACATGGAATGATGTGAGTGGAGAAACAGGCTATCAGATCTGGTATTCTACATCAGAAAACGGCGGATATACAAAGATAAGCAACTATAAAGCAAACACCGTAAGTGCAAGCGAGAGCGGCCTTAAGGGCGGAAGCACTTACTATTTCAAGATCAGAGCCTATAAAAAGACAGATGACGGATATGTTTACAGCAGTTACAGCAATCCTGTTAAGATGAAAATTAAATAATCAGACTGTGGGGCATCTGCTTTTGGCGGTGCCCCTGTGTTTTATTATATGAAAAAATATATATCCATATCCTAAAAAAATATGCTGTCACTATTGAAAGTATGAAAAAAATTTGTTATTATAATCAGTGGTAAAAACAAAACCAATAATATATTCCGAAAGGAGCAAATGAACAACATGAACTATTCACATGAAGTTGAACAGATGTGTACGGTCAAAAAAGGACCGCACCACGGCCCCGCCCCCATTCCTCAGGAAGGCTTATGGACAAAGGCTTACGAAATCAAGGATATCTCCGCTTTCACACACGGTGTAGGCTGGTGCGCACCTCAGCAGGGTGCCTGCAAGCTTTCACTCAATGTTAAGAACGGTATCATTGAGGAAGCTCTTGTTGAAACAATCGGTTGCTCAGGTATGACTCACTCCGCTGCTATGGCTAGTGAAATTCTTCCCGGCAAGACTCTTCTTGAGGCTCTTAATACAGACCTTGTTTGTGACGCTATCAACACTGCTATGCGTGAGCTCTTCCTTCAGATCGTATACGGCAGAAGCCAGTCAGCTTTCTCAGAGGACGGTCTTCTTATCGGCGCAGGTCTTGAAGACCTCGGTAAGGGCCTTCGTTCACAGGTTGGTACAATGTACGGCACAAAGGTTAAGGGCGTTCGTTACCTTGAAATGGCAGAAGGCTATGTAACAAGAATGGCTCTTGACGAAGACGATCAGGTTATCGGCTATGAATTCGTTTCTCTCGGCAAGATGACAGACTTCATCAAGAAGGGCGACGATCCCACAACAGCTTATAACAAGGCTATGGGTACTTACGGCAGATTCGCAGACGCCGCTAAGTATATCGATCCCCGTAAGGAATAAGGAGGTAAACGGACATGGCATTATTTGTAAACTATGCAAGAAGAATTGATAAGATTCTTGCTGTTCTTAAGGAATACGGCATTTCTTCAGTTGAAGAATGTAAGGACATCTGCGCAGCTAAGGGTATTGACCCCTACAAGATCGTAGAAGAAACTCAGCCCATCGCTTTCGAAAACGCAAAGTGGGCATACACAGTTGGTTGCGCTATCGCAATCAAGAAGGGCTGCACAAAGGCTGCTGACGCTGCTGCAGCTATTGGTGAAGGTCTCCAGAGCTTCTGTATCCCCGGTTCAGTTGCAGACAACCGTCAGGTTGGTCTCGGCCACGGCAACCTCGGCAAGATGCTTCTTTCAGAAGAAACAGAATGCTTCTGCTTCCTTGCAGGTCACGAATCCTTTGCAGCTGCTGAAGGCGCTATCAAAATCGCTCTCAACGCAAATAAGGTAAGAAAGCAGCCTCTCCGCGTTATCCTTAACGGTCTCGGCAAGGACGCTGCAATGATCATCTCAAGAATCAACGGCTTCACATATGTACAGACCGAGTTCGATCCCTACTCAGAAACTGTTAAGGTTGTTAAGGAAACAGCTTACTCAAACGGCGACAGAGCTAAGGTTAAGTGCTACGGTTCAGACAACGTACCCGAAGGTGTTGCTATCATGAAGCTTGAAAACGTTGGCGTTTCCATCACAGGTAACTCAACCAACCCCACCCGCTTCCAGCATCCCGTTGCAGGTACCTACAAGAAGTGGTGTGTTGAGAACGGCGTAAGCTACTTCTCAGTTGCATCAGGCGGCGGCACAGGCCGTACCCTTCATCCCGATAACATGGCAGCAGGCCCCGCTTCCTACGGTATGACAGACACAATGGGCAGAATGCACTCAGACGCTCAGTTTGCAGGTTCTTCATCAGTTCCCGCTCACGTTGAAATGATGGGCCTTATGGGCGCAGGTAACAACCCCATGGTTGGTATGACAGTTGCTTGTGCAGTTGCTATTGAAGAGGCTAGCAAATAAGAACCCGACCCATAACGAAATCGTAGATTTCTATGGGTTCCCCGGAACCTTGTTACTCGCTTATGCTCGTAATAAGCGGCTTTTCGGCACTTTGCTTATAAAATTCAAATTTAATCATTGATAAAAAAGTCAGACACATCATTTTGGAATTTTTCCTATGATGTGTCTGTTTTTTTATGAAGCTTTAAGGCAAAAGATGTTGACTGTAAACAGTCGTTTTCTATATTGATTTTATCAGCTTAAAAAGCTTTTTTAAATTTGAAGCAAAGCCTGCAAAAATCTTTGCAAGAGCAACTGCAGAGCTCTCCTCATTGAGAAGCATCAGAATCCCTTCAGCCACTTTCTCTGTGATAAGGCTGTGATTTGTTGCGTAAAGATTTCTTATGGGGATTTCAAGAATCGCACTTCTTAATTCCTCGCAACCGGGAGCGTCAGGGTCCGAATATTTGCCACCCGTAATAACAGATATTATTCTTTTTCCCCATTTTGTGTCCTTGGCATCGGCAAAGCAACTTTCAGTTGTGAATTTTTCTTTAGTACTCCGGAATCGAGGCGGAATCTCCCTTCCTAAAAGTACTCTGTACTGCTTATCGGGAACATTCTTTACGTCTGCTCCGTAGTAGCAGGGGGCAGACTCTTTGTAGTCGGGGATTTCAGCTTTGGGAAGGGATGATTCAACCGCCACTTTTGCACTGAGCTTTATATCACGGCTTGAAGCACCGATGAGTATTTCAAAATCGCCCGATTCAACGTGCCAATCGCTTATATTGATATTATAATATGCGAAAGCACGTTTTGAAAGGACGAAGGAAACCACCTTTTCTTCGCCTTTTTTAAGGAAAACCTTACAGAAATCTCGAAGCTCCTTTTCAGGCCTGAACACTGTACTTTCCATGTCTTTTAAATAAAGCTGAACAATTTCTGCGCCGTCCCTGTCGCCGATGTTTTTAACCCTGCAGGTAACGGTAAGAGAATCTGTATCTTTAATCTTTTCGGCGGAAAGATTAATATCCGAATATTCAAATTGGGTATAGGAAAGTCCGTAGCCGAAGGGGAAGAGAACGTTTTTATTTGCCGTATCGTAGTAACGGTAGCCGATGTAGATGCTTTCTCTGTGCTCGGCTGTAAGTCCTGTACCGGGATAGTAGGAATAGCAGGGAACATCACCTTCACAAATCGGATAGGTTTCGGCAAGCTTACCCGAGGGATTTACCTTGCCTGAAATAATCTCTGCCAGGGCTTTGCCGCTTGCCTGACCGCCGAGATAGCCGTTGATTACTGCCTTGACCTTGCTTATCCAGGGCATAATCACAGGTGAGCCGCCTGAAAGGACAACGGTAATGTTTTTATTTACCTTTAAAATCTCCTCTAAAAGTCTGTTGTGAGAAACGGGAAGCTTCATCGTCCTTCTGTCATAGCCTTCTCTTTCATATTCCTCTGTAAGACCGATGAAAAGAAGAACGGCATCAGCTTTTGAGGCCACATGACAGGCATCCTTTATCATAACCTCGTTAAGCTCATCCTTCTTTCTGATGTAGCCGGGGGCAAAAGTGAGCTTATAGCCCTCCTCCAGAAGTCCGTCAAAGGCATTGGTAATTTTAGTGGGAACGATAATTGAACTGCCTTCACCCTGATAACGGGGTACCCTTACCATTTCACCGATGACAGCAACAGTCTTTTCCGTTGAAAGAGGCAGGGTATTATCCTCATTTTTGAGCAGGACAACAGCGTTTGCATATATTTCTGCCGCAAGACTGTGATGCTCATCTTCATCATAAGTGTACTCACCAAGAGCTTCACGGGATTTTTCGATAAGGGTAAGCATTCTGTCGGCGGCGATATCAAGATATTTTTCTTCGAGAGCTCCGCTTCTGACAGCATCGCAGATTTTCTTTGTGCTATATCCGTAGGTCGAGGGCATTTCAAGGTCGCATCCGTTTTTCAGACCCTTCACACGGTTGTTCACGGCACCCCAGTCGGACATAACCACGCCCTCGAAGCCCCATTCCTCACGGAGAATTTTATTCTGCAGATAGTTGTTTTCCGTGCAATATTCATCGGTGACCCGATTATAGGCAGCCATCACCGTCCGGGGCTGAGCTTTTTTAACTGCAATTTCAAATGCGGTAAGATATATTTCACGGAGTGCTCTTTCGTCAACCACGCTGTCAATAACAAGACGGCGTCTTTCCTGGCTGTTAACGGCAAAGTGCTTAAGGGATGTACCCACACCCTTTGACTGTATGCCGTTTATAAGACTCGCGGCAAGCTCACCTGCAAGAAGGGGATCTTCGGAAAAATATTCAAAGTTTCTGCCGCAAAGAGGCGAACGCTTCATGTTTACGCCGGGACCTAAAATAATACTGACCTTTTCCTTAAGGCATTCCTGTCCCATAGCTTGGCCCATTCTGTAAAGAAGTTCTCTGTCCCAGGAGGCGGCAGTGGTTACTGCCGGAGGAAAGCAGGTGGCGGTAACATTTTCGCTGACGTTGCTGTCGTTTTTTTTGAGGCTTAATCCGTGGGGACCGTCCGTAAGGGTGACAGAGGGTATCCCCAGCCTTTCAACGCCGTTAAGATGCCATATATCCTTGCCCGTGCAGAGGTCTGCTTTTTCTTCGAGAGTGAGTCTTTCAAGTATATCTTGGTTCCTCATATTTTTTTCTCCGTGTGTTTTGTTATGGTTGTTTCTATTATATAAACAATTTAAAATCAGGTCAAGGAAAAGATAGAAAAAGTTAATCGTATATGTTGATAAAGATGAATGCAATAACTATATTTCTGTACGAGAGGCATTTTTAAAGGAATACACTGATTGGAGAGAATCGCAATAAAGGAAAGTTTCCGAAAAAAACTACAAGCCTGCCTGTCGGTAAGCTTGTAGTTATTCTTTTGTTCAGTTTTTAGTTCTTTAGCCAACCTCTACTATACCGTCGTCTTTGATTGTAACGGTCATGCCGTCTTTAACATAGTTAAGGAATTCGTCACCGAGAGAGTCGATAACGGGCATTGTCACGCCGTCTACCCATACCTCTGCAAGAACTGCACCTGCGGCTGCAAGTGAGTCGATGGGGTTTGAGAAAAGCATACATGCGGGATTCTTTTCAAGAGCACATGCACAGTAAAGAACAAGTCCGCCTGTTGTTGAGCCGATGGTCTGGGGGAGGCAAAGAGCCTTGCCGAGCATTGACTTGCCGTAAAGATCCTTGTTGTTCTGGTCGCCGCATTTTACTTCCTTATCGCCGAACTGAAGAGCGTTCTGGAAGGAAGCGAGGGTGTTGAAACCGCTTTTGGTAACAACTGCTTCTGCCGTTACCGTGCCGGGAGTTACAACTCTGCCTTTAAACTGTTTCATTATTTTTTACCTCCCTTTGTAATCTTTGCTAAAATCTCAGCATCTGTGTAATATCTTGCGGTTGTATATGTACGAAGCTTGTTTGATGATGTGATTACGGGCATCTTCTTACAAAGGGGATTGTTCATATACATAAGAGGACAGATGTATGAGGTGATAACGCCTGTAGCCTTAAGACGCTCTGCATAGGGTGTTTTGTTGAACTTTTCAAGCACACCGGGAGCAGCGGTAAGTACTGTGGGGATGGTAACCTTCCCGTTGCCGTTTTTCTTAAGCTCGGCTTCAATGTTATCTGTCCAGTCCTTGAGCTGCTGAAGTGAAAGGTGGGGACAGCCGACAAAGCAAAGCTTGGGAGTAGCGGTATGCTTCTTCCAGATGATGGGGTAATTTCTCTGAACCTTGAGAAGCTCTGCGTCATCGATGATGTATTCCTTTGCACCCTCTGCGATAAGCTTGTCGCCAAGCTCAACAGCCTCGGGAGTGAGGTTTTCGATGTGATAGAGACCTACTGCGCCGTTTGAAGCGGTAGCCGCACCGAAGTCCTTGAGGTAAGCGCAGGCGGAGTCGTTAAGCTCTGTGCCTATCCACTTGTCAAGGCCTACAACGTAGGGGACGTCTTCCATAACCTTCATACCGATAGCTGAGCCTAAAAGCTGAGCCTCGGGCTTCTTTGTGGTGTTGACCCTGATAACCCATGTAGCCTTTCTGCCTTCGACTGTGAGAAGACCGAAATAGGGTACGTAGCCTACGATTGAGCCCATGATGTCGATGATACCTGAGTTGCGGTTACACCTTGCACCGAGTACGGAGTTAGCGTATACAACGGCACTTGACTCAGCCCATGAAAGGACTTCACCCTTCTGAGGCTTGTTGCCTACCTCGTCCATATAGCAGGTGCAGGTGAAGGCATCGTCGCTGAGAAGACCGAGCTTTTTGAGCTGTTCCTCATAGAAGCTCTGCTTTGTATACATAAACTTGTTGAATATAAGGTTCTGAAGGAAGTTTGCGGGTACGTTCTTATCGAGGGGACGGGGGTCAACGGAGAACTTCTGACCTGAAGCAACGCCTTCGTCAAGAAGCTTCTGCATAAGGTCGTAAACCGGTGACATAACCTTAAGACCGAAGGAGGTAACAAGGTGGTTGTTCTTTGAGGTGATAGGTACGAGCTTTTCAGCGTTGAATGCCTCGCCGTACATTACCATGGTCTTCATAACCTTAGCCATGGTTTCGCCCTTTGAACCGTTGAGAATATCCTGCTGTTCCTGAGTTAAAATCATGATAATTTCTCCTTTTCAATTT
>JAZSPQ010000087.1:0-3784 GCA_045537485.1 Acutalibacteraceae bacterium | reverse complement strand
GGCCTCTCTGTACTCTGCGGTATTTAACGCGCTTAGGAAGTAACATTATTAAGCCCTCTCTTTCTTATCTCTTCTTGAGCCTACTCTGCGTGTGTCACGAAGAACTTCACCGCGGTAGAGCCATACTTTAACGCCGATACGGCCGTAAGTTGTGTGTGCTTCTGCGAAACCGTAGTCGATGTCAGCACGAATTGTCTGAAGAGGAATTGTGCCTTCATGATATGTTTCGCTACGTGCGATTTCTGCGCCGCCAAGTCTGCCGCTTACCTGAGTCTTGATACCCTTAGCACCAAGCTTCATTGTTCTGCCGATAGCCTGCTTGAGAGCACGACGGAAAGATACACGTCTTTCAAGCTGAGCTGCGATGTTTTCAGCAACAAGCTGAGCGTTTGCATCGGGCTGCTTGATTTCGATGATGTTGATGAAAACATCCTTGTCGCCACCGAGAAGCTCTTTACACTTTGCCTTGAGCTTTTCGATTTCTGCACCGCCTCTGCCGATAACCATGCCGGGCTTAGCACAGTGGATGTTAACACGAACTCTCTTGGGATCTCTTTCGATCTCTACTTTGGGAACACCTGCGGGTGCAAGTGCCTTGAGGAGATACTCACGGAGATTGTAGTCGTCAACAAGATTTGAACCGAAGTCCTTCTTGTCAGCGTACCAACGGGATTCCCAATCTTTAATTACGCCGATTCTTAAACCGGTAGGATTAATTTTCTGTCCCATTTTATTTGTCCTCCTCCCCGATTATTCTTCAGACTCTCTGAGAACAAGGTTGATGTGCGATGTCTTCTTATTGATTCTGTAAGCACGACCCTTTGATCTCGGTCTGATTCTCTTAAGTGTAGGACCCTGACATACGCTGCATTCTGCAACATAAAGTCTTGAAACGTCCATATCATAGTTGTTTTCAGCATTAGCCATAGCTGATTTAAGAAGCTTTGCAAGGGGTTCACACGCAGCCTTGGGTGTGTACTTAAGGATTGCCATAGCTTCATCAGCGGGCTTATTTCTGATAAGGTCGAGAACGATCTGGACCTTACGGGGTGCGATACGCACGAAAGTCGCTTTTGCTCTTGCTTCCATTATTTCCACTCCTTTGACTTACTTCTTACCATTGTTTGAGGTCTTTGAACCTGCATGGCCTCTGAATGTTCTTGTAGGAGCAAATTCACCGAGCTTATGACCTACCATATCTTCAGTAACATAAACGGGAACATGCTTTCTGCCGTCATGAACAGCAAATGTATGACCTACAAAATCCGGGAAAATTGTAGAGCTTCTGCTCCATGTCTTAAGAACTATTTTTTCTCCGGCTTCGTTCATTTTTTCAACTCTTGCGAGCAGCTTGGGCTGCACGTAAGGTCCTTTTTTAATACTTCTACCCATTATTAATAGCTCCTTTCCCGATTATTTATCATTGCAGCGTCTTACGATAAGCTTATCGGAACGCTTAAACTTCTTACGAGTCTTGTAACCAAGTGCGGGTTTGCCCCAGGGTGTTACAGGACCGGGACGACCGATGGGTGACTTACCTTCACCACCACCGTGAGGATGGTCGCAGGGGTTCATAACTGAACCGCGGACTGTGGGACGGATACCCATGTGACGTGTACGACCTGCCTTACCGATCTTAACGTTTTCGTGGTCTGCATTACCTACTGTACCAACAGTAGCCATACAGATTGCGGGAACGTTACGAAGTTCGCCTGAGGGAAGTCTGAGAAGAGCATAGCCGTTCTCTTTAGCCATAAGCTGAGCTGCATTACCTGCTGCTCTTGCAAGCTGACCGCCTCTACCGGGATAAAGCTCTACGTTGTGAACAAAAGTACCTGTGGGGATGTTAACAAGGGGAAGTGCGTTACCTACCTTGATATCAGCATCAGGACCTGCTACAACTGTGTCGCCTACATTAAGACCTGCGGGAGCAAGGATGTAAGACTTAACACCGTCTTCATACTGAATAAGTGCAATGTTTGCTGAACGATTGGGATCGTATTCAAGTGTTTTAACTTCTGCCTTCATACCGAACTTGTTTCTCTTGAAATCAATGATACGGTACTTCTGGCGATTTCCGCCGCCGTGATGACGAACGGTGATTCTTCCGTAGCTGTTACGGCCTGAGTGCTTCTTGAGGGGCTCGAGAAGGCTCTTTTCGGGGCCGCACTTTGAAAGTCCGGAATAATCTGTAACCGACATGTTTCTTCTGCCGTTTGTAGTCGGTTTGTAGACTTTAATAGCCATTATTTTTCACTCGCCTTTCTTGTCCGAAAACCGGACGGATTTTATATTTCAGACAGCTTAGCGGTCGGCACCCATACATCACCGTCTGAATGTGTGATTTTTAATGATTAGAACATGCCGTCGAAGAATTCAATTGTCTTTGAATCTTCTGTAAGAGTAACGATAGCCTTTTTCCAGTCAGCCTTGTAGCCTGTGAAACGGCCGTATGTTCTCTTGTGACCTTTAACGTTCATTGTGTTTACCTTAGCAACCTTAACTTCGAAAAGTTCTTCAACTGCTCTGGCAACATCAATCTTTGTAGCGCTCTTAGCTACTTCAAAGGTATACTTCTTTTCAGCAACTTCTGCCATGCTTTCTTCTGTGATAACAGGGCGGATGATGATATCCTGTGCGATTTTCATTATGCATATACCTCCTCGATCTTAGCAACAGCATCCTTGAGGATAACGATCTTTGAGCAGTTAAGCATATCGTAAACATTGAGTGTGTTTACGGGAGAAACCTTAACGCCTGCGATGTTTCTTGCACTCTTGTAGATGACGTCGTCTTTTTCGGGAAGAACGATAAGAGTCTTCTTGCCTGCATCAATTGCCTTGAGTGTTGTTGCAACATCCTTTGTCTTAACAGCATCAAGAGCGAATGTATCGAGAACGATAAGCTCATCAGCTGCAAGCTTTGCTGAGAATGCTGACTTCATAGCAAGTCTTCTTACCTTCTTGTTGATTGTGAAGCTGTAGCTTCTGGGCTTGGGGCCGAGAGCGATACCGCCGTGATACCACTGGGGAGCTCTTGTTGAACCCTGACGAGCTCTGCCTGTACCCTTCTGTCTCCAGGGCTTCTTTCCGCCGCCGCTTACTTCTGAACGTGTAAGTGTTGACTGTGTGCCCTGACGCTGATTTGCAAGATAGTTTACAACAGCGAGGTGCATTACGGAGGTGTTGGGCTCGATTGAGAAGATTGCATCGCTGAGAGTGAGCTCTGAAACCTGCTCGCCGGCCTTATTAACAACTTTAATATTAGCCATTTCCTATTTCCTCCTTACGCTTTCTTTGCATCTGCGATAACAACGTAACCGCCCTTGGGACCGGGAATAGCACCCTTGATTGCGATGAGGTTGTTTTCTGCATCTACCTTGACAATGTCAAGATTCTGAACTGTAACTCTTTCAGCACCGAGGTGACCTGCGAGTTTCTTTCCCTTGTAAACTCTTGAGGGGTCTGAACAAGCACCAAGTGAACCTGCGTGTCTTGCTACGGGACCTGTACCGTGAGTTTCCTTGAGTCTTGAGAAATTCCATCTCTTGATAGCACCTGCTGTACCCTTACCTTTGCTTGTGCCGATGACATCAACTTTGTCACCTGCAGCGAAGACATCAGCCTTAACTACTGTGCCTGCCTCGTAAGCGGAAGTGTCAGCGAATCTGAATTCCTTGAGAACCTTCTGGGGTGCTACGTCAGCTTTTGCAAAGTGACCCTTGAGGGGCTTTGTAACACGCTGCTGCTTCTGAACAGCGAAGCCGAGCTGAACTGCGGCGTAA
>JAZSPQ010000034.1:0-3940 GCA_045537485.1 Acutalibacteraceae bacterium | reverse complement strand
GAAATTCACAGCACTGTAAACGGTGTTGTGGAAAAGGCTGGCTGGGAAAATCCTCTTAACCACAAGCAGGGCTTCGGACTTTATGTGCGTATTAAGAGAAACAACAGCATTGACCGCTACTATTTCGGACATATGTCAAAGGTGTTTGTTAAAAAAGGACAGGCTGTAAAAATCGGAGATGTAATCGGTATTGAGGGGAGTACCGGCAAAAGCACCGGCTCACATTGTCATTACTGCGCAAGGGGTAACGGTTCAAAATCACAGATTAAGGATATCTGTGCTATAAGTGGGATTCCTAATAAGCTCGGTACATACGATGACGGCTATGCGGCCAAGCTTGCCGCACAGAAAAAAACAAAAAAGAGTAATGAAGAAATAGCCAAGGAAGTAATTGCCGGCAAGTGGGGCAACGGAGCTACACGAAAAAAGAAGCTCACCGATGCAGGATATAACTATTCGGCCATTCAGAGCTTGGTTAACAAATTGTTGAAATGAGGTAAAGAAAATGAAAAAAGGAAATATCATTAAATGGCTTAAGGCTTTGGGAATAAAGGTCGCTAAAACGATGGCTGAAACTGCGCTTGCGGTAATTGGTACCAACACAATCGGTATTACTGAGGTTGATTGGCTCGGTCTTTTAAGTGCCTGCGCATTGTCGGGTGTAGTAACAATACTTTTTAACATCAAAGGTATACCTGAAAACGGGGGTATATAATGCCGGATTTATTTTCTATGGAGCAGATGGATTATCTCGATAAGCATTTTGATAGCAGATATAATAAACAATTCGTGCGTGCAGATGACTGTATTGAAAGACAGCTTCAAAATAACAGTAAATTTGCAAATGACGATAAGCGAATCGATTTAATCCTGCAAAACCAAATGGGCTATGATAAGAAAATAGCGCTTAATAATAAGCTTACGGTGGCAATTCTTTGCGGAATAATCACCTTAGTGTTTACATTGATTGCAGTAATTATCGGAGCCTGACAAGGGCGAATTTTAAAAGAGCGCTTATCACAAGGGGGTAGGCGCTTGAAAATTATAATTAATCAAGGAGCTTGTATTAATGAATGGTTTAAAAATAAGAACAGAACCTAAACACATTTTTGAAGAATATAAAGCCGGCAATAACTATAAGGACGGTTTAGGTAAAAGAGGAATTGCAGAGCAGGGAAAAGTGAACGAACGCTTTTTTATAGGCGACCAGTGGCACGGCGCTAAATGTGGTAATAATCGACCGCTCGTGCGCCGAAATATAATTAAGCGTATCGGCGAATTTAAAATGTCCTCTATTACGGCGGCACCTTTAGCAGTGAATTATACTGCTGACGGTATTCCTGATATCGGGCTTGAACAGGAAAAGCAGGCTATAACAGATGAGCTTAATGAAGGAACTGCGCTGCAGGGAGAGGTAACCAACGCTGAAATTGCCACCGTTATGCAATGCCTTTCAGAGTATTTTAAGATAACTGCAGAGAGAGTTAAGCTTGACACGCTTAAGGAGCAGGCTTTAAGAAACTGTTATATAAGTGGCACAGGACTTTTATATACATATTGGGATAGCCAAATAAAAACCGGTCTTTATGCGGATGCTGCAAAGAAGAAACCAATAACCGGCGATATCGCCTGTGAGGTGTTAGAAATTGAAAACGTTGTCTTCGGGGAACCAAATAACGATAACATACAATCTCAACCGTACATAATCATTGCACGAAGACGAAATTATGCTGAGGTTGTAAGAGAGGCAAAGCAGAACCGTGTGCCGGCTGAAAAAATTGCAGACATAAAACCAGATAATGCAGATTATCTTTCCGAACAGGGAGAACGTGGAGAGCAGGAGCCTACAGACAGTAAACGCGTCACCACTATGACTAAGTTCTATAAAAAATGGAACGAAAATGGCACCTTTGATATTATGTGTACCGAAGTGACAGAAAAGGTTGTTATAAGAGAGCCATTTAATATCGGCATACAGCATTATCCGATTGCACTTATGCCGTGGGAGCGCAGACGTTCTTGCATATACGGCGAAAGCGAAATTACTCATTTAATACCAAACCAAATTGCAATAAATCGTTGCCTTACTGCTGCGGTATGGGGAGTTATTTCCACCGGTATGCCAATAACGGTTGTAAATGGCGATATAGTTACAGGACCTATAACAAACGACCCCGGACAAATGATTCGTATATCGGGTGAATACGATGCGGTTAACGGAGCTATAAAGCATATTGAGCCGCCGACAATAAATCCACAGTATTTTAAAAGCGTTGATGAAATGATAACAGGCAGCTTAAATGATTCAGGTGCCAACGATGCGGCACTTGGCAATCTTAAGCCTGACAATGCTTCAGCAATAATTCAGATGCGTGAGGCAGCGCTACAGCCTATGCAGATGTATATGAATCGTTTTTATGATTTTATTGAGCAGTTGGCACGTATATGGGCAGATTTCTGGATTAATCTTTACGGCCACCGTATGCTTAGAACTGTCTCCAAAGAGGGAACAAATTACATACCTTTTGACGGAAATCGGTACAAGAATCTCGTTATAACTGCAAGAATTGACGTAGGAGCTTCTACGTTGTGGAGTGAGGCCGTGGTTATTTCTACCCTTGACAACCTCTTAGAAAGACAAATGATAAGCTTTGAGCAGTATCTTGACAGACTGCCTTCAGGTATAATTCCTGATGTGACAGGGCTTAAGGAGGATATGCAGCTACAAGCACAGCAGATGCAGATGCAGGAAGCTGTATCCGACGAAGCGATTTTACAAGACTTCGCACAGCAACAGCCGGAGCTGTTCAAGCAATATCAGCGAATGCCTGCTTCAGAACAAATGGCACTTTTGGCTAAAATCAAAGGCGCATATAACGGAGAAAATGCAGGAGGAATGTAATTATGACAGGACAAGAAATGGTTAAAAAAGCCGCTGCAATTTTAGGCTATACCGATAACGGCGGAAATGTACAGCTGAGCGCAAGAATAACCTCAAGGTCACTGACCTTAATAAATCTTATATATTCTGATTTGTGGCGAATATGTAATGACGGTGATTTTTCACCAATTGGCGGTCTGCAGGAGGAGCTTGCTCTGCCCGAACGCGCTTTAAATGACGTTATGCCTTACGGTGTTGCTATGATGATTGCTCAGTCTGAGAGCGATGGCGACCAACAGCAATTTTATTCTGCTATTTATAACCGTAAAAGGGCAAGTCTTTCCAAAACGGAAACAGTTAAAGATGTTTTACCGAGGTGTTATGATTTATGAGATTTCCTGCAATGAATAAACAGAGCAAAAGAAGAATAGGAATACCCTCTCTTACGGGAGGGCTTAACCTACGTGATAATCCCACGCAATGCAACGACAACCAGCTGACCGAGCTTGTTAATATGTGGTTTAAGGATGGTAGCCTCAGAACAAGACCGGGTAAAAAGCTTATCTGTTCTGCCAATATAAACGAGCCCGAACCGTTCTTGGGCGGACAACATTTTATAGACTGTAAAACACACAGCGACATAAACCGTGTTAACGCTAACGGTAATGCGGAACAGTTGGTTTCCTGCAAGGAGACCTTTCTATCGCGAGCGGATGAATCGACACCTTGGCAGACAACGCTTTTTTCTATTCACTTTTTTTGGGTGGGTGTCGACGGTATTACACAGTTGCCGAGTATATCAAAAGCCAACGTTGAGTTAAAAAACTATTTTGCAATACAGAGTCAGGGGGTCTTTTATTGTTTTATAAAGACAAGAACGGAATACTCTGTTTATGTTTTTAAACCCGACCAGGAAAGTTGGGAACCGGTAGAAGAAAAAGATTATTATGTGCCAACGATTTATCACCATTGCAAGGTTACACGTGGTGCAGAGTTTTCAGGAACTATGTTTGAAAGCTTTAATCTGATTGGAAATAAATTCAAAATAATCTATTCTAC
>JAZSPQ010000008.1:0-23464 GCA_045537485.1 Acutalibacteraceae bacterium | reverse complement strand
TCCTTTGAGAGCATAGCCTTAACCTTGAGGGGAAGACCGAAGAGGTTGATGAAGCCTGCTGAATCAGCCTGATTGTAGCAGTCGTCCTCGTCGAAGGTTGCCATATCTTCACTGTAAAGTGAGTAGGGAGATGTCATACCTGCACCCATGATGTTGCCCTTATAGAGCTTGAGCTTAACCTCTCCTGTAACTGTTTCCTGAGTCTTATCGACAAATGCTGCAAGAGCCTCACGGCAGGGAGTGAACCACTGACCGTAGTAAACGAGCTCAGCATACTTTACTGCAAGCTGTGACTTGAGGTGCTGAGTGTCTCTGTCGAGGCAGAGCTGCTCGAGCATTTCGTGAGCCTTGTAAAGGATTGTTCCGCCCGGTGTTTCGTAGACGCCACGGCTCTTCATACCAACGAGACGGTTTTCAACCATATCAGCAATACCGATACCGTTTGCGCCGCCGATTTCGTTAAGAGCCTTAACCATTGCAGGACCGTCAAGAACTTCACCGTTGAGAGTGGTGGGTACACCCTTTACGAAGCCGATTGTGATATATGTGGGAGCATCGGGAGCCTTCTCGGGTGTTACGCCCATTTCAAGGATCTCATCGTACTTGGGCTCGTTTGCAGGATCCTCAAGGTCGAGACCTTCGTGTGAAAGGTGCCAGATGTTCTTATCCTTTGAGTAGTTTGTCTCTCTTGTAATCTTAAGAGGAATGTTCTTCTTGATAGCGTATTCGATTTCGTCCTCACGGCTCTTGAATTCCCATGTTCTCCAGGGGGCGATGATTTCCATTTCGGGAGCGAATGCCTTGATAGCAAGCTCGAAACGTACCTGGTCATTACCCTTACCGGTACAGCCGTGGCAGATAGCGTCTGCGCCCTCAGCCTTTGCGATTTCAACGATTCTCTTAGCGATAAGAGGACGTGCGAAGGAGGTGCCGAGAAGGTACATACCCTCGTATACAGCGCCTGCCTTGAGGGTGGGGTAGATGTAGTCCTCAACGAATTCCTTGTTGAGATCCTCGATGTAAAGCTTTGATGCACCTGTCTTGATAGCCTTTTCTTCGAGACCGTCAAGCTCTGTGCCCTGACCTACGTCGCCTGAAACTGCGATAACCTCACAGCCCTCGTAGTTTTCCTTGAGCCAAGGGATGATGATTGATGTATCAAGACCGCCTGAGTAAGCGAGCACAATTTTTTTAATCTGTTTCATGGTTGTTTTCTCCGTTTCTTTTAGAATATGCACCTAATTATACACCCTTTCCCGCAAAAGTCAATAGAAAAATCAAATATTTTGAAAAAATATGCACAATTGTTGAATATACACATAGAAAAAATGAATATTCACACAGGATTGTGCATAAAATCTATAAAAATATGTATAAAATCAGCATTTTAAAGCGATAAAGTGTATTTTTATGAATCGGAGGGGTACCCCCTTCGTCTTTGCCTGCCCTGAAAGGGAAGGTGGCATCCGTAAGGATGACGAAAGGAGTTAAAAGCAAGGCAGACAGACCCCTCAGTCTTTTTGCTAACGCAAAAATCCAGCTCCCCTTTCAAGGGAGCCTTTACAAGCCTGCCCTGAAAGGGAAGGGGGACCGCGTTAGCGGTGGAAGGGTCCTGCTTCCTTGCCGATATATCTTGCTTACAATCAAACTCCAATCCCGTAGGGGCCGATGTCCACAGCGGCCCTTGATAACGGGAAAAACTATGAGTTAAGGTGTGTCGAGGACGTTGCCTCCCTACTGCTTTGCGGTGGAATGTATAGGCTGCAATGCATTTGTAATGCATACAATCTATCTAAGAATATATATATTTGTAGTATCGCAGAGGTGATTGTATGAGGAAGTTTAAAATACCATCTGTTCCGCCTACTACAAATAAATGTATAAGGTTTCCTAATGATGTTATAGAGAACGTAGAAAAGGCTATTGAGGGAGAACAATGCACTTTTACCGCTTTTGTTATTGAAGCTGTGAGGGTTGCTCTTGAAAGTCTTAAGGAGAGAGATGAAACGTTAAATGATTAAAAAATTTACAATGCTCATTATTATGCTTTTCATTACAACAGCACCTTTTTATGAGCTTGTGCTGTATAATTCAGCAGTAACGGGCAAGGGTGCAGACAGAATTCTTTGGATATTTGTGAATGGAATGACATTGATTTTACCGATGTTGACATCTTTGGTTATCAAAAAAGAAAAGCAGATGGTTTATTATATTTTGATAAGTTATACCATTCTTGCAATGGGTGAATATACTTACGAAATGTCATATGCTGCTTTTTACAGACCTGAGTTCGGTGTAAAAGGCTATCTTATTATAAGAATTGCGGTTGTAGCGATGAAAGCCTTTCTCGTGATTTTTTCATTCCTGATATGCGAATATATATACGAAGAAAACGGAATTGCAGAGACTCTGATAATCAAAAGGAAGCTAAGAAAAATTAAAAAGAAAATGTTAAAAGGCTAAGAAAAGACAGGGGACCGTCCCCTGTCTTTTACCTTACTCTGCACAGAAGAACTCATAACAAGCTCTGTATGTGCTGTAAACATCAAACTTTGAAACAGTCTCCCAAGGGGCGTGCATTGAAAGCACGGGGACACCAAGGTCAACAACGTCTACGCCGAGATTTGCAACATACTTCGCAACGGTACCTCCGCCGCCCTCGTCAACCTTGCCCAGCTCGCCAATCTGCCACGAAACATTTGCCTTGTCGAGAATATTGCGGATGGTGCTCATAAATTCTGCAGAAGCGTCATTTGTGCTTGACTTACCTCTTGAGCCTGTGTACTTAGTGATAACCGCACCGTAGTTTACCGCACAGCAGTTGTATTTATCGTGTACCGAGGGGAAATTGGGGTCGTAGCCTGCGTTAACGTCGGCTGAAAGACACTGTGACATTCTCAGTACGTCTCTGCCCTTGAGATCTTCCATATCTGCAAGATCGTGGATGAAATATTCAAGGAAGGCTGAGTGAAGTCCGGTGTTTCCGTCGGAGCCGACCTCCTCCTTGTCAGCGAGTACGGTAACGGTTGTTCTTTCGGGAGAGGTACATCCGATGATTGCTTCAACTGCGGGGTAGGCACATACTCTGTCGTCGTGACCGTAGGCGCCGATGAGGCTTCTGTCGAAGCCTATGTCGCAAACGGGGAAAGCAGGTACCATTTCAAGCTCGGCGGAAATGAAGTCCTTTTCCTTTATACCGTACTTCTCGTTGAGAATTTTCAGTACATTGAGCTTTACGAGATTGCTGCCCTTGTCGCTTCTGAAGGGACGTGAGCCGATGAGAATGTTGAGCTCCTCGCCTCTGATACCGTCGGAGAGAGTACGCTTTGACTGCTCTGCACCAAGATGGGGGAGAATATCATTGATAACAAACTTGGGCTCGTCGTCCTTTTCACCGATGCTTACCTTTATTTCAGTACCGTCAGCAGTGAAAACTATACCGTGAAGTGCAAGGGGGATTGTAACCCACTGATACTTTTTGATACCGCCGTAGTAGTGTGTTTTGAAGTATGCAAGCTCACTGTCCTCGTAAAGGGGAGTAGGCTTAAGGTCAAGGCGGGGAGAGTCGATGTGAGCGGCAACAATTCTTGCGCCCTCGCTTACACCCTTCTTACCCATAACCGCAAGGATAACCGACTTACCCTTGACATTCATATATACCTTGTCGCCGCTTTTATACTGCTTTTTGCTGTCAAATTCGGTGAAGCCTTCCTTTAGTACTCTTTCGAGTACGAAGTCAACACACTCTCTTTCGGTTTTACCTTCCTGAAGGAAAATCTTGTAGCCTTCGCAGAAAGCGTCTGCCTTTGCGATTTCCTCATCGGAGTATGCTTTTGAGAAGTGCTTTTTTTCAAATCCGAGTTCTTCGGCGAGAAGCTCTGCTTCGTTTCTTTCTTTTTCCATGATATCTGTCCTTTCCGATAGTGTTATATAATATTTTCTGTAAGATATATTTCGACAAATTGCTGTGAGTTACCGTTTTATAATACTGAAAGTATTGACGTTCAGGGTTTCTGTAATTCAGAGCTGAGCTTGTTCCAAAGAATCTCCAGCTCCTGACTAAGGTCGTACGGAGCAAAGTTTCTCACAACAAAGTCAGCTGCAGACAGATAGTATTCATCATCCTTTTGCGCCATTATCCGTGTGAGTGCCTGCTCTTTTGTTATTGAATCTCTTTTGAGTATTCTCTCAAGACGGATATCCTCAGGGGCAGTGACAACAACAAAGAGGGAGCAGAGGTTTTTACAGTCACTTTCGAGAAGTGCCGCAGCGTCAATTACTGCAATTTCATAGCCCTCATTTTCAGCTTTATTTATATCGGCAATAAAACGGGTGGTTATATGGGGGTGGGTGATTGCATTGAGGGCGGCTGTGTTTTCAGCATTTGAGAAAGCTCTTGCCGCAACCTTTTTTCTGTCCACTGTGCCGTCGGCAAGAATTATATCTTCACCGAAAAAGTCGGCAAGCTCTTCCACGGCGGGCTCTCCCGGTAAAAGAACATCCCTTGCGATTTTATCCCCGTCGATAATATAACAGCCCTTCTCTTTGAGAAAAGCGGCGACGGTGCTTTTTCCTGCGCCTGTTTTACCTGTAAGTCCGATTACTTTCATATTGGCACCTCACAGTTCGATTTCGTTAAAGCCTGCCGCGCGGATAAGTCTGTTGAAAACCGCAAGACCTACGCCGTCGCTTTTCGGGTGCCGTGCAAAAACCTTGTCGGCACCTATTTCGTCAAGCTTTCTCAGTGCATCAAAGATATGCTTTGCCTGGCTGAGAGCATCGTCCTTTTTGCCGTAGGTAACGGTTCTAAGGGGCATATCCTTTTCCTCACCCTCGAAGCAGAGCACGGCAGAGCTTTCTGTTGCATTTTCCTTTGCGTAGGCGATAAATGCTTCAAGGTCGGATTTTATGAGAACAATCTCAGCCTTGGGTGAGTAGTGCTTATATTTCATACCGGGGGAAGCGGCAGTCTGTCCCTCTGCGAGCTTATTGTAAACCGCATCGTCAATTTCGATTTCACCGAGTACCTCAGTGAGCATTTCGGGAGTGATACCACCCGGGCGGAGAAGTCTCGGGGGAGAAACTGCAAGAGAAATAACGGTGGATTCGACCCCTACGTCACAGTCGCCGCCGTCAACGATTGCATCGATTTTACCCGTAAGGTCGTCAATGACGTGCTTTGCCGAGGTGGGACTGGGCTTTCCTGATGTGTTTGCTGAGGGAGCCGCAAGAGGTACACCTGCTTTTTCGATGATTTTTCTTGCAATTTCATTTGAGGGCATTCTTACAGCCACGGTATCAAGTCCGCCGCTTACCTCATTGGGGATAATATCTGACTTAGGAAGAATAACCGTCAGAGGTCCGGGCCAGAATTTATCTGAAAGAGCCTTTGCTGTTTCGGGTATTTCCTTAACGAGAGGTGTCCACTGTGAAATTTCACTGATGTGAACGATAAGAGGATTGTCTGAGGGTCTGCCCTTTGCTTTGTAGATTTTCTGTGTAACACTGCCGTCAAGAGCATTGCCCGCAAGACCGTACACCGTTTCGGTGGGTATTGCGACAATGCCGCCCTTTCTGAGAAGCTCAGCGGCTTCTTTTATAAGGGGACTTTCGGCAGATGTGACTTTATATATTTTAGTTTCCATTTTAAACAACTCTTTTACTCGTTACTGCTTTTGAGCTTTTCTGCGGTGAAAAAGGTGATGAGCGAATCGATAATCTCATCAAGGTCACCGTTTAATATCTGCTCGAGTCTGTAAACCGTAAGACCTATCCGATGGTCGGAAAGTCTGCCCTGGGGGTAGTTGTAGGTACGGATTCTTTCGCTTCTGTCACCGGTACCGACCTGACTCTTTCTTTCGTCGGCAATAGAGGAAATCTGCTTTTGCATTTCTGCCTCAAGAATTTTTGAGCGGAGAATCCTCATGGCCTTATCCTTGTTTTTGTGCTGGCTTCTTTCGTCCTGACATTCAACAACTGTACCCGTGGGAAGGTGGGTGATGCGTATTGCCGACTCGGTTTTGTTAACGTGCTGACCTCCCGCACCGCTTGAGCGGTAGGTATCTATCTGCAAATCAGCGGGGTTTATTTCAACATCAACATCCTGAGCCTCGGGAAGCACAGCTACCGTAGCCGTCGAGGTGTGTATTCTGCCCTGAGTTTCGGTTTCGGGAACACGCTGAACACGGTGAACGCCGCTTTCGTATTTGAAGCGTGAATAAGCACCTTCACCGCTTATCATAAATGAAACCTCCTTGAAGCCGCCGAGCTCCGTGGGGTTGGAGGAAAGAATTTCGTATTTCCAGCGCTTGCTTTCGGCATACATTGTGTACATCCTGAAAAGTACGCCTGCAAAGAGAGCCGACTCCTCACCGCCTGCACCGCCGCGGATTTCCACAATAACGTTTTTATCGTCATTGGGGTCCTTTGGCAGAAGAAGGATTTTCAGCTCCTCAAAAAGCTTTTCCTTAAGTTCTGCGCTTTCCTCATATTCCATCTGCACAAGCTCACGGAAGTCCTTATCAAGACCACCCTCGTCAAGCATTGCTTTTGCAGAAGAAAAATCCTCCTCGGCTTTTTTGTATTCTCTGAATTTTTCCACAACGGGAGTTAAATTTTTATGCTCCTTCATAAGAGCACTGTATTGCTTCATATCTGAAATAACGTCGGGGTCATATAAAAGTGTATTTACTTCTTCAAAGCGTTCTTCAACGCTTGTAAGCTTGTTGAGCATAGTTTTTCTCCTTTAAATGCAAAATGCAAAATTGCGGTCGCACCCGACCGTGTGTAAAGCTGTCAGGCTATACCTGCGTAAGATAGGCTTTATATAGCGGCAAGAGTGCTGATTGTAATTCTTTATTCAATATACGGAATGAGAACCGAATTCGGCGGGCAGAGCCTTGCCGTTACCGAACTGTCTGACGCGATTGCGAATTGCGAATTGCGAATTGTGAATTGAGAATTCTAAAGCTCCTTACCCTCGCGGATAACCTTCTTTATATTCTTCTCAGCCTTGAGGCGGGGAGTCATAACAACGTGGTCGCACTTTGTGCATCTGAGCTTGAAATCCATGCCCGAGCGTATAACCTCAAAGGTATTACATCCGCAGGGATGATTCTTTTTCATAACGAGAATATCTTTGAGCTGAATATCCATTGCTTTGCCTCCTTTTTTATTATTAATAAAGTATAGCATAGTTTTCGGCATAATATCAATGATATGTGCCAAAATTTATAAATAAAATGAAAAAAATAAGCATATAGATAGAAATATGATGTTTGTTTAATTTTATAGTCCGTAAGACAGAAAGGGTATTAAAAATGAAAAAGTATTTTCCTGAAAACTATCTTATCGCAACGCCGGAAAACAAAAATATTTTGTCTTCAAAGGCTTCTGTTAAAGAGGCCTGTTACAGCGGCAGGATTATTGAGGTCAGAGCCACTGTGTGCGACAAAGACCATAATCTTCATGTGGATTTAGGCGTTATGGAGGGTATAATTCCGAGAAACGAGGGCGCCATAGGCATTGATGACGGCTCTGTGAGAGATATTGCAATTATTTCAAGGGTCAATAAGCCTGTAATGTGCCGTGTTATAGATTTTACAACAGACGAAAAGGGTGAAACAGTGGCAATACTCAGCAGAAAGAGTGTTCAGCTTGACTGTATGCGTGAATACATCTCAAAGCTGACTCCCGGCTGCGTTATCGATGCGGTTGTGACCCATATGGAATCCTTCGGGGTTTTTGCCGATATAGGTGCAGGCATTTCCGCTCTTATGCCCATTGATTCCATATCCGTTTCCAGAATCCCGCACCCGAGCGCAAGATTTACACCGGGGCAGAAAATAAAGGCGGTTGTAAAAAGCATAGATGAAAACGGCAGAATCACCCTAAGCTACAAGGAGCTACTCGGTACCTGGGAGGAAAACGCCGCTCTTTTCAAGGCAGGTGAAACCGTACCGGGAATTGTGCGTTCGGTGGAGCGGTACGGAATATTTGTTGAGCTCAAGCCTAATCTTGCAGGCCTTGCAGAGTATGTGCCGGGGGTAGTGCCGGGTCAGCACGCAAGCGTTTATATTAAAAATCTCATTCCCGAAAGAATGAAAATCAAGCTGATTATCGTTGACTCCTTTGATGCACAGTATCCCAACGAAGCCGTTACCTATTATAATGACGGAGACTTCATCGACAGGTGGGTTTATTCCCCCGAAAGCTGTGAAAGAAAAATTGAAACTGTTTTTTCCGACTATGAGTTGACGGAAGAGGCAATTTGATATACAATGTTATAAATAAGTTAAAAAAGGACGGCGAAATTATGAAGATAAAGGAAATTATGAGAAAACGCAATCACACAATAAAGTTCGCAGCGGTCAGAGGTGTTGCTTCGGCTGCAACAGCGGCGGCTGATATGCTTTGCGCTCCGCCGGATTTAAGCAAGGCAAAGAGAGTGCTTTTTGTTCAGCCTCATCCCGACGATAATCAGATAGGTGCAGGCGGCACTATTGCATGGCTCCGTTCCCTGGGTGTTGAGGTTTATGAGCTTACCGTTACCGATGACAGATTTGCCGACCCTGCCTACATCGGCAAGGAAAACGCAATTCAGACCCTCAGACAAAAGGAGGCTCTTGCGGCTCAGGCAAAGCTCGGTATGAAAAATGCAGGATTCCTCGGCTTTGCCGATAAGAATGACAACTCCGAAAGAGAGATTTCTCTTAAAATAGTTGAGGTTATAAGAAAGATACAGCCTGATTTTGTTCTCACTGTTGACCCGAATCTTGCTACCGAGTGTCACAGTGACCATATAAAGGTGGGTAATGCGGTGAAGTTTGCCTGCATGGATGCTCTGTGCAATTTCTATCCCGAGTTTAAAGACGGCGGTTTCCGTGACGATGCATGGGCAGTTAAAGGCATCGGATTTTATTACACCGATAAGCCCAACACGCTTGTTGACATAACCGAATTTGAAGAGCTTAAAATGGAAAGCATCAAATGCCACAAATCTCAGGCTGAGCCTACACTGCTTGCGGCTATGCTTCTTCAGCATCAGATGTATGCCGAGGGCACCGCTTTCAAGGCAGCAGAGCCTTTGAGACTTCTCACAAACCTTCAGATGCACTGCTTCAATCTCCCCGTGGAATAATGTAGGGACGCGGCTTGCTGCGTCCGCCATAAGAGTAGTCAGTAGTCGGGGTTGCCTGCGGCAACGAACAGTAGTCAGGGGATTGCCCTGCGGATAATCAGATAAAGAAAAGGAAAGTTAATATGAAAATAGTATATGTAACTAATACCGGATCAACAAAACAGTATGCCGAAATGCTCAGTGAAAAAACAGGCTTTAAGGCACTCAGCCTTTCCGAGGCAACAAAGGAATTTTCCGCCGACGAAGAAATCATTTTTATGGGTTGGGTAATGGCGGGTGCCGTTCAGGGGCTTAAGGAGGCAAGAGAGGCTTTTAAAAACATAAAAGCGGTTTGCCCCGTAGGTCTCAGCAAGGGTGATAAAAACGATTTTGACCTTAAAGAAAAAAACGTAATTACCGAGCCTATATTTTCCCTTCAGGGCAACTTCCACATTGATGAGCTCAAGGGTATGTATAAAATGATGATGGGTATGATGCTCAAAATGCTTAAGAGTAAGCTAAAGGAAAATCCTCAGCCTGATGCGGACAAGTTTCTCAGCGCTATCGAAAACGGCGTTGACTGTGTCAGCGAAGAAAACCTTGCGGATATTCTCTCGTGGCTTGAAAACTAAAACAACAGCACCCTACGGTTTAGTCCTAAGGGTGCTGTTTCGTGTTTTAGGGAGTTAATATGACGGCTTTTTTGGTGCTTTGAAAGGCGGGCGGATGATATCCGCCCCTACCTAGTCCCTAATCCCTAACTTATAAACCTCACTCTCAATCATTGCCGTAACCTCGTCAACGTCGAAAACAAGTCCCTTTGAAAGAAGGAAAGCAACAACATATTCCTTCTTTTCAAGGCCTGTGTTACCTTTCATAAGCTGTTCGGCGGCGGCAACGGCAATGCTTACCCAGCTTCTGAGTTTTTCTCTCTTTTCGTTACTGAGCTTCTGCTTTAAAAAGGGGATAAGAAATCCCGTTATAATGAGGCTGGCAAGACCGATGAGTGCCTCAATGACGGGCGTTATATCTATATTTTTCATAAGGTTCTCCTTTCTTCTTGTTATTAAAAATCGCAAAGCGATTTTCCCGTATTACTTGCAGCTTGCTACTGTTCCCGGCAGCCGGCTGCTGAAATACGGGCGGATGATATCCGCTCCTACTTGTTGCTTCGCCCGGGCTTGTGAAATTCCTCAAGGTCTTTAAGACGGTTATTGATGACCTTGATTTTTTCTTTTTCAATCTCCGTATCTTCTTCAAGCTGATAGGTTCTTTCAACAAGACTGTTGTGTTTTTCAACTCTTTTTTCGAGTTGTTCGATACGGTAGGCGGTCAGACGGTTTGAAGTGATAATGCCTGCAAAAGAGCCTGCAAGAGTTCCGAAAAGGCTCAAAAGAGCAATTATTATGCCCTCACTCATTTTATCGCCTCGCAGTAGTCAAGGCAGACCCAGCCGGAAGGAGTCCTGCCCCAACAGCCTTTAATTTCGTATGCGGTGAAAGCAAGACCCTTCACATAGCCCTTTGCTTTATAGCCTGAAAGGGCAGAAATCTTTTTTCTTGCATCCTCGGTAAGCTGAGAAAAGGTTTTTTTAGGGTAATCGGTGCCGGGACCCGTTCTGACATTAAGAAGGTCGACGGTAACACGGTAATTCCCTTTTTTGTACTCTGCGGCTTCGGGCAGAGTCCTGAAGCAAAGCCCCTTGCTGTTTTTTATTACGGTGAAGGTCGGATCAATAAAAAAGAGCTTTTCAGGCTTATATGTACCTTCCGTTACGGTCAGCACCCATTTGCCCTTTGAATTTTTGATCCAGCCCTTGCCTGCGTATTTTCCTTTGCCTGCACTGAAATGAAAATGATTTCCCGTTGCCCCGTCTTTCCCCTCGGAGCAGATTTTTTCTCCTCTTGTGAAGGTCTGCCCCTGATTAAGCTTTTTGAGCTCGCTGTCGTTGGGGTGAATGACCATAATGGTAAAATAATCCCTTGTGCCGTCGGCGAAAAGCACTTTTTCGGTGCTCTGAAGCCAAAAAGTGTTTGTACCGCTGTTTCCTACGCCGTATATACGCATTATCTGCATTTCGTCGCAGGGACAGTACATAGCACTTGAGCCGCTGTCCTCACATCCCTCGTCAATGGGATAATCGGCAGGAAAGCCGACGGTATGAGGCTTATGTGAAGCCGCACCGTCATAGCTTTGGGTTATTCTCATGGTTTTGCAGGGATAGGTCAGATAATTTTCCCTCATTAAATTCCTCTTTTCATAAAATGTGAAAAATTAACTGCCCCTTCTGCGACAAAAGGGAGCAGCTTTTTTGCGGTTCTATGTGATCACACTTAAAATTTTAGAGGAGAAAAAAGGCAATGTCAACAGTGTTCTGCTGTCGGATGTCCTGAAAAACGTACCAAGACAGAGAAATAGCATAAAAAGTGTTGCATCGGAAGAAAAAGGGTCTGCTCCTTATCATTCTATGTAAAAAGAAGAGCCAAGTTGTATTTTTTTCTGCTGCAAGTCTTAAAAATATGTAAACATATATAAAAAAACTTAATTTTTTTCTACACCTGACAAGGTTGACAACTAATTGTTAAATATTGTATAATTATTAGGAACAATAGTGAGCGGTGACTCACCAAAATAATTTACAGGAGATGTTTTAAGATGGACACAAGATTTTCTATTTCAGAGTATGTTGATGCACAGAAAGTTACAAAACAGCTTGAAGACCTTATTAAGCTTCCCATGCACTCAATCGCACCTGATGTTCTCAAAAAGTATGAAGAAGAATATTTCGATGCAAAGTGCCAGAAATCAAAGGAAATGATCGCTGAAGCAAAGCAGATCATCCCCGGCGGCGTTCAGCATAATCTTGCATTCAACTATCCGTTCCCCCTTGTTTTCACAAAGGCAGAGGGCGCAAAGCTCTATGATATCGACGGCAACGAATATTACGACTTCCTTCAGGCAGGCGGCCCCACAGTTCTCGGCTCCAATCCTCCCGAGGTTCGTGATCAGGTTATAGACCTTCTTAAGACTTGCGGTCCTTCAACAGGTCTTTTCCACGAATTTGAATATAAGCTTGCTAAGAAGATCTCCGATTCAGTTCCCACAGTAGATATGTTCCGTATGCTCGGTTCAGGTACTGAAGCTTGTATGGTAGCTTGCCGTGTTGCAAGACTTGCAACAAAGAAAAAGCACATCCTCAAGATGGGCGGCGCATACCACGGCTGGTCCGATCAGCTCGGTTACGGTATCCGTGTTCCCGGTTCAAAGTTCACTCAGGCAAGCGGCGTTCCCATGCGTCTTATGAGAGACACACAGGAATTCTTCCCCAACGACCTTAACGACCTTGAAAAGAAGCTTCGCAGAAACCAGCTTAACGGCGGTACTGCAGCTGTATTTATTGAACCCGTTGGTCCCGAAAGCGGTACACGTCCTCTTGATTTCGAATTCAACAAGGGCGTTGAAAGACTTTGCCGTAAGTACGGCGCACTCCTTATCTTCGATGAGGTTGTTACAGGCTTCCGTCTCGGTATGGCAGGTGCTCAGGGCTACTTCGGTGTTGAGCCCGACCTTACAATCTTCGGTAAGGTTATCGCCGGCGGTTATCCCGGTGCAGGCGGTATCGGTGGTAAGAGAGAATATATGCAGTATATGGGTGCAGGTCTTGATGCAAGTGGCATGAAGATCAAAAAGGCATTCTGCGGCGGTACTCTTGCAGCTACTCCCATCTCATGTGTTGCAGGTTACTATACTCTTGAAGAAATCGATAAGCAGAACGCTTGCCAGAAGGCAGGCATCATGGGTGACAGAATCACTGCCGGTCTTAACAAGATTATTGATAAATATAACCTTCCCTTCGTAGCCTTCAACCAGGGCTCAATCTGCCACATGGAAACTGTTGGTACTCTCGCATTCTCACTTAACTGGATGAAGCCTTGGGAGATTCCCGGCGTAATCAAGGAAACAAGCAAGCGTAAGGCTGAAATGACCCATATGGGTGCTGCTTACATGGCAGAGGGTCTTGTAACTCTTGCAGGCTCAAGACTTTACACTTCAGCAGCATATACCGAAGAAATGATCGACGATGCACTTGCACGTTTCGACAGAGTATTCGCAAATATTGCTATTGTTGAATAATTAAATCACAACTCACGGGGCAGGCAGCTTGCCTGCCCTGAATTTTAACAGAGGTGATACAGATGGATATTTTAGAAGCTAAAAAAATAGTTGTTGAAGCAGGTAAAAAGCTTGTTGAAACAGGTCTTATTGCCCGTACCTGGGGTAACGTAAGCTGCCGTATCAGTGACACACAGTTTGTTATCACTCCCTCCGGCAGAGACTATATTTCCCTTACTACCGACGATATCGTAACAGTTAACCTTTACGACCTTGCATACGAAGGCGATATTAAGCCCTCAAGTGAAAAGGGTCTTCACGCTCAGTGCTATATTCTTCGTCCCGAGGTTAACTTTGTTATTCATACCCATCAGGCAAATGCTTCAATCGTTTCCGCAATGGGCTGTGATATCAACAACATCGAAGGCGAAAGCAAGGAAATCGTTGGTGACAATATTCCCGTAAGCTCCTACGGCCTTCCCGGTACAGGCAAGCTTCGTGAAGGCGTTGTTGCCGCTCTCAAGCGTTCGGACTCAAAGGCTGTTATTATGAAGAGCCATGGTGCAGTTTGTCTCGGTACTGACTATGATGATGCATTCAAGGTTGCAAACGAGGTTGAAAAGATTTGTGCAGACTATATCTATAAAAAGTATGAGTCAGTCACAGAGAAGGTAACAAATAGCTTCGCAGATGTTTATGACTATATCGTAAGCCTTAAAAAGAGAGCTGATATGCCTGCTCCCAAGCTTACCGCTTATGACAGCGTTAAGATTGACGATGTTGCAATCCTTTCCGATAAGGAAGGCAAGGTTGTTGCAACAGTAGGTCTTTGCCCTTGCTGTGATGAGCTTATCACAGGCGACAAGTACCCCTCAGAGGCTGACCTTCACAAGGCTGTTTACAACAGACGTGAGGATGTTAACGCTATCGTACATTCCGATAAGGAGGCAATCGTTGCCACATCAAAAATCGGCAAGACCCTTAAGCCTCTTCTTGACGACTTTGCTCAGATTGTAGGCGTTACCGTAAGATGCGCAGAGTTTGACCCCAATAACACACTCAAGTCTGCCAAGAAGACTGCCAAAAAGCTTGGCGGTAAGAGCAGAAATGCACTTCTCCTTAAGGATAACGGTGCAGTTTGCGTAGGTCCCAATAAGGACGAGGCTCAGGCAGCTGAAATGGTTATGGATAAAAACTGCAAGGCAATTCTTGCAGGCGAGCTCTTCGGCGGCTCAAAGCCTATCGGAAAAATAGACAGTGTTCTTATGAATGTTATCTACAGAGTGAAATATTCAAAGCAGAAATAATTAAACGAAGGGAGTGCCTCGGCATTCCCTTTTTTGTTATTCTGAACAGTTTTCTTCTTTGTGAAAAATGACCAAAGAGAACCGCTATTTTTCTAACAACTTTTAATGTTCCGCTCTCTTGAAAAAAATGCAGTATTTTGTTAGAATTAAGTTTGTAAACAAGTACCTTTCGGAGGAATTGAAAATGAAGCTTCTTGAAGAAAAAATCGTTAAAGACGGTCAGGTTTTCCCCGGTAATATTCTTAAAGTGGATTCATTTCTCAATCATCAGATAGATGTAAATCTTCTCAACAAAATGGGTGAGGAGATCAAAAGATTATACGGGAACTGCGGCGTTAACAAAATCCTTACCATTGAAGCATCAGGTATAGGAATAGCATGTATAACAGCGCAGTTTTTTGATTGCCCGGTTCTTTTTGCAAAAAAGACAAAAACAAAGAATATCGCAGCCGATGTTTATAAAACAGTGGTTCCCTCCTTTACCCACGGTGTGGATTATGAGGTAATTGTTTCAAAGAACTTCCTTAACGAAGGCGACAAGGTGCTTATTATCGATGACTTCCTTGCAGAGGGCAATGCTCTGCTTGGTCTTATCGATCTTTGCGAGCAGGCGGGTGCAGAGGTTGCAGGCTGTGCCATCGCAATCGAAAAGGGATTTCAGAACGGAGCAAAAAAGGTTATGGAAAAGGGTGTAAGGGTTGAATCTCTTGCAATCGTTGAATCAATGAACGACGGAGAAATCATCTTCACCGAAAGATAAGTAAATAACCGGCAGGTGTCGGTTAAAAATATTAAAAAATTTATGGAGGCAAAAATCATGAAAAAAATTCTTGCACTTGCCCTCGCAGTGATTATGCTCTTTGCATTTGCAGCTTGCGGCGGCAAAACACCCACAGATGCCAACAATGCAGGTGATAACGGCGACGGTATTGTTGCAACTCCTCTTGCAGCTGCAGAAACTCTTGCCGATCTTGATGTTGACTGTTCATCAATTAAGTTTGGTCTTATCTGTCTTCACGATGAGAACTCAACTTACGATAAGAACTTCATCGACGCTGCTAAGGCTGCTCAGGAAGAGCTGGGCTTTGATCTTGTTATCAAGACAAACATCCCCGAAGACGATGCTTGCACAACTGCTGCTGAAGAGCTTGTAGAAGAAGGCTGCGACATTATCTTTGCAAACTCCTTCGGTCATGAAACCTTTATTATGACAGTTGCTGAGGAAAATCCCGAGGTTGAATTCTGCCACGCAACAGGTACTTATGCACACACAGAAGGTATCGAAAACTATCACAATGCATTTGCTGCTATCTATGAAGGCCGTTACCTTGCAGGTATCGCAGCAGGTATGAAGCTTAACGAAATGATCGCTGACGGCAAAATCACTGCTGACCAGGCTAAGATCGGTTATGTAGGCGCTTACCCCTATGCAGAGGTTAAGTCAGGCTACACCTCCTTCTATCTTGGCGCAAAGAGCGTATGCCCCACAGCTACAATGACAGTTAAGTATACAAACTCATGGTTTGACATTGCTGCCGAAAAGGAAGCTGCTCTTGCTCTTATCGGTGAAGGCTGTGCTCTTATCAGCCAGCATGCTGACTCAGAAGGTGCTCCCAAGGCTTGTGAGGAATCAAATGTTCCCAATGTTGCTTACAACGTAGACACAACAAACCTTGGCCCCACAACAGCTCTCATTTCCTCAAAGATCAACTGGGCTCCTTACTTCGAGTTTGTTGTTAAGTCCGTTGCTTCAGATAAGGCAATCCCCGCTGACTGGTGTGGCACAATCGCAACAGGTTCAGTTGAGCTCACAGCTCTCAACACAGCAGTTGCTGCTGAAGGCACACAGGAAGCTATCGATGCTGCTATCCAGCAGTTTAAGGATGGTACTCTCAAGGTTTACAGCACAGAAAACTTTACTGTAAAAGGCGAAAAGCTTACAACATATATGGCTGACGTTATCAGTGACGATGCTTTCACACCCGACACAGAAGTTATCGTTGACGGCGTGTTCATGGAATCATACATGAGAAGTGCACCTTACTTCGATATCATCATCGACGGTATCACAGCTCCCCAGTAATTAAAGCTTGATTTGAATTTATCGGGCGAAGCAGACTCTTTGCTCCGCCCGAGATTTTTGTTTTAATCTTTAAAAATGTTCATACTGAAAGTACGGATATTTTTAAGGGCTAAATAAAAAACGGGAGGAAGGCAAATGGAAAAAAACATTCCTGCTATTGAGCTTAAAGGCATTACAAAGCGTTTCGGCTCCACTGTGGCAAATAAAGATGTCAATCTCACTGTAAACAAGGGTGAGATTCTTGCTGTTTTAGGTGAAAACGGAAGCGGTAAAACCACACTTATGAATATGATTTCCGGAATCTATTATCCGGATGAGGGCCAGATTTATATTGACGGCAAGCCGGTAACGATAAGTTCGCCGAGGGATGCTTATGATTATAAAATAGGTATGATACATCAGCATTTTAAGCTCGTTGATGTTTTCACGGCGGCAGAAAATATTGTTTTGGGCATCAAGGATGAAAAGTACGATATGAAGGCTGCAAAATCCAAAATACAGGAAACCTGTGACAAATTCGGATTTGTTATCGACCTGAATAAAAAAATATATGAGATGTCTGTTTCAGAAAAGCAGACTGTTGAAATTGTAAAGGTTCTTTACAGAGGCGCTGATATCCTTATTCTTGATGAACCCACTGCTGTTCTTACTCCTCAGGAAATAAGAAAGCTTTTTGCGGTTCTTAGGAATATGCGAGAGCACGGAAAATCTATTATCATAATCACCCATAAGTTGGGTGAGGTTATGGAGGTTTCGGATAGAGTTTCCGTTCTTCGCAAGGGTGAATATATCGGTACGGTTGAAACGGCGCAAGCGGATGTTGCTTCACTTACACAGATGATGGTCGGCAAGAAAATCTCTCTTAACATTGACAGAAGCGAGCCCAAGGATTCCGTTGACCGTCTTGAGGTTAAAAATATCAACTGCCGTAACAGAGAAGGGCACTACGTTCTTCGGGATGTATCCTTTACGGCAAAATCAGGAGAGATTCTCGGTATTGCAGGCATATCAGGCAGCGGACAGCGAGAGCTTCTTGAGGCTATTGCAGGTCTGCAAAAGCTTGATAGCGGTGAAATTTTTTATAATGATCCTGACACAGGAAAAACGGAAGATTTAAGAAACAAAACTCCGATACAGATAAGAAATCTCGGAGTCCGCCTTTCTTTCGTTCCCGAAGACAGACTTGGTATGGGTCTGGTGGGCAATATGGATATTATTGATAATATGATGCTCAGAAGCTACAGAGGAGGCAAATCTGCATTTTTGGAAAGAAAAGATCCTAAGAATCTGGCGGAACGTATTATTAAGGACTTGGGTGTTGTAACTCCCAGCGCTCACACTCCGGTGCGCAGGCTTTCCGGCGGTAATGTGCAGAAGGTGCTTGTCGGCCGTGAAATTGCTTCTTCGCCCACAGTGCTTATGGTTGCTTACCCTGTAAGAGGTCTTGATATCAACTCATCATATCTTATTTATAATCTTCTCAATGAGCAGAAGGAAAAGGGAGTATCCATCATTTTTGTAGGTGAGGATCTTGATGTGCTTATCGAGCTTTGTGACAGAATTATGGTTATCAGTGGTGGCGGGATTTCCGGCACGGTTGATGCGAGAAAAACCAACAAGGAAGAGATCGGTGTTCTTATGACAACAGCAGGGGGTGACACTAATGAGTGATAAAGCTAAGATCCATGAGCCTCTTTTTAGAATAAAGAAAAAAGACAGTATGGCGGCATGGAAAACATGGGCAGTACGTCTTGGTTCTATTGTAATTTCTCTGATAGTGTGTTCTTTTGTTATTGTGCTTATAACAGATATTAATCCTATTGAGTTTTTTGCGGAAATGATAGAAGGCTCCTTTGGAAATGTTAAAAAAGTCTTTAAGATGCTTCAGTCTGTTGCAATCCTTCTTTGTATTTCGCTTGCAGTTACTCCGGCATTTAAAATGAAGTTTTGGAACATTGGTGCTGAAGGTCAGGTTCTTGTGGGCGGTCTTGCAACAGCGGCTTGTATGAAATATCTTTCTGCTGATATGCAGGGGCTTCCGCTTATAGCGATTATGGCTGTTTCCGCCGTTGCTGCGGGTGTGCTTTGGGGCGTTATTCCTGCTTTTTTTAAAGCTCATTTCAACACAAACGAAACCCTTTTCACACTTATGATGAACTATATTGCAATTCAGCTTACAGCTTTTATGATTGCGGTATGGGTGCCTTCCGGTTCACAGGTTGTGGGTGTTATAAACCGCCGTACCAAAATCGGCTGGCTTCCCGAGCTCTTCGGACAGAAGTATGTTATTAATATTATAGTCGTTCTTGTGCTTACGGTGTTGGTCTATATTTATCTCAGGCATTCAAAGCACGGTTATGAAATCTCTGTAGTGGGCGAAAGCGAAAATACAGCAAGATATGTTGGTATAAATGTAAAAAAAGTTATTCTTCGCACAATGGCAATTTCCGGTGCCCTCTGCGGTATTGCAGGCTTCCTTCTTGTTGCAGGTACCGATCATTCGATTTCAACAGAAACCGCAGGAGGCGACGGATTTACAGCTATTATGGTTTCTTGGCTTGCTCAGTTTAATCCTTTTGTAATGATGTTTACCTCTTTTATTATTTCCTTCCTTGAAATCGGCGCCGGTCAGATTGCAACTGCATTCGGACTTAATCAGAGCGTTGCCGAGATACTTTCCGGTATCATCATTTTCTTTATTATCGGCAGTGAGTTCTTTATAAATTACAGAATAGACTTGCGTAAAAAACACGTGAAGGGGGAAGGAAAATGATTTTTGCTATTGCACACTTTTTCAAACAGGCAGTAATTCAGGGCATTCCTCTCCTTTTCGGTTCAACAGGTGAAATCATCACCGAAAAATCAGGTAACCTTAATCTGGGTATTCCGGGTATAATGTATATCGGCGGCATATCCGGTGTTATAGGCTCCTTCTTCTATGAGCTGTACGGCGATACCTCAAATGCATTTATTTGTATTCTTGTTCCTGTGATCTGCAGTCTTGCAGGCTCAGCTTTTATGGGGCTGATTTACAGTTTCCTTACAATTACACTCAGGGCAAACCAGAATGTTACCGGTCTTGCCCTCACTACCTTCGGAATCGGCGTGGGAAACTTTTTCGGTGGCTCCCTTCCCAAGCTCCTCGGTCAATCAGGCACAGGTATCTCCCTTATTACAACAGGTAACTATTTTAAAACCACATTGCCTTTTGCAGATAATTTTGGTGCTTTTGGAGAAGCCTTCCTTTCCTATGGCTTTCTTGCGTATCTTGCTATTATAATTGCAGTTGTTGCCGCCTTTGTTTTGACAAAAACCAAAGTAGGTCTTAATTTAAGAGCGGTTGGTGAATCTCCGGCTACTGCAGATGCAGCAGGTATAAGTGTAACAAACTATAAATACGCAGCAACAATTATCGGCAGTGCAATCGCAGGCCTTGGAGGCTTGTACTTTGTTATGGACTATACCGGAGGTGCATGGACAAATAACGGATTCGGCGACAGAGGCTGGCTCGCTATTGCCCTTGTTATTTTTGCAATTTGGAAGCCCCGTTCTGCCATACTTGGCTCAATTCTTTTCGGCGGACTTTATATTCTTCCCGCACAGCTTCAGGGCCTTTCCTCGTCTTCAACGGAGCTTATTAAAATGCTTCCCTATGCGGTTACAATTATCGTTCTTGTGTTCACAAGTATCCGTAAGAAGAGGGAACATCAGCCTCCTGCAAGTCTCGGCCTTTCATATTTCAGAGAAGAAAGATAATCTGTCAGGCTGTAGAGAAAGTTGCAAGATGCCCTTTTCTTCGCCCCGAAGGTGTTAGCAGAATAATACTGAATGAGAATATGATTTTTGACGGTATATTTTCACCGTGGCAGCATCAAATTCGCTTGAAAGGCGCAAGCCTTTCTGCACTCTTTTCTTTGCCACAATAAAAATCTCCTCGTCAAAAAAAGCCAAAAGGATGAAGTTTGCGTGCAGTGCAATATTTCTTCGTCGAAGCAATACTTGCGTATTGCGAGATGAAAAATGAAGCAATGTGCGTGAAATTCATCCTTTTGGTCATATCCCGTTCAGTGTTATTCTGCTCTGTACTCCGAGAGGGTGAAAAAAGGGCAAAACAATGCCAAAAATGGTTGGGATTTGATGTCCCAACCATTTTTCTTGTCTTTGAACAGTTTATTTTTATAGTCTTTTCTTTTCCGTCAACAGGGCATTGTTGCTCTTGTGACTTTATCGACAAACTGAGGACAGGCAATTACGCATTGCTTGTCCTGTCTTTTGTCCGCTGGTTATTATTGACAAACTGCTGTTTTGTCTGCTAACATATAACCTGATTGAAAGCATATACATTTATATATAACAGATCAGGGAGGGTAAAAGGTGCTTAAAAATTTCCTTGAGAATGCGGTGAAAAGTAAAGGCTCAGACGAGAATAAGAGAAGAGAAGCGCTGGGCGTGCTCGGCGGAGCGGTAGGTATAGTCTGCAATGTGATTTTATGCCTTTTCAAGTTTCTTATAGGTTCGCTGACAAACTCTGTTTCAATTACCGCTGATGCAATAAATAATCTTTCCGATGCAGGGTCAAATGTGGTGTCGATAGCAGGTGCAAAGCTTTCGAACAAGCCCGTTGATAAGGAACACCCTTTCGGTCACGGCAGAATGGAGTACATATCAGCTCTTGTCGTTGCCTTTTTGATTTTTCTTATGGGTTTTGAGCTGGCAAAAAGCTCTGCAAGTAAAATTATCAATCCGGGGGAAGTGAAATTCAGCCCGTGGTACCTGCTTGTGTTGGGCGTGGCTGTTGCCGTTAAGCTGTGGCTTGGTTTTTTCAACGGTGTGCTTTACAAAATGACAGGTAATATCAATCTGAAGGCGGTTCAGAAGGATTGCCTGAACGACGGATTTTCAACGGGTGCAACTATGGCTGCTCTTTTGATATCCTACTTTACCGATTTCAAGATAGCTGACGGAATAATGGGTCTTGCAGTTTCGGTGATTATAGCTCTTGCGGGTATAGATATTGTTAAGGATATAATGGGCCCCTTGCTCGGTCAGGCACCGTCGAAGGAGCTTGTGGAAAAGATAGAAAAGATGCTTGTTGATAACGGTCAGATAATCGGAATTCACGATCTTATCGTACATGACTATGGCCCGGGCAGGCGAATTGCCTCGGTGCATGCAGAGGTACCTGCCGATGTTGACCTTGTTGAGATACACGATATCGTTGACAATATTGAGGTGCAGATTCTCGATGAGCTGGGGATACTGATGTGTATTCATATTGACCCTCTCGTACTGGGTGACGAAAAGATAAACGGCTATAAGGAGCTCACGAGGGAGATTATTGTCGGGGTTAACGAGAGGTACGGGTTTCACGATTTCAGGATGGTGCAGGGACCAACCCATACCAATTTACTTTTTGATCTTGTTGTACCTGCCGAAGAAAGAACGCTGAGTGACAGTGAGATACTTGCGGCGGTTAAAGAGAAGTTCAGGGAGAAGGATGAGACGATAAATGTGGTGGCAAGGGTAGAGCACCCCTTTGTATAAAGAATAATAAAAGTTCTTTGGTTACTTCCCTCTGTTAGAGGGAGTGTCACGAAGTGATGAGGTTATAATAGCACCAAAGGTGCAAGCCTTGTCCTCGCCCTCCTTGAAAGGTAATTCCCCTGTTAGGGGAAATGTCTGCGAAGCAGACAAAAGGGTGCCCGTTCCCGGCGGGAAAGCTGTCAAGACGAAGTCTTGACTGAGGGGTTATCAAGAAAAGAATGCCCTGCGGTGAGCAAAAGGACAATGCAAAATGCATACCCTTCCACCGCTGACGCGGTCCCCCTTCCCTTTCAGGGCAGGCAAGCAAAATGTAAAATTGCGTAGGACGTAGGCAGTAAAGGGTAAGTCCTGCCCGCCGGGTTTATGGTTAGTGATTGATTTAATATAGTATAAAGAAAAGAGCAATCCGATGAAACTGGATTGCTCTTTAATATTGTATATATTATTTGTACCGTGTGGGGTTGTCGGTTCTTTCTAGAAGATAATCGACGGACACATCAAAGTAATCGGCAAATTTCACTAAGGTTTCGTAGTCGGCTTCCCGTTCGTGAGTTTCATAACGGCTTATGCTGTTTTGATTCATATTTAAGTCCATAGCAAGCTTAAGCTGTGAAATTCCTTTTTGTGTTCGCAGTTCTTTTAATCGCATAAAGACAACTCCTGAAAAAGATCTTGACAAAAGTATACCATAATGGTATACTTGCGATATCCCGTTTTGGGATATCGCACAATGATAAATAACATTAAGAGAGGGAGGAAATATGAAAGACAAGATAAAAGAAAATTATCAGAGCTTATTTCTTGAAAACATAAAATGGTTGAGAGCCCATTACTCAATAACGGAAAAAGAGATGTCAGAGAAACTTGGTATAGGAAAGAGAACATTGAAAATAATAGAAAGCGGCGAATTTCCTGAGAGATTGAGTGTCAGCGTGCTTTTCAGAATAGAGAAGCATTTTGGTGTTCAAGCAAGGAAAATGGTAGGAGAAAGGTTAGATGATAACAGACATAACTGAAATAAGCAATTCAGTCTTTCTGCGATAAACCTGCCACAGGATATATTTGTTTTTTGCAAATGTGGATGTCGCACCCACATATAGTTTTAATTGAGCAAAAGCAAACCCCCATACAATATCTAGTACCTTTTTCGCCCTTGAACACAAAAACACCCGGCTCCGATTACAGAAAGGGAATAATTAGTGCAAAACTGCCAAAAAAAGTTGTAAAAAACTGTTGACAAAACCAAAAAGAGGTGATAATATATGCAAGCATTCTTCGAGGGAGACCTGAGGGGATGCG
>JAZSPQ010000113.1:0-5749 GCA_045537485.1 Acutalibacteraceae bacterium | reverse complement strand
TTGGGCTCAATAGCGGCAGCAAGTACGACCATATCGGCACTTACCTTAAGCTGCTTGTTTTCGAGAAGGTCCACACCGTGAACGGTAAGTGTGCCGTCAGGCTCGGGAGTAACCTTGCCTACCTGACCCTTGACGTAGTTTACACCGTATTCTTCAACGGCTCTTCTGTAGAATTCGTCGAAGTTCTTACCCGGGGTACGTACGTCAATATAGAAAACCGTAACGTTTACATCGGGGTATTTATCTCTGATGAGCATTGCGTGCTTTGCAGTGTACATACAGCAGATTTTTGAGCAGTAGGGCTTGCCCTTGCTTTCATCACAGCGGGAGCCTACGCACTGAATGAATACGATTTCCTTGGGATGCTTACCGTCGGAAAGACGCTCGAGATGTCCCTTTGTGGGGCCTGCGGCGTTCATTATTCTTTCAAGCTCAAGGGAGGTTATAACGTCCTTTGACTGACTGTATGCATACTCGTCAAGATTATCAAGCTTTATTACCTCGAAGCCTGTTGCCACAACGATTGCACCGTACTTCTGGGTGATGATTTCATCCTTCTGCTTGTAATCAATAGCACCTGCCTGACAGAATTTCTCGCAGACACCGCATTTGCCGGTTTTGAGCTTTGTGCACTGTGTGGGGTCAATTACGGGTACGTTGGGAATAGCCTGAGCGAAGGGAGTGTAAATGGCAGGACGGTTGTTGAGTCCGCTGTTAAATTCGCTCAGAGCCTTCTTGCTGGGGCACTTTTCCATACAGACACCGCAGCCCGTACATTTATCCATATTGACATATCTTGCCTTCTTGCGGATATCAACTGTGAAGTCACCTACGAAGCCTGATACCTTTTCAACCTCGCTGTAGGTGTAAAGAGTAATCTTTTCGTGAGCTGCCGCATCAACCATCTTCGGTGTAAGAATACAAGCCGAGCAGTCAAGTGTGGGGAAGGTTTTATCAAGCTGAGCCATCTTACCGCCGATTGAGGGAGTCTTTTCAACAATGTCTACCTCATAGCCTGCATCAGCAATATCAAGTGCAGTCTGTATACCTGCGATACCGCCGCCGATAACGAGTGCTCTTTTTGTAACACGGCTTTCACCTGCAACAAGTGAGGTGTTGAGGTTAACCTTTGCGATTGCGGCTCTTGTGAGGATAACCGCCTTTTCGGTACCCTCTGCAATATCCTTATGAATCCAGGAGCACTGCTCACGGATGTTTGCGATTTCAACCATATAGGGGTTGATGCCTGCTTTTTCGGCACACTTTCTGAAGGTTGCCTCGTGCATTCTCGGCGAGCAGGAGCAAACTACGATACCCTGAAGATTTTTCTCCTTGATAGCGGCGGCAATCTTTTCCTGACCTGCCTCGGAACACATATACTGATATTCTTCTGCGTGGATAACGCCCGGCTCAAGCCTTGCCATTTCCACAACCTTTTTAACGTCAACCGTTGCCGCAATATTACTGCCGCAATGGCAGACGAATACGCCTATACCGTGCATTATCTCACCTCCTGAATTTTCTGAATGCGCTTACGAGAAGCTGCTGGGGTAAATCCTCGTCGATAAGCTCGGGAATCTCATTTGCTGAAAGGTAGTTGCCGCCCTTCTGTCTTACAACAATCTGTCTTGCGGCGTCAACAATCTTACCGGGCTTCACGTCACGGGGACATCTTTCAACGCAGGCAAAGCAGGAAAGACATACCCAGAGAGATTCACACTTTGCAAGAGACTCAACGTCCTCGTTTATAACATATGAAACAAACTGATGGGGCTTTATATCCATCTTTTCAAAGGCGGGGCATGAAGCGGAGCATTTTCCGCATTTCATACACTTGAGAGGATTTGTGCCGCTGATTTCCTTAACCATTTCGACCTGATTTTTCTTTGCGGTACTCATTCTGCATCAACCTCCTCTTTAACGCCCAGAGCCTCGGCAAGAATCTCTGTAAAGTAAATTACGGGAAGCTTCTTGTCGGAATTTTTTGTAAGGTTATACTGACAAAGAGGGCAGGCAGTTACAAGCATTTCAGCGCCGAAGCCGTCTGCACTTGTCATAATATTGTTGCACATATTCTCTGAAAGCTCCTTGGCCTTAAGGGAGATGTATCCGCCGCAGCATTCGTTACGGTAGGGATATACAACAGCCTCTGCACCGAGAGCACGGATGAACTCCTCAATAACTGTGGGGTTTTCGGGATTATCAAAGGCGAGAATTTCGGAGGGTCTTAAAAGAAGGCATCCGTAATATGCGCCTATCTTCTTGCCCGTAAGAGGCTTCACAACCTTTTCCTTAAGCTTGTCAAATCCGATTTCGTCTCTGAGAAGCTCTAAGAAGTGAAGCACCTTTGTTTCACCGAGATAGGGTTCATCAAATTTAAGATAGTTATTTGCTCTTGTTCTGATATCCTCAACATTCTGCATATCGTCATTGACTCTTTTGATAACGTGATGGCAGGCGGAGCAAAGAGTAACAAGATCCTGACCCTTTTCCTTTGCCTCGTTGAGTGCTCTTACGGAAGAAAGCTTTGTGGCAATTTCATCGCTTGAAAGCGGATAAACACCGCCGCAGCACTGCCAGTTTTCAATCTCCTCCAATTCAATACCGAGCACCTTGGCAGAGGCTCTCATATAGTCGTCAAGCTTTTTTGCCTTGGTGCGCAAGGTACATCCCGGATAATAACTGTACTTCATACATCTATAACCCTTTCTTTTAAATTTGCTTTTTAAAGTCGTACCTTTTTCACACTTCACCACACAAGGCGGAAGCCGCAAAAAGGCACAGTAACCTATCCTGAAAATTATAACATTTTACGACAGAAAATTCAACAGTAAAACAAGCGGTTTTCCGTGTAATTTTGCCCAAAAACAAGGTTTTTTTTTGTGCAGTATAACACTGCTATGTATCAGCAGATATTATGCTATATCAAGGGTGATATAGTTGAAACTTTCAGGGGGATAAAAAAGAAAAAGGTCATCCGAGCTGAGTCGGATGACCAAATTGTTAAAAATGATAATTATCAGTCTTCGATACCTGCACCGAGATTCTTATTTTCTCCAGCTGCAAGCTTTGCGGCTTCTGCCATTTCCTCTTCTTCCTTCTTGCCGATGTTGTAGATAAATGCCATTGAAAGGAAGGCAATAACAGAAGCTGCCATAAGTACGAGAATATAGAGCTTTACAATTCCGTCACCGATGCCCTCGGGCTGAACTGCATTTTCACCCTCAACAAAGCCGACTGCCATAAGACCGACAGAAACAACAGCCTGACCGATACCCTGGGCAAACTTACGGAAGAATGAGTAAATAGCATAGAGAGAGCCTTCCTCACTTCTGCCTGTCTTCTGATAGCTGAGTGCAATACAGTCAGCAACAAGAGCCCATACAGAAACCTGGAACACTGCATTACCTAGGTTGAGAACAAGAAGAATTGCAATATAGATACCCATGCTGAGCATACCCTTGGGAATGAGAATATAAGAAAGTATAAGACCTGCAACACCGCCGATTGAGCTTAAGAGCATTGTGAAAACAAGAAGATTCTTCTTGCCGAATTTTGCGGTGAGCTTACCGATAACGGGCATAACAATAATAAGAGGCGCGTAGCTGACAACAGTAGCGATCTTGACCTTTGTGGCATCCATAAAAAAATACTGGAAAACAAGGTTATTGAGTGACATTGTTGAGTTGAAAAGTGCTACACAAGCAAGAGTCGCAACAGTAAGACCAACCATAGCACGGTTTGTGAAGAAGGTCTTAAGTGATGAGAAGATAGCCTTCGTGCCCATTGATGTGCTGCCGTTTTCGTGAACCACACGCTCTTTTACAAGCTTTGTTGTTGCAAAGAGAATGAAGAAGGCAATAACTGAGAATGCAATAGCAACGGGCAAAAGATTTTCACCGATAAGTACTTCCTTGTTTTTACCTGTTGACGGATCAAAAACCGGAGCATTTGTTACGGGATCAATGTAATCCTTATAAACGATGTCGGGAAGAACCATCATAATGATAACTGCAGGAAGAGCTGCACCGATTGAACGGAAGGTTGAAAGAGCCTGTCTTTCGTTGGGCTTATCTGTGATAACACTGTGAAGTGAGCCGTAGGGAACGTTAACCATTGTGTAGGCAATTGACCACAGGCAGTAGGAAATAAGACACCATAAAATCTTGCCGATTTCGTTGAAATTCTTGATAGGTGCAAATACCGCAACGGTAAGTACGGTCATAATGAGGCCGCCGGCTATAATCCAGGGCATATACTTGCTCTTTTTACCAAGCCTCTTGGTGTCAACAAGATTACCGATAACAACGTCGTTAACAGCATCGAAAAGCTTTGAAACAATGATAATCCACCAATAATGTGCGTTGTCAAGTCCGATATACTGCACATAGAAAAGCTGCATATAGGTTGAAATAAGCTGGAAAGTAAAGCCGCAACCCATATCTCCCAATGCATAGCCGAGCTTATCCTGCCAGCCGAAGGGTCTTACTGCACCTGAGGGTGCTTTTGTTTTTGTACTCATTGTTGTTTCTCCTTAGTTTTTGTTTTTTATATATACGGCAGGAAGCCCTGCCCTACATTTTTGTTGCAGGCAGAGGACACGGCAAGCCGTGTCCCTACCGTAACGTTTTTATTTAAGTTTATTTGGCGGACACTGTTTTTATTTTACCGGCCTCCCCGAGCGCAATTCTGCATTTTGCATTCTGCACTCTGCATTTATCTCTGTACTCTGCCTGAGCCGTCGCCGCCTGCTAATTTTTCAACCTCGGATACGCCTACACGGTTGTAGTCGCCCTCGATTGAGTGCTTGAGAGCGGAAGCCGCAACTGCAAACTCGATAGCTGACTGAGTATCCTTACCTGAAAGAAGAGCGTAGATAAGTCCGCCGCCGAAGGAGTCGCCGCCGCCTACACGGTCAACGATGTGAAGGTGGTATTCCTTTGAGAAGCAGTAGTTTTCACCGTCATAGAGCATACCGGCCCAGTCGTTATCCGAAGCGGAAATTGAGGAACGAAGTGTAATTGCTACCTTTTCAAAGCCGAAGGTATCCATAAGCTGCTTTGCAACTGACTTATAGCCCTCCTTATCAAGCTTACCGCCGTAAATATCGGTGTTTTCAGCCTCGATGCCGAATACATCCTTAGCATCCTCTTCGTTGGAGATACATACGTCAACATACTTGCAAAGCTCAGTCATCGCCGCTCTTGCCTCAGCTCTTGTCCAGAGCTTGCCTCTGTAGTTAAGGACGCACGAAATCTTTACGCCCTTTGCCTTTGCAGCCTTACAAGCGTCAAGACAGATGTTTACAAGGTCGCCGCCGATAGCGGGAGTAATACCTGTAAAGTGGAACCAATCAGCACCCTCGAAGATTTTATCCCAGTCGAAATCCTCTCGCTTAGCCATCTGAATAGCCGAATAAGCTCTGTCATAGATACAAACGGAGCCTCTCTGTGATGCACCCTTTTCAAGATAGTAGATACCTACTCTTTCACCGCCTCTTACGATGTCCTTGGTGTCAACACCGAGAGCACGAAGGGAGTTGATTGCTGACTGACCGATTGCGTGGGAGGGAAGCTTTGTTACATAGGAAGCGTCCATACCGTAGTTTGCAAGGGAAACTGCAACGTTTGCTTCACCGCCGCCGAAGGTTGCCTGCATTCTGTCGTTCTGGAAGAAACGGTAATATCCCTCAGGTGCAAGACGGAGCATAATTTCGCCGAAGCATACAATTCTTTTGCTCATAATATAA
>JAZSPQ010000029.1:0-2198 GCA_045537485.1 Acutalibacteraceae bacterium | reverse complement strand
CAGAACCTTAATAAGATGACTAAGGATAATTATGAGTTCAATATGAAGCTTTCGGAGCTTATTTCCGCAAAGCTTTCTGAAATGCAGCAGGGTAACGAAAGAAAGCTTGAGCAAATCCGTAACACCGTTGACGAAAAGCTTAACGAAACCCTCACCAAGCGTCTTGACTCTTCATTTAAGGCTGTAAGCGAACAGCTTGAAAACGTTTATAAATCTCTCGGTGAAATGAAGGCTCTTTCATCGGGCGTCACAGAAAACGTTACCGCCCTTAACCGTATTCTCACCAATGTTAAAGCAAGAGGCACATGGGCAGAGGTTCAGCTTGAGGGGCTTCTGAATGAAACAATCCCCCACATGTATGAAAAGAATGTTATGACCAATCCTGCCTCAAGAAATATCGTTGAGTTTGCCGTTAAAATTCCAAGCGGTGAGGATTACAGCAGCATAACCTATCTGCCTATCGACTCGAAGTTCCCCGTTGAGGCATATATCAGGCTTTGTGCCGCCGCCGACAGCGGTGACAGCGCAATGGTGGACTATGAAAGAAAGAGCCTTGAAAGAACCATTATCGAGCAGGCAAAGGACATTAAAAAATATATCAACGAGCCCAACACTACGCCCTTTGCCATTATGTACCTTGCAACAGAGGGACTTTACAGTGAGGTCATATCTTCAAGAAACGGTATTGCAGAAAGATGTCAGAATGAGTTTTCTGTTATGATTGCAGGTCCGAGTACGATCACAGCTCTTCTCAACTCTCTTTCAATAGGCTTCAGAGCTATGGCAATCAACGAAAAGGCAAAGGAAGTGCGCACCCTTCTTGCCGCCGCAAAGGTACAGTACGAAAAATTCGGCGGAGTTCTCGACAAGGCAAGAAAGAAAATCGAGGAAGCAGGTAAAACCCTTGAAGAGGCTCAGAGCAGAAACAGCATAATTCAGAAAAAATTACGCACCGTTGAGGCTATAGAAACCGATGCGGCATCACAGATTCTCGGCATCGAAGGAGAAGATGAATAAATGAAAAATCTGGGCTACTATAACGGCAGGTACGGCGAAATCGAAGAAATGCAGATTCCCATGTGCGACAGAGTGTGCTTTTTCGGTGACGGCGTTTACGATGCCACCTATTCGAGAAATTATAAAATCTTCACCCTCGATGAGCATATAGACCGCTTCTATAACAGTGCAAACCTTCTCGGCATTGAAATTCCTATGAGCAAAAAGGAGCTTTCCGACCTTCTCACAGAAATGACACAGAAGATGGATACAGGCGAAAACTTCGTTTACTGGCAGGCAACAAGAGGTACGGGTATAAGAAACCACGTTTTCCCAAATGACGGCAGTAAGGCAAATCTGTGGATTACAATTACCCCGAAGGATATTGTGGATACATACAAAAAAGTGAAGCTCATCACTATGGAGGATACACGGTTTCTCCACTGCAACATCAAAACCCTCAACCTTCTCCCTGCCGTTATGGCTTCGCAGAAGGCAAAGGAAATGGGATGTGACGAGGTCATATTCCACAGAAACGGCAGAGTCACGGAATGTGCTCACAGTAACGTACATATAATTAAAAACGGCACCTTCATCACCGCCCCCACAGATAACCTCATCCTCCCGGGTATTGCAAGAAAACATCTTATCGCTGCCTGCAATAAGCTGGGCATCCCCGTAGAGGAAAGAGAGTATAATCTCGACGAGCTGTTTTCGGCTGATGAAATTCTTATTTCCTCAGCAGGCTCTCTCGGCCTTGCAGCAGAAGAGCTTGATAAAAGACCGGTTGGAGGAAAGGCACCCGAGCTTCTGAAAAAACTTCAGGACGAGGTACAGAGAGAATTTATTGAGGAAACGGATATTTAACTATTTACAACAGAATAAAATAAGGGTATAATAATAAATTGAATTCAGAAAGGCAGGTGAAGCACCGTGACGGGATATATAAGAGCCTATGCCAAGGTAAATCTTGAGGCGATAAGCAGCAATTTCGATTCTCTTAAAGCTCACATAGGACAGAAGGTCAAAACTATGGCTGTTGTTAAAGCCGATGCTTACGGCCACGGAAGTGTCGAGGTGGCAAAAGTTCTTAAAGATAAGGCTGATTACTTTGCCGTTGCCACTCTCAGCGAGGGCATTGAACTTCGCAATGAAGGTATTACCAACCCTATTCTTATATTAGGCTACACATCGCCACTTGA
>JAZSPQ010000039.1:0-5223 GCA_045537485.1 Acutalibacteraceae bacterium | reverse complement strand
AAGGCGGATTCACCAATAGAAACAAGGTTACCCTCTTCAAAATCTGCCGTTTTGAGTGCGCCGCAATTAGCAAAAGCACTATCACCTATAGTCTCAGTGGCGGCAGGAATTCTTATTGCGGTGAGTTTGCGGCAAAGGGCAAAAGCTCTGTTGCCGAAGGCTTTTACATTATCTCCGACGGCTACACTTACTAATGCAGGACAGTTTTCGAAGGCACTTACTCCTATCGTGTGTACTCCGTCTCCGATTACGACACTTTCAAGATCACGACAATAATTAAAGCAGTTGACGCCTATGGTCTCAACGCTGTCAGGAATTACGACAGATGTAATTCCGTAAATCATCTGAAAAACGCGATCACCCAAAGCCGTTACGGGATAACCTCCGAGTGTTGACGGAATGACAATATCGCCCGTAACGGTTTCGTCAATACCGGTAAGGGTTGCCTCACCGTCGCTGACATTATAAAGAAAGCCGTTTTCATTTGCAGCCGAAGCGCCGAAGCAGAGCATAGCCATGCAAAGCATAAGGATGAATGTAAAGGATAAAATTTTTATTGTTTTCTTCATAAGAAAACGTCTCCTTTCGTTTCTTTGAATAAACGCACACGGGCAGTCGGCGGTATGCCGACTACCCGTTGTTTCATTATCTTTATTTATGCGTTTGTCTGTTATCAGCCACCAAGCGCTTCCTTGATTTCGTCTTCATTTTCTTCAAAAGCCTGTTCCATATCATCCACAGTCTCACCAAAGCTCTTCTGAAGTCCTACGCCGATATCGAATTTTACACCGTAGTAGTAAAAGATTCGGTCAAATTCACTTTCCTTGTCATTGTCGTATATTTCGGAAACATACACGGCCATAATCTTTCCGTTTTTGCGGAAGCACCAGCCCTGCAAAAAGCCGCTCAGTGCATCTTCCAGAGTAGTTTCATCGCCGGCATTCTCACCGTCACCCACAAATTCGTGACCGATGATGTTATATCCGTCATCGGAAGCCGCAGCGGTAGCCTTAAAGACCTGCTCATAATAGGCTTTTATCTGCTCGTCGCTCAGTTCACCGTCGGTATACTTAAATACAACTACCGCATGACCGAAGCCACTTGCAGGATCGTCGGCGTATGCGCCCTTTTCACTCACTTCATATTCCCAGACGGGCTTCAGCTCGTCATAAGAAATGCCGTAAGCTTTCAGATAATGCTCTGCCGCAGCTTCGCTGAAGGAGTCGAAATCCTCAGCCTTGTCAATTATGTCCTGCGCCGCATCTTCTGCGTTTACCTTGCCGCCGTCAGTATCGGTTTCTTCTGAGCCTCCGCAGGCAGCAAAGCTGAATAACATTATCACAGCGAGTAAAAGTGCAAATATTTTCTTCATTTTCTTTTCCTCCTTTAAATTAAAATCCTAATAAATCCTTAAAGCTCACGGGCTTTTTTGGCTCGGGCTTTACATAATCGTAGCCGCCCGTCGGTTCGTCAATGTTAAAATAGATATTGGGACAGTCCGGATCTCCCTCAAAGCAGTGCTCGGTATCCACGTGATAACAAACACCGTTTATCTTTTTGTACAGATGTGCGATATCAGGGTACTGTCCTGCCTGAATAAAGCCGTTCTGCACAAGTGCTTTTCTGTACTGTGCAACAGCCTGCTCGGCTGCAAAGCGGTTACCCTCAAAATCGGCAGAAAATCTTATATAGCCGCCCATATCCTCGATACAGTAATTTTTACCGCCGCAGCTCCAACAGGGATAGCAGGGCAGAAGGGTGCCCCATTTGTTCATCTCCTCTGAATCTCTTGCTTTTTCCGCTTCCTCAGCCCGGATTGCCCCGGGAAGCTTTGCCCCGCAGGCATCGCAGAATTTGGTGCCGATGGAGTTCTGTTTGCCGCAACCCGTACAGACCGCACCCTGTGCCACCGTCTGCTCGGGAAGCTTTGCACCGCATTCGGGGCAGAATTTCTTATCTGCCGTTGTGGGTTGGTTACAGCTCGGACAGACCTTCATATTCTTCGCTGCCTCGGTCGCATAGCCCTGAGCGGCTCTCTCAAGATTTGCAAAAGCTCCTTCAAGGCCCGAAGCGGTTTTCTTCGCTTGATTTTCTGTATTGTGTGCTGCGTTGTCGAAATGCTGAGCCGCCTTGTTTGCAATTTCTGTTGCAGTCGGCTCAACGGCTTTCGTGATTGCCTGGCCCACCGCCTTACCTATGCCTTCACTTACGCCTCGTCTGATGGCTCTTTCTAAAAATCCCATAATGCTTCCTCCTTTATATGTCTTTGTATTTTATTAACAACTGCCGTCTGCTGTTGATTCCAAGTTTTTTATATATGTTTTTGCAATGGAAATGTACGGAAGAATGTGTAATAAACAATTCATTGGCTATCTGTGTCTGCGTTTTGTCGGTAAGCAGCTGAGCAAAAACCTCAAGCTCACGTTTTGACAAGGCTTTCAGCTCAGGATAAGCTTCAAGCAGTCGCTTATGCTCGCTTTCTGCCAAAGCCATATACTCAAAATAGTTCAGTATTCCCATAAGCCACCTCCTTGAAAATATTATACTTTATCAAGCTAAAATTGTAACCTACCCGAAACAAGTGGATTGAACAAATATACTACCTGTTTGGGTAGTGTTTCTAACATATTATTGAAAAATTTAAAAATCTGATTTATAATATTAGCGGATAAATCTGTTAATGTAATTTGATTATATTGATTTTTTTACTCACTTTGTACCCCTCGTTCGGGGGGTTTTTAGGAAAAACTCACCCTTTCGGGTAGGTTTTATCAGAAAATTTGAGATTTTTACGGTTTTGCGATTATTTCGGCAAAAAAAGGAAGGTGCACTTTATGAATCACCAAACTCTCATAGAAAACCAGAAAAAGAGGATAGAGATTCCTCTGTGGAGGCTCGTCTGCTTCTCTATGTTCAGCTTTTGGCAGATGGGATTTATTTATTATTTCCTTGAACCGTCCTCGGCAGCGGACGGGAAAATCCCACTACCCATTAACATCGATTACGGTACCACACTGACAGCAGTTTGTTACATTCTGGGCATCCTTACGATGATATTTTTACCGAAGATTATCGTGTGGATACAGCGGATCGCTACTGGTGTTGCGCTCCTTTCGGCAATCGCTTTCTTTCTCCCTCTGCCGGACGATATCCTGCGCTTTAACATTTACCTGCAGATTTTCTGTTGCTGTCTGATGATCGGCTTTGAAACCTTCCTTGTGGTCAACTGCTTTTCTGAAAAAAGCAGTATCAAGTATCTGACCTTCGGCTACGGCATAGCGGTGTTCCTGATCGCTTTTGTTCAGAATGAGGTGGTATCTATCCCGTTCTCCACCTTCCGCTTTGGAATGGTAGCTGCGCTTGTGCTTTTGTTTATTTTCTTTCTCCGTATGCCCACGGGAAAGGAGCATCTGCCGCAGTTTGTGAAAAAGAGCGACGGTCTTATCCCGCCGAAGAAGATGATGTGGGGGGCTTATCTTATTGCTTTCATTGCTGCGCTGATGGGCGTTGGCGGTCCCGCGGTTGTAGGCAAGGTCGAGCACGGCGTGTCTATTATGTATTTAGTAGTGGCTCTTTCAAGCTTTACTATGTATTTTCTTCATAAGAAGGCGAACATTCATCCCTTCCGCATAGCACCCCTGTTTGTCGGACTCGGTGGGTTCGGTTTTCTTGTAATGCTTGTGTCCGCATACGTTCCCGCATTTTCCTATGTCGCCTGCGTACTCATTGGATTCGGTATGACGGTATGTATGCTCGCTCCGCTTTACGGTGTGCCGATTATGAAAGCCTATCCGTCAAGATATGTGGCCTCCGCAATTATCGGGCTTGCCATCACAGCGGTTCTCATCCATGCGGTTATTGCCGAGATGTTCCTCGATGTGCCTATTGCGCTGTATATCTTTTATGCAGTGATTATGGCGGTGCTTGTGTTCGTGTTTATGCAGGTGGAGCCGTTTCTTATGTTTGCCCTTCGCCGTCGCATTGCCGACGAGGATACCGCTGCCACAGCAGAGGTTGAGGTGCCTACTGTTCAGGCTTCACAGACCGAGGCAAAAGCCGAATCCAAGGTCACTGCCGATACAGATACCACGGATGATCCGCTTTTAAAGCTCAGTCCGAAAAAGCGCGAGGTTGCAGAGCTTATCTGCATGGGGTATACCAACAAGGATATTGCAGAGTCCCTTGTTATTTCCGAGCATACCGTGAAGGATTACGTGAAGGATATTTATTATGCACTTGATGTTCACAGCCGCATAGAACTCGCTGCCCTGGTGAACAACTACCGTTTGACAACCAAGAAATAACAAAATCATTTTTACATTCGATAAATTCAGAAGATATAACCCGTAAATCGCAGCTACTCCTGTTATAGTCCGGATTATCGCACCGAGCGTAGCACTTACCATAACGTCATTTACGGTAACTTCAGTAATTATTAATCCCGCAGGTAGTTGCCTGCGGGATTAATTTGTTGTTACGGTTATAGTATTTTTCGGTCTGTTTATACATATATCAGCTCATCGCATACGATTTTCGTAGCTCTATGCTGAATATTTCCCATTCTCTGCACCCATTCAAACTGGTCTTGCTCTTTAAGTTGCTCTGTGATGCCTTCCGCTTCTTTCATCTGCTCAATCAGAAGGCCGTACATTTCATTTGCTTGTTTTTCTATCTCTGCACAGTGCTGATACAGCTTACCTTCCGCAAGTAGCACAGAAAACACTACTTTCTTGTTATTGGAAAGGTAATCCTTGTAAAGCATACCCCATTTGCCGAGAACGATATTTTCTTCAGGAACTTTAATATCTGGCAAATAAAAGTCTCCATGAAGACAGTAACGGATTCCTGTTTGTTCGTTTGTATAGTGCTTTTTGAGTTCCATAATCACATCATCCTTTCCTATTTTCCACAAAAGTATCGTATGCGAACCTTGCTCCGAGCCTGAATCCGACCATAAAGCTATCTGCACAGCAAACACTTGTAAAAGCAGTGCAAGAGCTTGTATAATCCGCAAACAAATCTTTCAATTCGTCGGCAAGTTTTTCATTAAGACATTCTTCCTTTTTAGTTAGTTGACTTAGTTTCTTTTTCATCTCTGCTGTAAGCTCGGATGAACATTCCTGCGGCTCAATGTTTCCATAATAAAACTGTTCAATAAAGTTAAACATATACTTTTACCTCGTTTGATTATTTTATTTGCGAGGAATTTTGTAAACAGCGTAT
>JAZSPQ010000081.1:0-8028 GCA_045537485.1 Acutalibacteraceae bacterium | reverse complement strand
CCCATTCTTTCGGTACCCGACTCGGTAACACCCAGATGCAAGGGGTAATTGCACATTGACGCAACCTTTTCGTAGGCAGCAATCATATTTATTACATCCGATGACTTGATTGATATTACTATATCGTCAAAATCGTATTTTTCAAGAAGGCGCACATGATACATAGCACTTTCTGCCATAGCCTCGGGAGTAGGTCCTCCGAAGCGGGCAAGAATCTCTTTTTCAACTGAGCCTGAGTTTACGCCTATTCTTATAGGTACGTTATGTAAGCGGCACTTATCGGCAACCGCTTTTACGTTTTCATCAGCACCGATGTTGCCCGGGTTGATACGCACCTTATCAACACCTGCATCAATGCTCATAAGTGCTAATTTGTGATTGAAATGTATATCAGCCACAACGGGTACGGAAAGAGCGTTTTTAAGAGCCGCTACCGTTTTCACCGCTTCCTCATCGGGTACTGCAACACGGATAATCTCACAGCCTGCCTGCTGCAAGTTCAGTGCCTGCTGAACATTACCTTCTATATCGTGAGCGGGTATATTAAGCATTGACTGAACGGTGATTTTACTGTCACCGCCTATATAAATATTACCTACTTTAACTTTTTTGCTTTCTCTTTTCATATTTTAAACCTCCTGAAAGGTACTTTTAATAGAAGCCTATGCCTGAAATCCACTTGTAAAGATCGCTGAAGGATATCACTGCCATAAATATAAGCAAAAGCACAAGGCCCGCGGCGTGAATCCATGACACATATTTCTGCGGTATGGGCTTTCTGACTATCAGCTCTATAAACATAAAGAACAGATGTCCGCCGTCAAGAGCCGGTATGGGAAGAAGGTTGAAAAGACCGATATTTATGGTTATCATCGCCATAAGCATAAACAGCTGACTCCAATCGGCTGAAACTACGCTGCTCTCTGCTATGTCGGTAATGACAGATACAGTACCGATAGGGCCTGCAAGATCATTGATTCCGTACTGACCTCTTATAAGGTCAAAAAGTGAAAGGTAAACCATTCTACCCATTGAAAGAGCGTACTTGAAAGCAGCACCGGTAACATTTAACACGTTTTTTTGTTCACCTAAAATGATGAAATCAAAAACGGTTACCGTGGCAAATTCAACATCGCCGAAGGAAAGCTCCTCGCCCCCTCTTTTTACGGTAAGGTCAAAAATATAATCCGTATCAGCCTGAATTGCCGCCATAAGCTCTTCGCTGTTTGCTACGGAAGTTCCGTTTACGGAAACAATGATATCGCCGTCTTTAAGGCCAGCCTTTTTAAGCTTCGCAGAAACGGAAGCTATGGAGCAATCGGGTGAATAGTTGAAATTGCCGCTTGTTCTTTTTGCAAAGGGTACATCATCAAGCTCGATTTTTTCGCCGTCTCTTTCAATAACAAAATCATAGTAGCCCGAGCCGTTTCTCTGCATAAGAAAGCTGATATCGTAATCGGAAAATACTCTTTTTCCGTCAATTTCTATTATTTCGTCACCCTCCTGAAGCTTCTGTGAGGAAACAGAGCCTTCGTAAAACTGAAGTATCTGATTTGTTCCCACAAGCTCCTCACTTGAAACAAGGAAGAAGCAGACTATAAGACCTAAAATAAGGTTGAAAACGGCGCCTGCAGAAAGGATTATCATTCTTTTCCATATTTTCTGGTTGCAGTATGCTCTTTTGTCATCACTGCTTTCAGATTCACCCTCCATAGCAACAAAGCCGCCTATAGGGAAAAGACGAAGCGCGTACTTTGTTTCCTTGCCCTGCTTTTTGAGTATGGTAGGTCCCATACCGATAGCAAATTCATTGACCTTGACGCCGAAAAGCTTGGCAAAGATAAAGTGACCGAACTCGTGAATAAGTATTATAAGTCCGAAAAAGAGTATTGCTATAACAATAGGGAAAACCTTGGTTGAAACGGTTGTCCATAATGAAAGAAGAGTAAGTTCCATTTGCTGTGCCGACGGGATTCACCCGTTCCTTTCTGAGTTTTATTAAAATCCGCACTCAAAAACTATTGCAGATTATATTAGCTTACACTGTCTCTGACAAGCTGACGGGCAATTCTGTCATACTCAAAGACATCGTCAAGTGTATGATTTTTCTTATCCTCAACTGCTTCCATAGCAAGCTGAACCTTGTCTGCTATTTCAAGGAAGCCTATCTCACCCTTACGGAAAAGCTCGTTTGCCATTTCGTTAGCACCGTTGGCAACGCAGGGGTAAAGTCCACCCTTGGCTATTGCCTGACGGCAAAGCTCAAGACAACGGAAGGTTTCATAGTCCGGCTTATAAAAGGTAAGATTCTGATAATCCCACAGATTAAGCTTTTTAACCGGTGACGGAAATCTGTCGGGATAGGTAAGGGCGTACTGTATTGGAATTCTCATATCGGGTACGCCGAGCTGTGCTATTACCGAATTATCATTATATTCAATAAGGGAGTGAATTATACTCTCACGGTGCACTACTATATCCACCTTATCGGGAGCAATATCAAAGAGCCATACCGCTTCAATAAGCTCAAGACCTTTATTCATCATTGAAGCACTGTCAACGGTGATTTTTGCACCCATTTCCCAGTTGGGATGCTTGAGAGCCTGAGCAACGGTTACATCTCTGAGCTCGTCCTTTGTTTTGCCGAAGAATGGGCCGCCTGAGGCTGTTAATATGATTGACTTAAGCTCAGCCTTTTTATTCATCCCCTGAAGACATTGAAAAATTGCACTGTGCTCACTGTCAACGGGAAGGATGGCTACGCCCTTTTCCTTGGCTTTATCCATAACAATTCTGCCGCCGGCAACAAGGGTTTCTTTATTGGCAAGAGCGATGTTTCTGCCCTCGGAAATAGCCGCAACGGTAGGAGCAAGACCTGCTATACCTACTATAGAATTAAGAACTGTATCGCTGTCTCCGAGCCTTGCACATTCAATTATGCCCTCTTTGCCCGAAAGCACCTTGGTATCGGTATCGGCTACGAGAGTGCGTAGTGTCTTTGCCGCTTCTTCGTTGGAAAGAGCCGCAAACTTAGGCTTATACTTTCTTATCTGTTCCTCAAGAAGCTTATAGTTACTGTCGGCAGTGAGAGCAACAACCTCGTAGCCTCTCATATCCACAACGTCAAGAGCCTGAGTACCGATTGAGCCGGTCGAGCCTAAAATTGTAAGTTTTTCAGTCATAAAAAGCTCCTTTCAGAGATTATAGTAACCTCAGTTAAAATCTGCCTTAAGCCATATATTCAGCCGCTAATTTGAGAATACAGTAAAGAGCGGGCGCAACGAAAATACAGCTGTCAAAACGGTCCATAATTCCGCCGTGACCGGGGATAAGCTGACTGTAGTCCTTGATGCCGAAGTTACGCTTGATAACGGAGGCTGAAAGGTCACCGAGCATACTTACAAGTGAAAGGATCATTGAAATGGGGATAATAATAAGATATTTAGTTGCACTTGCGCCGAAAATCGTGTAATCGTAAAGATTTTTGCAACCGATCGTGAAAAGGTAAAGGATGAGCACGTTAAGCAGAGACGTAATAACAACGCCGCCGATTGCACCCTCGATCGACTTTTTGGGGCTTATGACGGGAGCCATTTTATGCTTACCGAATTTAACGCCGACTATATAGGCAAAGGTATCGGTAAACCAGGAGCAGGAAAAGGCAAGACCAACAAAGTAAACACCTTCTTCGTGGGTGAAGCCTTCGAACCAATCGCCGATGTTGTTAAGCCTTAAGAAGCAGGAAAAGGCAAAGGGAAGTGCAACGGAAGCAAGGAAGGCTGCCGAAGCGTGTGCAAATAAGATTTTCTCATGGAAAAACACCATAAGCGTCATAAGCAAGAGCACATAAACACCGTAAAGTGCTTCGACCGGCGGCAATGCCAAACCAAAGCCCTGAGCCAATACTGTAAAGAGACTTACCGTACAGGCGACAGTGAAAAGAAGCTTGCTTTTTCCGCCGACAGCTCTGATTATTTCATAGGTTGCCGTTGCGGCAAGAGCGGCAAGAATAACAGTTATAACAGGCTGAACGTTAAAAACTATTGCGGTAAGGAAGCCTGCAAGAGCAAGTACGATTATTGCAAATGATATTGTTCTGTCTTTTTTAAAGACTTGTTTTTTCTCTGTCTTTTCCATTTTAATTTTTTTACCTTTCTTGTTCCTCAGGAACGTTTCTGTTATGTTTGTCGTTATCCGGGAGCGTTACTTTCTTGAGAACCTCTCCTTTCAGGAGAAGCAAGTAACCAAAGAGCTTTGATGCTTTTTTAAGATATCGGGAAACCACACGGGGTCTCCCCTACTCGGCGGACTTTTCCTTTCCGCTTCAGTAAACCTTACACGCAATTTTGCATTTTGCACTTTGCTTTTTGCATTTTCTTCTTGCTCGCCGCAAGGGCGTTCTTTTCTTGATAACCCCTCAGTCAGCTTCGCTGACAGCTCCCCTTTCAAGGGAGCCGAGAATCAAAAAACTTTTCTGCTTTCTGACTTGGCGGGATACTTCTTTCCGCTTCAGCAAACCTCACCCGCGATTGCGCATTGCGAATTGCGAATTGCGCATTGTAATCACACTCCGCCAAAGCGACGGTTTCTTCTGCCATACTCTTCAATAGCTCTATCTAAATCTGCAGGAGTATAATCCGGCCACAGCACATCATCTATATAGATTTCAGAATAAGCGCTCTGCCACAGAAGATAGTTTGAAAGCCTGTATTCGCCGCTGGGTCTGATAATTAAATCCGGGTCGGGCTGGCCTTTGGTGTAAAGCCCGTTTGAGATCATATCCTCGGTGATATCCTTGGGGTCGATAATTCCCTGCTTAACCTTTTCGGCTATAGCCTTTACGGAGTGAACTATCTCATCCCTGCCGCCGTAATTTACAGCAATGTTTATATAGGTCTTGTTTTTATCGTCACTCTTTTCCTCAACGGTATCCATAAGCTTTACGATATCCTTGGGCATACCTTCTCTTGAGCCGATAAAACGGATATGATAACCCGCCTCTTCGTTTTCAAGGTATCTTTCCTGCATTTCGTCAAGGTACCTTCTGAAAAGATTCATAATCGCCGTTACTTCCATTTTTGAGCGCTTCCAGTTTTCCGTTGAAAAAGCATAAAAGGTTACATACTTCACACCGATGTCGGAGCAGTACTGACAAATGGTTCTGAAAACCTCGGCACCTACCTTGTGTCCCTCAGTTCTTTTAAGACCTCTCTGCTTTGCCCAGCGTCCGTTTCCGTCCATAATTATGGCTATATGCGTGGGGAGATTTTGGAATTTACCTTCCATTTTTACCCTCCTTAAATCTATTTATAATAGGCAAAAAGGGACTGTCGGAAAACAGTCCTCTTTTTTATTCGGTTTTAGATTTCCATAATTTCCTTCTGCTTTGCATCGCAGATAGCATCGATTTCCTTGATTGCGTTGTCGGTAATCTTCTGGATTTCCTTCTCGCCGTCCTTAAGGTCATCCTCCGTGATTTCGGATGCCTTCTTCATAGCCTTGAGCTTTTCAATGCAGTCACGGCGGATTGAACGGGCAGCAACCTTTGAGTTTTCACCGATTTTCTGAATATCCTTAACAAGCTCCTTACGTCTGTCCTCTGTAAGAGGCGGGAAGGTAAGTCTGATAACAGAACCGTCATTCTGAGGATTAATACCGATGTCTGAAGTCTGGATTGCCTTTTCGATTGCCTTGAGCACTGACTTATCCCAAGGCTGAATTGTGAGCACTCTTGCCTCTGTTGCAGAAACGGAAGCGAGCTGATTGATAGGTGTCATTGAGCCGTAATAGTCAACAGTTACCTTATCGAGAATCTGGGGGTTGGCTCTGCCTGCACGGATTGCACCGTATTCTGTCTGAAGGGCGTTGATTGTTTTGCCCATTTTTGTTTTTGCGGTTTCAAATACTGTCTTCATGATTTAGTCCTCTTTTCTATGTATTTTTTGTTTTGATTATTCTTTTACAACTGTACCGATGTTTTCGCCCTCGAGTGCTCTTACGATATTCTGAGGGTCGTCAAGGTTGAAAACAAGGATGGAAATATTGTTGTCTCTGCAAAGTGATGCGGCTGTACTGTCCATAACCTTGAGACCCTTTGCAAGAACCTCGGAATGAGTAAGCTCATCGTATTTCACTGCATCAGGGAACTTGTTGGGGTCTTTATCGTAAACGCCGTCAACATTTGTTGCCTTGAAAATAATTTCCGCATCAATTTCAGCGGCTCTGAGAGCTGCTGCGGTGTCAGTTGAGAAGAAGGGGTTACCTGTTCCGCAACCGAAAATTACAACCTTACCTGCCTCAAGATATTCAACAGCCTTTGACTTTGTGAAGATTTCAGCAACCTGAGGCATCTGAAGTGCAGTAAGCACCTTGGTGTCAACACCGAGCTGAATGAGAGTATCCTGAAGAGCAAGGGAGTTGATTGCAGTTGCAAGCATACCCATCTGGTCTGCTCTGGGTCTGTCCATTTCACCGCTTGAGCGTCCGCGCCAGAAGTTGCCGCCGCCCACAACGATACCGACCTGAGCACCCATATCGACACATTCCTTAATAACCTTGCATACGGTTGTTACCATGTCGAAATCAAGGCCTTTGCCTGCTTCACCTGCAAGAACCTCTCCGCTGAGCTTAAGAAGAATTCTTTTATATTTACTCTGCATAGTGAGTATCCTCCGTATTTATTTTTCTTGACTTCTATTTTACTAAATATCAGCCAAAGTGTAAAGCCTTTTTCAGCTTTTTCTTTATATAATTTTATTGTTTTCGTACTTTTCCGATGCTGACACACTTTCAAAACGGATTAGCTCAAGGTTCTTTACGTTTTCGGCGTAAAGTCCGTGGGCGTAGCTTTCACAGAGTTTTCCGAAATACGCCTTGCTCTTTTCGATTGTGACGTTTTCTGCGTTCTTGATGTGAAAGCAGGAATTCTTGCTTTTCTCAATGCCTACGTCAATACCGGGGCGAAGGTCGTAAATTCCGCAGTTCCACTTGGAAGTCTTTGTAAGTTCAACACTTACTTTTTCAAATGTAACGTCCTCAATCATATTATCCTCGGTGCCGTGTACAAGTACACCGTTTTCACCCTTGCAGGTAACATTGAAGAAGCGTACGTTTTTAATGTGTCCGCACTTTGTGTTTGTATCTCTGCGGAAGGCAGTGATTGCAATAGGCTCTGCACTGCCCCACCAATCGGGACAGAAGCGCCTTGTTTCAATGATGATATTACTGTAGGATACGTTTTCGACGTTTCCTCCGTCTCTTATCTGAATGGAAAGTCCTCTGTTTGAGTTTGAAATAGTACAGCTGTCAACGATAACGTTTCTGAAATCGCCCACGCCCTCAGTACCGATTTTGATTGCGGCTGAGGTGGAGGTAAGAGTGCATCCGCTGATAATTACGTTTTCCGTCGGACCGTATTCACTGTTACCCTTTGACGCCTTGAGACAGATACAGTCATCGGCGCAGGTTACGTGACAGCCGATAATACGTACGTTTGAGCAGTGATCAGGGTCGATACCGTCACTGTTTGCAACATCTAAGGGATTAAGGATACGGATGTTGCTTATGAGTACATCATCACAGCCTGCAGGATGAAGTGTCCAGAAGGGAGCATCCTTGATTGTGACATCCTTCACCGTGATGTGATTACTGTTTTCGATGTAGATTGTAGTCGGACGGGGATAGAAATTGCCCGTTACATAGTACTGATCTTTTCTTTCAACGAAGGCGTAGCAGTTGGCGTCGATTGTACCCTCACCGCTGATTGTTGCGCCGTGAGCCTTATAGCCGTAGATAAAGGCAAAGGAGGGCTTGCCCGTTACCGGGTTACCTACAAGGGCGGTTTTCGGATCGTTGATTGTTTCGCAGGGTCTTATATAAGAATTGATAACGGCACTCGCTTTAAGGGTAGTACCCTTCTGAAGATGAAGCTCAACCTTTTCACGAAGCTGAATTGAGTGGCTGTAATAGCTGCCGCTTTCAAGAACAACAGTACCGCCGCCGTTTTTTGCACAGTCGTCGATAGCCTTC
>JAZSPQ010000057.1:0-4892 GCA_045537485.1 Acutalibacteraceae bacterium | reverse complement strand
ATACGGCCTTTTTGTCGGAGGTTCATTTTTTAACGACGGCATTGCAGGTTATCCTGTTTCTTGCCATCAAGAGGGCCTTTGTGACTCTTTTGCACCGGCACACCCCGTTGTAGAAACAATAATGTGTCTGAGCACAAACTGTCTTTATTGTGAAGCTTATAGAATTTACGCAGAGATTTCTGCCCGTTTAGGTTTGTCCGAAGAGGCGGAAACAGCCCTTGTGCATTACGGTGAGCTCAAAACTGCAATTAACAGTCAGTTTTATAGTGATGAATCGGGGCGTTACAGATATATTGTTTTTCCCGACGGCAGCACCGATGAATCTCAGGAGCTGAGCGGTCACGCCTTTGCGGTGCTTTTTGATATATGCCCGAAAGAAAAACAAGCATCACTTTTTGAAAATCTTGTGAGCTCCGAAGGCGGAGCGGTTTCAATCCGGCCGCCCTTTGAAGGCCTTTTCAGTGATGACAAGCCGGGACGCCATAACAATGTAGTGTGGCCCTTCCTTAACGGGATGATAATTGAAGCTGCGGCAAAATGCGGACTTGACTCTTTCGCAGGCGCAGAGCTCCAAAAAATAACAGCTCTTATTAGAGGCAGTAAATTCAGATTTTTCGAAATTTATTCGCCATACACCAAAAAGCCCTTCGGCGGTTGGCAGGTTGGCCGTGTGTGGGATTCCTGCCGTGACCAGACCTGGTCTGCAAGCTGTTATATAGGTGCCCTGATTCACGGCATTTTCGGAATAAAGATCGAGGAAAAGGGTCTGCGCTTTGCTCCTTGCGTACCTGAAAAGCTTAAAAATGCCGAGCTGAGAGAGCTTAAAATTCGCGGACAGGTTTTCTCGGTAAAAATAAAGGGTTACGGAAGCAAAACCAAAAAGTTCATTCTTGACTGTAAAGAGAGTGAGCCTTTTATTGAGTGGGATAATAAGCCTCACGAAATAGAGATTATAATGGAGTAAAAAAATAACGGTGCCGTCAGGTACCGTTATTTTTTGCGTCAGAGCCGGGGAGCTCGGACTATCGAAGTACAACAGAATAAAGTTATCCTAATTCTTTCAGTAATTCAGGAAGATTACCAAGGTCTGAAAGAACCATAAATAAAGCTTTGAAAATCCATATAACGTGATGAATAAAACCTTTTCCGGAGGTTTTGACCGTCTCAAGCTCCTGAGTGTTTTCAACAAAGTCTGCGGTTTTTATAAATGTAAAATCACATTCTGCGGCGGAATGGTCGGAAATTACTTTTCCGTTGTCGTCAGTAACTTCAACATATCTGAAATCGCTTACAACAATATCAACGCCGCCACCGGGCTTATACATAAATCTTTCAACTGAGTCCCAATTACCCCAGGCAGGAAGACCTGTTATATGCCAGTTATACATATTAAAATAATCACCGTTGTTGTGATATTCTATCCAGGCATCCTTAAGACCGCACTCAAGATAAAGTGTTTCATAAAGTGCTCCGTCATCTTCGTGAGTATGAATATAGTTGTTGAAATCACCTGTTACAATTACAGGTCTGTCATTTTCGGCAGAGCGTGCTTTTATAAATTCTGCAAGCTGTTTGTACTGGCTTGTTCTTGCGGCGATTGAGCCTTCGCCACCGTAAGCATCTGCGTGTAAATTATAATAATCTACATAAATACCGTTACCCACATCAATGACAGAATAGACAAAGCCCTTCGGAGTGAGTTCATCGGATCCGTCTGAAAGAATACCGCTGGCTTCGTTCCAGGTAACTCGTGTTTCATTGTAAACAGGCATATCCTTTGTAAATATATTAAGCCCGTCGCCGCCGGGAATACCACCCGTGTGGTTGGTCATATAATTGAAACCGCTCATACCCTCAACAAGCTTCTTGTGATATCCGAAATCCTCCTGAACGGCAACAATATCAAAATCGTTTTGGGAAAGATACTTAGCGGCAGCAGCTTGGTTAGCGGCCACATTTTCACCTGTCAAGGCTGCAAAGGGAAGACCTGCAACATTGAAATTAACTGTTTTGAGGTTGTACTTTTCTGCTTCGTCGTAATCGTAAACTTTTATATCAAAGTAATCTGTAAATGTTTCTCCGCCACATATGTAGTTGAGTCTCCAATAAATTTTGTCATAATCCCTGAAGCCTTCAACATCCTTATCCTTCAGATAATCTCTGTATAAAACGCCGTATTCATCACGTTCAGCGGTTATTTCGTTGCGCTTAAAGGTCAGAGGTTTACTATAGTCAATATTGCCGTCCTCATCCTTTTCCCAATAATTCGGGGTTTCTGCGTCATTAACAGTAAAACCACGCCAATTTGTTTCACCGTCCAGAGATACCATGCATTCTATTTTGGTTGTTCCTGCAGGAAATACAAAGGTATAGGAAAGGTCGTTGAGTTCACGGGATATAGCATAATCGCCCTCAACGCTTTTTTCTTTGATTTCATAAGATTGATGGCTCGGGAATTCCATCTGATAAAGAGTTGATTTGTAAAGGAATGGTGCCATTTGAACCTGAACACCATGTTCGGTTTCAAAGCTTTCGGCGTGAGTAATTACCCCCAAGCCGTTAAAGCAAAAACAGCTAAAGGTAAGAACAATCGTGAGAATCAGACAAAGTGTTTTTTTCACAGTAATCTCTCCTTTGAATCAATATATATTTAATTGTATGATAGCATATTTTATGCTGAAAATGTTAGCAAATTGTAAAAAAATCGTGTACCAGGTGGTGTTAAGAAAACAAGTGCTATATTAACAATCAAATTTATTTATATAAATCTATTGATAGACCAAATAAACAGCTTACCGCCGGGAACAAAAAATCCTCGGCGGTTTTGCATCTTTAAAAGGCAAGTTCATATTGAATGTTGCGGCGCTTGGTGATATAATAGTTTTTATAAATCTGAACCTTTTAAGGATGAATTAGGAAAAGGATAAGAATTGCGGAGGCGCATTATGAAAAAAGTATTTGTTGTTTCAAAAACTCATCTTGATTTAGGCTTCACCGACTATGCCGAAAATATCAGGCAGAAATATATCGATAGTTTCATTCCCGATGCTATCAGCCTTGCCGAAAGTGTGAATACCGCAGATAAAAAGTATTTTGTCTGGACAACGGGCTCATGGATTTTAAAAGAGGCACTGAATGTACCTGAGCAAAGAGAAAAGCTTGAAAAAGCGCTTAAGGATGGCAATATTGCGCCTCACGCCATGCCCTTCACAACTCATACCGAGCTTTTGGATGTTGACTCTCTTGATTACGGACTTTCTATGGTCGATGCCCTTGATGAGATTAGGGGCAGAAAGACCGTTGCCGCAAAAATGACAGATGTACCCGGACACACAAAGGGGCTTGTGCCTCTTCTTGCGAAACACGGAATCAAGCTTTTACACATCGGTGTCAACGGCGCTTCGGCCCTTGTTGATGTACCGCCTTGCTTTTTATGGAAAAACGGCGACAGTGAGGTGGTGGTTATTTATTCAGGTGCTTACGGCGGAGCCTTTGAAAGCGATTTGGTGGAAGAGATACTCTATTTTGACCACACCCTCGATAATCACGGTGCTCCCTCGCCTCAAAAGGTACTCGATAAGTTTGCCGAAATTCAGAAGCAGTACCCGGACTATGAAATTACCGCAGGAACAATTGATGATTTTGCAGAGGTTATATGGGAAGTTCGTGATAAATTGCCTGTGTTTGAAGGCGAAATGGGCGACACTTGGATTCACGGCAGTGCCACTGACCCTTACAAATCCGCAGCTCTGCGTACCCTTATCAATCTGAAGAATAATTGGTTAAAGGAAGGTAGCCTTGACAGAAGCTCCGATGAATATAAAGTTCTTACCAACGGTATTCTCTGCCTTGCCGAGCATACCTGCGGTATGGACACAAAGACCTATTTTTCCGATTACGGTCACTATCTGAAAAAGGATTTTATTAAAGCCAGAAAAAAGGATAAGGTCAGCTTCCGTCATCTGTTATCCGATTTGCCTCAAAGTATTCTGCCTCTTATAAGCCTTTTTGACGGCAGACGGAAAAGAGGCTATTACAGCGTAATCGAAAAAAGCTGGGCAGAGCAGAGATTGTATATTGACAAGGCATTGTCGGCTTTGAATGATGAACATAGGAAGATTGCCGAAAAAGCTCTTGCTGCCCTCATTCCCGAAAATCCGAGAGAAATTACTGACGGTAACGCAAAGACCCTTCAATGCAGTGATTGGAGCCTTGAAATTAACGAATACGGCGGCATAGGCTCGCTTTCCCATAAAGGCGAGGCAATCATCAGCTCAAATAATGAGCCTGCCGTAACCTACCGTTCCTTCTGCAATGGGGACTATAATTATTGGCTTAATCACTATTCAAGAGACCTTAACGAAACGGCTGTGTGGGCATTGGGCGATTTCGCAAGACCCAACCTTAAAATTTTCGAGGGTAAATATCCTTCGGGCAGATTTCCTTACACTGCCGAAAGGATATCCTCGGAAGGCTCACAGATAACGGTAAATCTCACCTGTGATAAAAAGCTCTGCGAGCAGCTCGGTGCACCGAGGCTTATACAGATTATCTATACTCTTGACAGTAGGGGTCTTGATATCGATGTAAGCTGGTACGGCAAGGATGCTAACCGACTGACTGAGGCTGTTTACTTTAATATTTTTCCCGCTGCAGAAGGGATAAAGCTTAAAAAGCTCGGCTGTGAGGTCAGCCCCGATGAGGTGGTGCTTAACGGCAGCCGTAATCTCCACGCGGTGCAGAGCATTCTTTGGGGCAAATATGAAATGATAAATATTCATTCACCCCTTGTTTCCTTTGGCAGAGGTAAAATCCTTGAGTTTGACAATAAGCTTGAGGATGTCAGAAAAGACGGCATCAGCTTTGTTCTTTATAATAATGTTTGGGGCACA
>JAZSPQ010000111.1:0-2711 GCA_045537485.1 Acutalibacteraceae bacterium | reverse complement strand
TGAGGCATATTTTGTTACTGACTATGCAGGTGACGGAATAAAGGGAATGTACTTTATGACCGATGGGGGAGTGAAGTACGTTGATGCCGCAAGGCTTGATTTTTACGATTTCTTTTCAATGCTTGCTGAATGTAGCTGTATAAAGCACACAAGCGATGTGAAGGAGCTTTATAAATTCGCTTTTTTACACGGCTATGAATTCAAAAACATAAGAACCGACACCTCACTTATGGGATATATACTCAACCCTGCGGCAAACAGCTATGATGTTCTCCGCCTTGCCGATGAATACGGCATAACCGTACCCGAGGTGGATTGTGCCGACGAATTCAGAGAATGTGCTATGCGTGCGGCGGTTATGAAAAATCTCAGTGAAACATTGACAGATAAAATATCCGCAAACGGTCAGCAGAAGCTTTTCTATGACATCGAGCTTCCTCTTGCAAAGGTACTTGCAAGCATGGAAAACGAGGGCTTTCTTGTTGACAGAGAGGGCATCGAGCGCTTCGGTGAGGATATGTCCGAAAAGATAGATATACTCACTGCAAGAATCTACGAGCAGGCAGGCTGTGAATTCAATATCAACTCACCAAAGCAGCTCGGCACCGTGCTTTTTGAAACTCTCGGGATACCTTCGAAGAAAAAGACAAAAAGCGGATATTCCACCAACGCAGAGGTACTCGAGGAGCTTGCCGATGATTACCCCATAGTAAAGGATATTCTCGAATACCGTACTCTTGCAAAGCTTAAGTCAACCTACTGCGAGGGACTTCTCAAGGTTATCTGTGCCGACGGAAGAATCCGATCTACTCTTAATCAGACTGAGACAAGAACGGGACGTATTTCTTCTCTTGAGCCTAATTTGCAGAATATTCCCGTACGCAGTGAAATCGGCAGAGAGATGCGAAAGTTCTTTGTTGCATCAGAGGGCAACGTGCTTGTCGATGCCGACTACTCACAGATTGAATTAAGAGTGCTTGCCCACCTTTCCGATGACAGCATTATGATTGACGGCTTTAACCGGGGAGAGGACGTACACACAATAACCGCCTCTCAGGTTTTCAATATGCCGATGCATATGGTCACACCTCTTATGAGAAGCAGAGCAAAGGCGGTAAACTTCGGTATTGTTTACGGAATAGGTGCATTTTCCCTTGCAAAGGATATAGGCGTTTCACGTAAAGAAGCGGATGCTTATATCAAGGGCTATCTTCACCATTACAGCGGTATCAGAGGCTATCTGGGTGAGGTTGTTGATAAAGCAAGAGAGGACGGCTTCTGCAGTACTCTTTTCGGCAGACGCAGGTATCTTCCTGAGCTTACCGCAAGCAACAAAATGCTTCAGGCATTCGGTGAAAGAGTGGCAAAAAATATGCCTGTTCAGGGTACTGCCGCCGATATAATCAAAATCGCTATGGTAAGAGTTTATGAGCGCCTTGCCTGTGAAAATCTCAAGGCAAAGCTCATAATGCAGGTGCACGACGAACTGATTGTAGAGTGCCCCGAGGAAGAAAAAGACATTGTTTGTGAGATAATCCGCAGTGAAATGGAAAACGCCTGCGAAATGAAGGTTAAGCTTCTTGCTGATGTAAGTTCAGGCACAAACTGGTACCTTGCAAAGGGCTGACGGCAAAGCTTCTTTAAGCAGTTTTTTACCGTGTAGCGGTCGACGCCCACGGCGACCGTTGAACATCAAAAATCCAATAAATACACTACCTCACAGAGTTAATTCTCTGTGAGGCTTTTTTATGCTCAAAAATCGGGAAAAACATATAAAAAAATTTAGAAATATTCACAAAATACCATTGACAATACAGAAGGATAATATTATAATAATAGCTACAAGGTGGGGAATTGGTACGACTTTGTGTTGTTAAACGGTGATTTATGGTGAAATTCGGATTTCTCACGGCGATTTTTTGAGAGAAAGAGAGGTGCTCAGAACAATGCTTATCGGTACATTTGAACATAATCTTGACGGTAAAAACAGAGTTTTTGTTCCTGCCAAGTTCAGAGATGAATTAGGCGAGACTGTTTATTATACCTTCCACAGTTCAAAATACCCGTCGATTCAGCTTTACAGCAAGCAGGGTTTTGAGGAAGCTCTCGAGGAAGCTCTCGCTGAAGCAAAGGACAGAACAGAAAGAAGAAATATCCGCGCCGAGTTTATGATGGGCGCAGGTGAAGCAAACTATGACAGTCAGGGCAGAGTTGTTTTCAGCCAGATAACCACTAAGCAGGCAGAAATAACAAAGCAGTGCATATTCGTCGGCTTTGGCGATTATGTTGAGGTTATGAGCCCTGAAAACTATAACAAATATCTTGAGTCCATTACTCTTAACAATACTCTTGACGAAGAAGCTATTGAAAGCGAAAAGAAAATCCTTCGCACATATAAGGCGGAGGGCAAGCTTCTTAATTTAAAAAATGAGTAAGACAAGAGGATGAAGAAAATGGAATTTTCTCATATAAGCGTTCTTTTAAAGGAAACCGTTGACGCTCTGAATATAAAGCCCGACGGAATATATATTGACTGCACAACCGGCGGAGCGGGACACAGCCGTGAAATTCTCAGCCGCTTAGGTGAAAATGGCAGACTGATAGCTATTGATCAGGACCCGGATGCCATTGAGGTTATAAAGGAAAGAATCGGTCACGATAAAAGAGTAACGGTTGTTCACAGTAATTTCAGTGAGCTTAAGAAAATCCTT
>JAZSPQ010000005.1:0-137022 GCA_045537485.1 Acutalibacteraceae bacterium | reverse complement strand
GGTGAATCTATGATTGCACAGGACTTTCTCCGCACAACCGACGGAGAAGCCACAAACGCAATCGACTTATCCGCTGACTATATTATGTGAAATGTCCTTTTGAATATATGTGGAAAAATATGTTATTTAAGTCTTTTTACCATCATCTGAGCCGCCTTGTAAATATCACCGCAGCCGAGAGTGATGATAATATCACCGCTTTTTGCATTGGCTAAAACGTGGTCGCATACCTCCTCGAAGGTATTGAACCATACACTGCCCGGAATTTTAGCGGCAAGGTCTTTTGTATAAATGCCGATGGTGTTGACCTCTCTTGAGCCCATAATCTCCGTCATAACACATTTATCGGGAATCTGCAGAACTCTCACAAAATCATCAAAGAGGATCGATGTTCTTGAATAGGTAAAGGGCTGAAAAACTGCCCACACCGTATTATATCCCATTTTCATAACCGCATTCAGCGTAACCTCGAGCTCGTTAGGATGATGGGCATAGTCATCCGCAACAGTGATACCGTCGATTTCGGCGAGTATTTCAAAACGTCTGCCTGCTCCTGAAAAGGCCTCAATGCCTGTTTTACATTCCTCGGGAGTACATCCGGCATTGACAGCAGCGGCAAATGCGCCGAGGGAGTTGACAATGTTGTGATCACCGGGAATGTTCAAAGTGAGTCTGCAAAGCTTCTTGCCCTTTGACATAACATCGTATTCAGCAAAGGATCCTCTGGTATATGTTATATTTTCGGCATAATAATCATTTTTATCGCTTAAGCCGAAGGTAATTTTCTTTTTGTCAACATTTTCAACAGCTTTCAGTGTGTTTTTATCATCACCGTTGTAAATAAGTGTGTTGGTTGTAAGAAGAGAGAAATCCGTGAAACATTTAATAATGTTATCAAGATTTTTAAAGAATTCAAGATGATCCTCATCTATATTGAGAATGAGAGCCACATCGGGGGATAAATCAAGAAAATGTGCACCGTATTCGCACGCTTCACAAACCATAAGATCGCTTTTGCCTGCAATGCCGTGACTGTCGATAAGCGGAAGTCTGCCACCGATAACAGCTGTAGGATCCTTCTGAGCCATAACAAGAATCTGGGTAAGCATCGAGGTTACTGTTGTTTTACCGTGGGTTCCGCAAACACCGATACAGTTTGAGTACATTCTTGTGATTGCACCGAAAAGCTTGGCTCTTTCAAAGCAAGGAACTCCGCTCTCTTTAGCGGCTACAAGCTCAGGATTATCCTTAAGAATGGCGGCGGTATAAACTATAATTTCGGCGCCGTCAAGATTTTCAGGCTTTTGACCGAGAGTAACCTTAACACCCAGCCCTCTGAGTTTATCGATGTTATCGCCGGTATTATTGTCTGAACCTGTGATTTCATAGCCCCAGGTGTGTAAAATTTCAGCGAGCGGACACATTCCGCTTCCGCCGATTCCTATGAAATGAATCCTATTTTTTTCTTTTAACAGTCTATCTATTTCATACATATAAAGCACCTCATAAACTTTTTCACCCTACATTATATTGCATTTTCTGCAAATAGTAAACACCTAAAAGAAAATTAACAAGAAAAAATTTTATTCATATAATGCAGTATAATGATATTTTCCAAAAGGAGCAGCGGTTATGGTCAGAAAAAGCGGTATTATAATTATTGGCGGCGACAAAAGGCAAAGCTATCTTTATGACATTCTCAAAAGCAGAGGCTTTGACTGCCTTTATGAAAACAGCGGCGGTCAGGAAGCTCTCGAAAAGCTGAAAGATTGCAAATACGCCATACTACCCATACCTGTTTCCCGTGACGGAAAATACATTTATTCAAGCAACAGCGATTTTAAACTTGAAGCTACCGCCGTTATTGATACTTTAACGGTTGAGCAGGTTGTTTTCGGCGGTTCCTTTGGTGAAAACTTGTCCTGTGCTCTAGATAAAAAGAATGTTTTATATATCGATATGAATAAAAATGAGGATTTCTTAACATATAATGCCTACCTCACGGCACAAGGTGCATTGTGCTTGCTCTTAAACAGCACTGACAGACTCATAACAGGAAAAAAAGTGCTGATAACAGGCTTTGGAAGAGTTGCAAAGGCCCTGGCGTCAGCTCTGAAAGGGCTCAATACAGATGTTTATGTCTGTGCTCGAAACAATAATCAGCTTACCGAAGCAGGCTGTATGGGCTATAAGACCTTCGAGCTGAAGAGCTTAGGCTCTGTTATATACCTTTTCGACTATGTTTTTAACACGGTGCCGGAAAAACTGTTTACCGAAAATGATATATCTCATCTTGGTGACGACAGCATATATTTTGAGCTTGCATCAAAGCCCTTCGGTGCAAATAAAGATGATTTTTTAAAATTGAATAAACAACATAAAGCGGCTGACGCTCTGCCGGGTAGGTATCTCAGCTTTTCGGCAGGTGAACGGATTGCCGCCTTCATTGAAAAACTGATCTAAAGGAGAGATTTAAGTGAAGGAAAAACTAAGGTTTGCCTATGCTCTTACAGGCTCTTTCTGTACCTTTGACCGCTCTTTGATACAGCTTGAAAAGCTGGTCAGCTCTGGTATAGAAGTGTTGCCGATAATGTCATATAACGCCTATAACACAGATACACGTTTCGGAAAGGCTTCATATTTTATAAGAAGAATTGAAGAGATTACAGGCAATAAAATAATCAGCACTATAGCAGATGCGGAACCTATCGGACCGAAGAATATGGCAGATCTTCTTATCGTGCTTCCCTGTACGGGTACCACGCTGTCAAAGCTGAAAAACGGTATATATGATACGCCGGTTACTCTTGCCGTGAAATCACATCTGCGCAATGAGAAGTCTGTTGTGCTCGGAGTTTCAACCAACGATGCTTTGAGTACGACGGCAAAGAATATCGGTGAGCTTCTCAATTACAAGCACTATTATTTTATACCCATGAAACAGGATAATCCTCAAAAGAAGGCGTTTTCTGTTGTCTGTGATTTTGAAAGACTTTATGATACGGCGATGGCAGCTCTTGAAGGCAAACAGATTCAACCGATTATATTATAAAAACAACTCGGCGGTCGCCGAGTTGTTTTTTTATACTGAAAATGATAATTATGCTCTGCCGAATTTTTTCTTGATTTCATCACTTCTGCCGCAACTGAGTCTGCCCTCAGGGCATACACCGGTGAGATAACAGCTCGGTCCGTAAAGTGTGAAAAGAGATGGATATATCTTACGAAGCTTGAAAAGGAAATCGTTGGCAAATTCCTGAATTTCCCACTGTGCTCTCGTGCAGGAGCGCAGACGGAAGAATAAAAGCATTTCCCTGGCATTCATTGTTGTCACAATATCAAGTGTTGAGCCGCTGAGTACGCAATATATAAGCTCGTTTCTGCCGTAACCCTTGCTCTTAAGCTTGGTATAAAGCTTTTCCATTTCGTCAAAACTGTTTCTGTAGATTTCCTCAAGCTCTTTATCTGCTTTAACTGTTTCGGGAAGAACATAGTCATTTCTTCTTGCCTTCATAAGGTCGGGGATACAAATACCCTGAATTCTGTGCCTTGCAAAGTGAGTAAGACATGCGAGAGATACACGATTGAATCGTACTGTTGCGGTAAGACTTTCAAGTGCTCTCGGTCTTGAAGACACAATAAGACTCCTCAGTGTTTTCTTAACATTTTCCTCATCAGAAATAATTGCTTCGATCTGAGCGGGGGAGCAGTTGTACTTTTCAATAAGCAGTGTGCGACAGATGTTTTTTTCACCGTCACTTGTGTATGAAAGTATTTCACAAAGCTCATCTGAAGCTTCAGATGTAAGTTCCGGAAGGTTAAGATTTATAAGATCGTTGTATTTTTGTGCTTTAATCTCAAAATCAGCAAAGATACCGGGAGCTTTTTCTCTTGCCTGAGAGAGAAGTGAAAGTCCGATTTGGTATATTTCGCCTATATCCTTGCCCCTGCCGTAAAGCATGGCGTTAAGTACGTTAGTAAGCTCTCTTCCGTTAAGTGAGCAGTAAAAGTTGCTGTAAAAGCAGTACGGAAGAACAAATCGGGCATCCTCCTTCGGTACGCCTGCCTCGGTAAGCTTGACATAAGAAGCAAAGAGCTTGTCCATAGTCTCTTTATAAAGCTTCTCATCCTCATTGCATTTAAATTCAGGGCAGTAGTATCCGCAGTCGGCAAAGTCCACATAGCGTCTTGATTTTACCGTGAAAGAGGCAAGTCTGAATTCAATCATAAATTGTTCGACAACAACGCTTACATTTTCAAAAGCCAGATTAAAAAATATATGTTCAATAGTTGATGTGTGGCCTGAACGGGTAACCTTTCCGATCAGATTTGTATTTTTTTCTTCATCGTGGCTTCGTTCAAATATCTCAAGAGCTGTACCGTTCTGAGTTGAAATTCTGCCCGATGCGGCACATACATCCTGCGTGCAGTCGGTGATACCAATAATGTGTACCCCGTTGTTTGACATAATATCACATCCTTTTTCTTATTACACCTATTGTAAATTATAATACTACCTTTGTCAATGGTAATAATCTTCAAAAAAGAATGAGAAAAATTATTAAAAAAGCATTGAATAAAGTTAAAAAAGTTGATATAATCAAATAGATTGTAAAAATGGGGGTACTGTGTGATGATAAAAAGAAATGAAAATATGACAGCGGCAGTCAAAATCAATATGAGAGACGGTGACGGACAGGTTCTTATCCGTGAGGTTTTTGATAAAGGTGAGTATAAAGGCGCATCCAGACTTGTGGCTGAAATCATACTCGAGCCCGGCTGTTCAATAGGCGGTCACGTACACGAAAACGAGGAAGAAATCTTTTACATTATGGAAGGTACGGCTACCTACGACGATAACGGAAAAACAGAAATATTGAATAAAGGTGACAGTTGTGTCTGTTTGAGCGGTGAGAGACATTCCATCGCTAACAGAGAAAAGGAAGGTACTCTCAGAGTCTTTGCTGTTATTCTTACATACTGATTAGTTACGGAGTTTAATATTATGGGAAAAATGATAGTTATTGAGGGCCTTGACGGCAGCGGTAAATCCACGCAGGCAGAGCTGCTGAAAAAATGGTTGAACAGCAAAGGTTATGAGACTTATACTCTTGATTTACCCTATTACAACGACGATTCGAGCACTCTTGTAAAAATGTATCTCGGCGGTGAATTAGGCGATAAGCCAGGCGATGTTAACGCCTATGCCGCATCCACATTTTATGCGGTTGACAGATACGCAAGCTATAAAAAGCATTGGGAAAAGGAATATAATTCTGAAAAAATTACCGTTGCTAACAGATATACGACATCAAACGCATCCCATCAGATGACTAAGCTTAACGAGGACGAATGGGACACTTATCTTCAGTGGCTCTTTGAGTTTGAATACGGTAAAATGGGGGTTCCTGAGCCTGATTTGGTCATTTTCCTTGAAATGCCCGTTGAAATATCTCAGAAGCTTCTTTCAAAGCGCTACAACGGCGATGAAAATAAAAAGGATGTTCACGAAAGAGATGTACAGTACCTAGCTTCGTGCCACAAAGCAGCGCTTTATGCAGCCGATAAATTGGGCTGGAACATAATTCATTGATCAAGAGACGGTGAGCCGCTTGCCGTGGAAGAAATATCCGAGGCAGTAATATCTGCAGTTGAAAGGAAAATACTCAGTAATGCTTAATTTTCACAGCCCCACCATTAATGATAAAAATTGGATTGAACAAAAAATCGCTGAGATGAAATTCCCTACCTGTGAATATTCTTTCGGTAATATTTTTACTTACACGGCAAAAATAGATATTAAGGTTGCTGATGCTTACGGATGTCTTATAACAAAGTGTTGCTTTGATGATAATTATATCGGATACTGTTTTCCTGCAGGTAACGGCGATACCTTCAAAGCTGTTAAATTTATTATTGACGACGGAGTAAAAAGCGGAATTCCCTTTGGAATATTCGGAATGAATGCGGATAATGCAAATTTCATTAAAGAAAGCTGCGGTGATAAATTCAGCATAGCCTTAAAAAGAGATATGTCTGATTATATATATCTTTCAGTGGATCTTATTAACCTGCGTGGTAAAAAGTATCAGCCGAAAAGAAACCACATCTCGTTTTTTAAGAAAAATAACAACTGGACCTATGAGAGGATAAGCGAAAAAAATATCCCCGAGTGCATCGAAATGAGCAGGCAGTGGCTTGAAAACAGTCAGAGTGAATATAAAACCGAGCTTGAGGCAGAGCTTAAAATAATCCTTAAAGCATTTGAAAACTATAAGGAGCTTGGCTATGTAGGCGGTCTTTTGAGAATTGACGGTCGGGTTGTTGCTTATACTATGGGTGAAAGAATTAACGATAATATCTTCTGTGTTCATTTCGAAAAAGCATTTGCTCAGATCAGAGGGGCTTATCCGATGATAAATCAGCAGTTTGTTTTGAATGAACTTTCATCATATAAATACATTAACCGAGAAGACGATACCGGGTCTGAAAATCTCAGAAAGGCAAAACTGTCCTATTATCCGGTGATTTTACCCGAAAAATATGAGGCGACCTATATATGCTGATAAAACCTGACGATAAATATATAAAAGAGCTTTCTTCACTATGGAGCAATGTTTTCGGTGACGAAGACGGATATATCAGTCTTTTATTTGATAAAGAGTTTTATATATGCGACACCTTCGTAAAATTCGTAGGTGATAAAATTGCTGCAGCTTTATATCTTCTTAACTGCAATTTAAGTTATAACGGTAAAACTTATAACGGAAAATATCTCTATGCAGCTGCAACCGCTCCCGAGTTTCGCAAAAAAGGCAATATGGCCGAGCTGATAAAAGAGGCTCAGGGCTACTGTCATGAACAGGGTGTTGATTTCATTTCTCTTGTACCTGCCAACGAAAAGCTTTATTCTTACTATTCTAACTTCGGCTTTTGTGAATCTATGTACAGATATGAAACTTTGATTAAAAATCTGTCTGAAGCTGATTGCGAAACGGCTCCGGTTATTAAGAACACAGAAACAATTATGAGAGTCAGAGAGACCAACAAATCAGAGAAGCTTTCATATAATAATGAGGATTGGCACTATGCCTTGAGTTGCCTTAAATACACAGGTAACAATGCATATCTTAATTCATCAGACAGCTATTATATTGCTGATTATGAAAAAAAGATTGTTGCTGAGTTTATGAGCTCAAGCGAAAATTTGGATAATAACCTTAAGGAGATGCTCAGGCATTTCAAAGGTGATATTAAGGTTTATTCGCCCTGCGACCTGAGTAAGTACGGCGAAACAAAGCCCGTGAAGTACGGTATGATATTTCCCGTCAACTGCGAGCTTGCAAGAGAATGGAATTTTACGGATATATATATGAATCTTGCCTTAGATTAAAGGAGGAAAACAAAATGGTATACTGTTTTTTAGCAGACGGCTTTGAGGAGATGGAGGCTATCGCTCCTATTGATATATTAAGACGTGCAGATATTAATGTTGTCACAGTTGGTGTTACGGGTAAGACCGTAAACGGCAGACATGGTATCAAGGTCATTGCAGATTGCACTCTTTCCGAGTTAGTTCTTGACGGTAGTCTTGAGGCGGTTATTCTTCCCGGCGGACTTCCCGGGGCAGAAAACCTTGAAAACAGTTCCGATGTTCAGCGGACAATAGATTTTGCCTCAGACAACGGCAAATATCTCTGCGCCATTTGTGCAGCTCCGCAGATTCTCGGCCATAAGGGACTGCTTAAGGGCAAGAAAGCCATTGCATATCCCGGCTTTGAAAATGAGCTCCACGGAGCTGTTATCAGCAAGGAATATGTTGTAACCGACGGCAAAATTATTACTGCCAAGGGTGCAGGTGTTGCCGCAGAATTCGGTCTTGCAATCGTTGCCGCTCTTAAGGGGGAAGCTGTTGCGGAAAAAATCAGAACTTCTATTCAGTCAAAATGACAAAAGCTTATTTAAGAAGCAAATATAAGATTATCCGTCGTGATACAAGATTCAGAGGCCCTCTTGAAGAAAGTATCTTCCACCGATTTACGGAAAGTGAGCTTTTTAGGGAAAGTGAGAGCGTATTTCTTTATTCATCTGCGGGTACTGAGGTGTCAACGCAAAAAATTGCAGCTTTAGCATTTGAACTCGGCAAAAAAGTAGCCTTCCCGCTGTGCACGGATTACGACGGAAATATGGATTTTTATTTTGTTGACGGTGCAGACGACCTTACGGAAGGGATGTACGGTATTATGGAGCCGGACTCAACAAAATGTGAAAAAGCTGAATTTAGCAAAGATACTCTGCTGGTTGTTCCGGCGCTTGCATTTGACAGGCGAGGCTATCGACTAGGCTACGGCAAAGGATATTACGACAGATTTTTGGATAAATTTACCGGAACAAGCGTGGGGCTTTGCTTTGAAGAATGCATCTGTGATTTTTTGCCTGTAAATGCATACGATAAAAAAGTAAACTATCTTATCAGTGATAAGAAAACATATATATTTAATACAACTGAGGAGGAATAAAAATGGATGACCGTTTTCATAACGAAGATACAAATTTAAGCGGTAATCTTACCGATTCACACTCCGATAATCCTGTTAAAAAAACGCAGCTCGGTGACTTCAGCGTAAATATCGAATCCAACGGAATCTCTGAACCCGTAAATGTACCTAAACCTAAAAAGTTCGAGGTACATATTCCCGATATGGATGATGAGCCTATAATTAGCGAGCCTGATTCAGGCAATGACAAATCGCTTACAACTCCTGCGGTCCGCACTGCACACTCTTCCGTTAGACCGATAAAAAGCGTGAAAATAAATTCAAAAACAACCTCTGACAGTGAAAGAGTTAACTCTTTCAGAAGTCAGAATTCTGCATCTGTTGCGCGAGGTAAAGCTAACACTGCAAAAGGAAAAGCTGTTGACAGCAAAAAGAAAAATGCAGCAGCTAAACGCCGCAATGCCTCCAAGAGATATAACTTTATCAAAAATCTGCTTATTGCCTGTGTTTGTATAATCTTTATTTCAATCATAACAGTAACAGTATCAACAGTGGCTATCGGCTTTTTGAATGATATCCTTGTTATTAGTGATGATAGCGAGTTTTCCGCTGTTGTTGAAATTCCAGAGGGTGCTGCTTATGAGCAGGTCTTTGACATACTGTGTGAAAAGGGTCTTGTCCGACAGCCATTTCTTACCAATCTGTTCCTCAAGTTCCGAAATTACGATGAAGTTACGGTCAAAAACAGTGAAACCGGCGAGCTTGAGGTTAAAAAGATTAAGTATGAACCCGGAATGTACTATCTTAACTATTCCGACGGTATTGAAAATATGATTGAAAGCATAATGGTTAAGTCAAATTATGCAAAGGATACCGTTCGACTTACATTCCCGGAGGGTTGGTCAGTCGCGCAGATTTTCCAAAAGATTGAAAAATACGGTGTATGTGAGGCTGAAAAGCTTTACGCAAACCTCGATATTGTGGGCGGTCAGTACGGTTTTGTTTCTGATATAGAAGCTGACGGCGGTCGCTATCTCACTTGTGAGGGCTATCTTTTCCCTGATACCTATGATTTCTTCGTTGGCGAGTCTCCGAGCTCTGTGCTCAAAAAGCTTTTCAATAACTTTGAAAGCAAATGGGCTGATGATTACAGTGAACGTCTTAAAGAACTGGGTATGACAATGGATGAAATTATCATAATTGCTTCAATTATCCAGAGAGAAGCAAAAGACGGCTCACAGATGAAGGATATTTCATCTGTCATACACAACCGTCTCGAGGATGCTGTTAACTTCCCGAATATTCAGATGAACTCTACGACCGATTATGTGACGAGCCTTAAAGGCTATAACCTTTTCTCTGACTCTTACTATGCTATTTATCTCGACAGATATAACACCTACAAGGCTACCGGACTTCCTCCCGGACCTATATGCAATCCGGGCAGAACGGCCATAAATGCCGCTTTATATCCGTCAGACACAAATTACTACTTCTTCTGTCACGACAAGTCAGGCAATGTATACTATGCCGAAACAGCTCAGGAGCATGCGCAGAATACTTCAAAGGTGCTTTACGGATGAAAAATGATAAAAAGATAATTAAAAGGCCGGAGCTTCTTGCTCCGGCAGGTGATATGGAAAGACTTGTTGCTGCCGTCAGATACGGTGCTGATGCAGTTTATCTTGGTGGCACGGTTTTCGGTATGAGAGCAGGGCCTGCAAACTTTACCGACAGTGAGCTTCACGAGGCTGTTGCCTATGCTCACAGTCACGGGGTGAAGGTTTATCTCACTTGTAATGTTTTACCGAGAAATGATGAGCTTGAAATGCTTCCCGATTTTCTCATAAATGCCAAAAATGCAGGTGTTGATGCATTTATCATATCCGACCTCGGCGTTCTTGAATATGCAAAGAAATACGCTCCTGAGGTTGAAATACACATTTCCACTCAAACGGGTATTGTCAACTATGCTGCCGCCAATGCTTTTTATAAAATGGGCGCAAAGCGTGTTGTTACCGCAAGAGAGCTGAAGATGACCGAAATTCGTACTCTCAGAGAAAATATACCCGATGATATGGATATTGAATGTTTTGTACACGGCGCGATGTGTGTCTCCTTTTCGGGCAGATGTCTTATTTCAAACTATCTTGTCAACCGTGATGCAAACAGGGGTGAATGTGCTCAGCCCTGCCGCTGGAATTACCGTCTTGTTGAAGAAAAAAGACCGGGGCAGTATTTCCCTGTGGGCGAGGATGAGGGCGGTACATACATTCTCAACTCAAAGGATATGTGTATGATTGAGCATATTCCTGAAATGATAGATGCAGGTATCACAAGCTTTAAGATTGAGGGCAGAGCCAAATCGGCATATTATGTGGCTGTTGTTACCAATGCATACAGAATGGCTATTGATGCTTACTTTGATAATCCCACAGAAGATTTCAAGGTTGAGCAGTGGCTTGTGGATGAAATGAGAAAAATCAGTTATAGAGATTACTGCACAGGCTTCTTCTACGGTGACCCGGCGTCCGATGCTCAGATAAGCTATAAAGGCGGATACAACCGTGAATGGGATGTTATGGCGGTTGTTGAAAAATGGGAAAACGGAATAGCCTATTGCACACAGCGCAACCGCTTTTTTGAAGGTGACGAGCTTGAGGTTATGGTTAAGGGTATAAAGCCCTATACAGTTACAGCAAAAAATATTAAAAATGCTGACGGTGAATCTATCGAAAGCACTAATCATCCGATGATGCAGTTTTCCTTTGAATGTGAAAAGCCCCTTGAAGAAAACACAATACTCAGAAAGCAACGCCAAGAAGCTGAAAGAGTGATTATTTAACATTTGTTTACGGAGGTGTGGAAAATTGGCTACAAAATATACAGTTTCCCTTGCTAAAATACTCAAGGATCTGCAATTTGAGGTTTTGTTTATGCCCAAGGATCCGTCTGATATACTGATTTCATCCCTTGATGTGCATAGACCGGGCCTTATAATTGCGGGATTTGATGATTTCTTCGACAGCGCAAGAATAAACTTCCTGGGTAAAGCAGAGGTTGAATATATAAATCGCTTTGAAAAGGAAGAAAGATACGAAAAGGTTGAAAAGTATATGTCAAAAAAGCCTGCCTGTATCGTTGTTTCAAGAAATCTTGATTGCCCTGATGCAGTTTTTGACCTTGCGCCTAAATACGGTGTGCCTGTTCTCAAAACAGCTGAAACAACCTCGAGATCAATGGCTGCTACTATTTCATATCTCAACATTGAGCTTGCTGAAAGAATAACACGACACGGTGTTTTTGTTGAGGTTTACGGTGAAGGTGTGCTTATTCTGGGTGACAGCGGTGTCGGTAAAAGCGAAGCAGCAGTTGAGCTTATAAAAAGAGGTCACCGTCTTATTGCCGATGATGCAGTTGAAATAAAAAAGACAAGCTCACGCACCATAGTCGGCTCTGCACCCGATAATATAAGACACTTTATTGAGCTTCGCGGTATCGGTATTATCAATGCACGCAGAATTTTCGGTATGGGTGCTGTTAAGCTTAATGAAAAGATTGATATGGTTATTCAGCTTGAACCATGGGACAGTGAAAAGGTCTATGACAGAATGGGCATTGAAAACGAATACACAGAAATTCTCGGCATAAAGGTTCCTTATACCTGTGTACCTGTAAAGCCGGGCAGAAATCTTGCCGTTATCATTGAAATTGCGGCCATGAATAACAGACAGAAGAAAATGGGATATAATGCAGCAAGAGAGCTTATGCATAATCTCGGTATGGACGATGCTATTATTCCTCAGGAAGATGAAATCAAGCTCTGGGGAAATTTTTAAGAGGTGAACAATATGTATAAAATTGGTGTGGATTTAGGCGGAACAAATATAGCTGTAGGCGTTATTAACGATAAGTATGAAATTATCGGCTTGGGTAAGGCTAAAACAAATGTGCCGAGACCCGCTAAGGAAATTTTTGACGATATAATAAAGTGTATTTATATGGCAGTTGAAAATGCAGGCATTTCAATAAGCGAGGTTGAGTCTGTCGGTATCGGTACTCCCGGCTCTGTTGACAAGGAAAACGGTGTAATTATGTATGCCAATAACCTCGGTTTCCTCAATGTACCCGCTGTGGAATACATAAACAGTCAGCTTCCCGATGTTAAGGTTTATATTGAAAACGATGCCAACGCTGCCGCTCTCGGTGAGGCTCTTGCAGGTTGCGGCAAAGGTAAAAACAGCTTCATTGCAATCACTCTCGGTACCGGCGTAGGCAGCGGTATAGTAATTGACGGTAAGCTCCTTACAGGCTGTAACGATGCAGGCGGCGAGCTTGGTCATATGTGCATTAAATTTGACGGTGAACAGTGTAACTGCGGCAGGACAGGCTGTTGGGAAAGATATGCCTCTGCAACAGCTCTCGTTAATCAGACGAAGGCTGCAATGCTCGAGCACAAGGACAGCAAAATGTGGGAGCTTTGCGGCGGTAACATTGAAAATGCAGGCGGAAGAACTGCCTTTGACGGCATGAGAGCAGGGGATAAGTACGCTAAAGAAGTATGCGATAACTATATTTACTATGTAGCTGTAGGAACGGCAAATGTTATCAACGCCTTCCAGCCCGATATGCTTTGCTTCGGCGGCGGCATCTGTAATGAGGGCGATACCCTTCTCAAGCCTATAGAAAAGCATGTTGCTCAGATGAGATATTCAAAAAATCACGAAATTCAGACTGAGCTTTGCAGAGCAACACTCGGCAACGATGCAGGTATAATCGGCGCCGCACTTGTTGAATATTGATTCGGAGGTCTTCTCTTGACTGAGCTTTTAAAGCTGCTCCAAAGCAGCGAAATCAGATATATTGAAAATGAACCGATGAAAAATCACACTTCCTTTAAAACGGGAGGTGCGGCGAAGCTGTTTGTAATTCCCGAAAGCACCGAGGAGTTATCTTTTCTGCTTTCCGAATGCAGTAAAAGAGGTATTACACCCTTTATTCTCGGTAACGGAAGCAACCTTCTCATCAGTGATGAGGGTATAAATGACAGACCTGTTATTCAAATCGGCAAAGGCTTTGATTTCGTCAGAAAAATTGACGATATTACTATTGAAGTCGGTGCAGGCACTAACCTTACAGCAGCCTGCAGATTTGCTCTTAATGAATCCCTCAGCGGGCTTGAATTTGCCTTCGGCATACCCGGTTCCTGCGGCGGTGCGGCATTTATGAATGCAGGCGCTTACGGCGGTGAAATGAAGGATGTTCTTATAAGATGCAATCACATTGATTCAGAGGGCAATATCGGCTTCTTTGATGCAAAGGACCTTGATTTATCATACCGTCACAGTGTTTATTCAAAAGGCGGTTATGTTATAACTTCAGTTATTCTTAAGCTTCAAAAGGGCGATGAAGATGAAATTGAAGCAAAAATGAAGGATCTAATCGGCAGACGCAAGGATAAGCAGCCTCTTGAATACCCAAGCGCCGGCAGCGTCTTCAAGCGCCCCGAGGGTTATTTTGCAGGTGCTCTTATTGAGCAGAGCGGACTCAAGGGTAAGCAAATAGGCGGAGCTATGGTCAGCGAAAAGCATGCAGGCTTTATAATAAATTACGATAATGCAACAACTAAAGATGTAACTGACCTGATAAAGTTCTGTCAGAGTACAGTAAAGGAAAAGTTCGGCGTTGAGCTTGAAACAGAGATAAGAGTTATTAGTTGATTTTTCAGGAGGGCAGAAAATGTCTTTTTCGTCAAACATAAAGGATGAACTGATAAAAATTGAAAATATGCCCGAATGCTGTGTTCACGCAATGGCTTACGGTATGCTGCTTTTCGGAAGAAGTTTTAATTCAAATGCCGTGTCCCTTATGACGGATAATAAAAACGTTGCGATGAAATATATGGACACTACCGAAAAGGCTTGCAAAATTCTTCCCGAATGTTCTGTCTCTGAGGCAGGTAAATATACACTTGATATACCGTCTGTAAACGACAGATTAAATGTGCTTTCAAGGTTTTCGATGAGCGGAAAAGAGCAAACTCTGAGAATCGACCGAGGCAATCTTTTGAACGAAACGGTATATGAGGGCGAGAGCCTGAGCTGCTGTGACGGAGCTTTTTTAAGAGGAGCTTTTCTTTCCTGCGGTACGGCAAGTGACCCGAATAAAAGCTATCATATTGAGTTTGTTGTTCCTTTTAAAACTCTCAGCCTTGATTTGCTTAAAATGCTTACTGATTACGGCTTAAAAGCCAAGCACATGGTCAGAAGATATGTAAATGTCATTTATATAAAAGACAGCGAAAGCATTGAGGAGCTTCTCACCATTATGGGAGCATGCAACAGCGCTATGGAGATTATGAATATCAAGATTTACAAGGATGTCCGCAATCTCACAAACCGACGCAACAACTTTGAAAATGCAAATTTTTCCCGTACTGTGGATGCAGCTTACGATCAACTTCACGCTATTATGTGTCTTGAAGAAAAGGGGATAATACCAACCCTTGAAGCTGACTTAAAGCAAATAGCCGAAAAACGGTTGGAATATCCCGATTCAAGTCTTAGAGAGTTGGGTGAGCTTTGTGAGCCGAAAATGAGTCGCTCTGCGGTAAATTACCGCCTTAAGAGGCTCGTCTCTTTAAGTGAATCCCTAAAATGCAGTGAAAAATCAGACCCTACGGAGGCATAATCTTGGATAAAAATTATTTTATTTCCAAAGAGGAATTATTAAAACAAAAAGAATATACAGAGCTTGTTAAAACGGTTATTTCTTCAAGGTTCGCAAACAAGCTTCCAAAGGCCTTTGTTCATACCTATGGCTGTCAGGGTAATGTTTCCGACGGTGAAAAGCTTAAGGGTATGCTCGCTGAAATGGGCTACGGCTTTACCGATGATGTAAATGAAGCGGCTCTGATTTTATATAACACCTGCGCAATACGGGAGCACGCCGAGGACAGAGTTTTTGGTAACGTAGGTGCACTCAAGCAGCTTAAAAAAGCTAATTCCGAGCTCATTATCGGTCTTTGCGGTTGTATGACTCAGCAAAAGCACATTGCTGAAAAATTTTATAAAAGCTATCCCTTTGTTGATTTGCTTTTCGGCACCCACGTTTCACATAAGCTTCCCGAATTCATATATAAATGCCTTTGCTCGGGCAAAAGAGTTTTTGATATAACTGAAAGTGACGGTAACATAGCTGAGGGAATTCCCGTGCGCCGTGACGGCACCTTCAAAGCGTGGATACCTGTTATGTACGGTTGCAATAACTTCTGCTCTTACTGCATCGTACCTTATGTCAGAGGCAGAGAGCGAAGCAGAAAATTTGAGGATATTTTAGCTGAGGTGAAGGATGTAATTTCTCAGGGATATAAGGAAATTACGCTTCTTGGACAGAATGTTAATTCATACAACAAGGATAAAGCTCAAGAGCTGAGATTTCCTGCTCTTCTCAGGGCTATAAGTAGCCTTGAAGGAGATTTCATTATCCGTTTTATGACCTCCCACCCGAGGGATTGTACCTTTGAGCTTCTTGATGCTATGGCTGAGTGTGAAAAGGTAGCTAAGCATCTGCACCTTCCCTTCCAATCGGGAAATGACAGAGTTCTTAAAGAGATGAACCGCCATTACGACAGAACTAAATATCTTCAGCTTATAGATTATGCATACGAAAGAATGCCTGAGCTTTCGATAACCAGTGACGTAATAGTTGGTTTTCCCGGTGAAACCTACGAGGAGTTCAAGGATACGCTTTCTCTTGTCGAGCGAGTTAAATATACCTCACTTTTCACCTTTATTTTCTCACCGAGACCGGGTACCAAAGCCTATGATATGGATGACCCTGTTACGAGAGAAGAAAAGGGCAAATGGTTCAAGGAGCTTACCGACCTTCAGGAAAAAATTGCGGCAGCACGTACCGCCGATATGAAGGGAAGGGTCTATAAGGTTCTTGTTGAGGGTAAATCCAAGACAGAGGGAATGCTTTCAGGCAGAACTCAGGGGAATGTAATAATTGAATTTATGGGTGATGAAAGCCTTATAGGTGATTTCGCCTATGTTAAAGTAACTAACCCGAGAACATGGGTTGTTTACGGTGAAACTGTATAATTTTACTCTTTCGAGTAGCTATTATAAATAATATTTAAGGAGTACAGACAATGGACATCATTAAACTCACACGTGAACTCGGCGCTGCAATTCAGCAGGACGAGCGTTATCTTGCATTTACAAAGGCAAGAGAAGAAAATGAAAAGGACAACGAGCTTAACGACCTCATGGGTAAGATTCAGATGGTTCAGATGAATTATCAGATGGAAGCAAGCAAGGAAGAGCCCGATTCAGCAAAAATGCAGGCTTTTGAAGAGGAATTCAACACTCTTTACACAAAGTTTATGGCTAACGAAAAAATGCAGGCTTACGATGCTGCAAGAACTGAGGTTGACGAAATGATGAACTACATCATGCAGATTCTCAGCCTTTGTGTTAACGGTGCTGACCCTGCAACCTGCGAGCCCGAAAAGCCCCACGAACACGAATGCGGCGGTTCCTGCTCATCCTGCAGCGGTTGCCACTAATAAATGAATCAAGTTTAAAACTAAGGAATTATATCAGGAGGAAAGCAGTATGTCTGAGATGACACCTATGATGCTTCAATACTTTGAAATTAAAAAGGAATATCCGGACACTATACTGTTTTTCCGCCTGGGTGATTTCTATGAAATGTTTTTTGATGATGCAAAAACAGCATCGTCGGTGCTTGAGCTTACCCTTACAGGCAGAGCCTGCGGTAACGGTGAAAGGGCTCCTATGTGCGGCGTTCCCTTCCATTCGGCAGATAATTATATTGCAAAGCTCGTTTCTAAGGGCTATAAGGTTGCCATTTGCGAGCAGGTTGAGGACCCTGCAACCGCAAAGGGACTTGTGAAGCGTGATGTTATCAGAATCATCACAAAAGGCTCAATTATTGAAAATAATATGCTCGATGAAGGTAAAAACAACTACCTTACGGGCATATATCTTGATAAAGAAGGGGCAGGCATATGCTTTGCCGATGTTTCAACCGGTGCGGTTAATCTGACCGCTTTTTCTTCGGATGTAAAGCTTCAGTCTGCCGTTATAAATGAACTCGGTGTATTTTCTCCGAGTGAAATAGTTCTTAATATTTACTGCGCTAAGGATAAGCAGATTTCCGAATTTATCAATTCAAAGATGTCGGCAAGCTGTGAAATCCCACAGGATGATTACTTTGATTTACAAAGCTGCCTTGAGGAATGTATTAATCACTTCGGCAGTGAGAAATTCAGCTCTTTTGAGCTTGAAAACACACCTCACGCAGTAATTGCGCTTGGCGTAACACTGCGATACCTTAAAAATGTTCAGAAAAACAATCTTGAAAATATCAGAGATATAAATATATATGCTGACAGTCAGTATATGAAAATAAGCTATGCAACAAAACGCGACCTTGAAATAACGGAAACAATGAGAAGCCGTGAAAAAAGAGGTTCACTTCTCTGGGTGCTTGACAAAACCAAAACTTCAATGGGCAGAAGACTCATAAGAAGCTGGCTTGAAAAGCCCCTTGTAAACTATATTCAGATAACTAAAAGGCATAATGCCGTAGCCGAGTTTTATGATAACAGCATTAAGCTTTCTGAGCTCACTCAGGCACTCGGCGGCATATATGATATTGAGCGTCTTCTTACAAGAGTTGTTTATGAAACAGCAAATGCAAAGGACCTCAACAGCTTAAAACAGACAATTAACAGCCTTCCTGCTATAAAAGGGCTGCTTTCTGATTCTGTGAGCGCATATCTCAAACAGCAATATGCATCTCTTGATTTACTCGAAGATGTGTATGACCTTATTGATGCGGCTATAGATGAAGAAGCTCCCTTCAGCATCAGAGAAGGCGATATTATAAAAAATGGTTTCAATGCAGAATTGGATACTCTTAGAGATATTCAGAATAACGGTAAAAAATATATTGCTGAAATTGAAGCCAGAGAAAAAGAAAAAACTGGCATACCGAAGCTGAAAATCAGCTATAACAGGGTGTTCGGTTATTACATTGAGGTTACCAATTCATATAAAGAGCTTGTACCCGACGAATACATAAGAAAGCAGACCCTTGCCAACTGTGAGCGATATATCACACAGGAGCTAAAGGAGCTTGAAAGCAAGGTCCTCGGCGCTCAGGAAAGAATAGTTAAACTCGAATATGAGATATTCTGCCAGATAAGAAAGAGCGTTGCTGGGGAATTCAACCGTATTCAGTCAACGGCACAGGCAATAGCTGTAATCGATGTGCTTTGCTCACTTGCCAATGTTGCTATCAACAATAATTACGTTTGCCCCACCATTGTAGACGGTGATTCAATTGAAATTGTTGACGGCAGGCATCCGGTTGTTGAAGCTATGCTGGGCGATACACCCTTTGTGCCCAACGATACTAAGCTTGACTGCGGCGAAAACCGCTGTGCAATAATAACAGGACCTAATATGGCGGGTAAATCCACTTATATGCGTCAGGTTGCTCTTATCTGCCTTATGGCTCAGATCGGCTCCTTCGTACCCGCTAAGAGAGCTCAGCTCTCTGTTGTAGACAGCATTTTTACAAGAGTCGGTGCTTCTGACGATCTTGCCACAGGTCAGTCTACCTTTATGGTTGAAATGAACGAGGTTTCTACCATCATCAAAAACGCAGGCAAACGCTCACTTATAATACTTGATGAGGTCGGAAGAGGTACATCAACCTTTGACGGTATGAGTATCGCAAGAGCCGTACTCGAATATATCGTTGATAAAAAGAAAATTGGCGCAAAGACCTTGTTCTCAACCCATTATCACGAGCTTACAGAGCTTGAAAAACAGCTCGACGGTGTTAAAAACTATAATATTTCCGTCAAAAAGAGGGGAGATACCATTACCTTCCTTCGCCGCATTGTCAGAGGCTGTGCCGACGGAAGCTACGGTCTTGAGGTCGCAAAGCTTGCAGGTATTCCCAATTCCGTTGTTTCAAGAGCAAGGCTTATTCTTACCGAGCTTGAGAGCAATACACCTGATAGCCGCATTGTTATGAACGCAATTGAATCAGCCGGTGAGGAGGATTTGCAGATATCTCTACAGTCCACTGTTGACGATGAGCTTATAGATTCAATTAAAAATATTGATGTAAATACACTAACACCCCTTGAAGCATTAACAACGCTTCACGAGCTTGTTAAAAAAGCAAGAGGGGAATAATAAATTAAGGATGTGATGACTTTATGGCAAAAATCAATATACTTTCAAAACATATAGCTGAATTGATAGCAGCCGGTGAAGTTGTCGAAAGGCCCGCATCTGTTGTCAAGGAGCTTATGGAAAATTCCATTGATGCAGGTGCAACCGCCATAACCCTTGAAATAAAAAACGGCGGTGTTACTTATATAAGAATAACAGATAACGGCTGCGGAATTGAAAGAGAAGATGTTCCAAATGCCTTTATCAGCCACGCAACGAGCAAAATCAGCAGTGAAGATGATCTTAATTCAATCTTTACTCTGGGCTTCAGAGGTGAGGCTCTGGCTTCAATTGCTGCAGTTTCAAGAACTGAAATTCTTACTAAAAGTCCCAATGAAGACAGCGGTACGGCTTATGCCATCAGCGGCGGTACTCAGGTAAAATATGAGCCTGCAGGCTGTCCTGACGGAACAACAATCATTGTCAGAGATTTATTTTATAACACACCTGCAAGGATGAAGTTTCTTAAAAAGGATGTTTCAGAAGCAAACGCTGTTGCAGAGGTTGTTGACAGAATGGCTCTTTCCCATCCTGAAATAAGCATAAGATTTATCCGTGAGGGTAAGCAGGCTCTTATCACACCCGGTGACAGCAGACTTATTTCCGCTATCTATTCTGTTTTCGGCAGGGTTTTTGCCGATTCACTTCTTCCCGTTAATTACGAGCTTGACGGCATTAAGGTTGAGGGCTATACCTGTAAGCCTCACTCGGCAAGACCATCACGCGCAATGCAATATTTCTATCTCAACAAGAGATATATAAAGTCTCGCTCCTGCATTGCATCGATGGAAAATGCCTATAAAAACTCGGTTATGGTTGGCAAATTTCCAAGCTGTGTGCTTAACATTACCGTACCTGCTCATGCAGTTGATGTCAATGTACATCCCGCTAAAACCGAGGTTCGCTTCAGCGATGAAAGAAGAGTATCATCGGCAGTTTACTATGCTGTTAAAAGTGCAATTGAAGAGCTTGATAAAGCTCCTGAAATAGATTTAAGCAAAATAAACAAGCTCACTCAGAAGGCGGTTCCTGAGGCTGTTCAGATTACAATGCATGAGGTTAGTCAGCCTTCACAAGCACCGGCAGCAACCTTATCAAAGCCTGTAAAGATTGAACCTAAAGCTAAAAATTATACTAAAAATTCTCCCAGAGACTTCTGGAATAAAATGACTTCATCCGAATATCAGAAAACTGTTTCATCGGGCGAAGTTGAAAACCCCTTCTTAAAACAGCAGGATGAACCTGATCTGATAAGCGGATTCAAAAGAAAACAGCTGGAAGCAAAAACCAAAGAGAACAATACCGTTGCCACTCCAACCGCTGTACCCAAAACCAACGAAATAAAAAAAGAATCCGAAGTACAAAAGCCGCAGACCCAGCTAAAGACAGAAAGCATGCCTCAAAAGGAAGAAAAAACAGATAAGCCCGTTGAATTTAAAGCGGTCAGAGAAAAGGATTTGCCGCCCAAGCCCTTAAGACTTTTGGGTGAAGCTTTTAAAACCTATATAATCTGTGAATATGACGGTAAATTATGTCTTATTGACAAACACGCCGCTCACGAAAGAATTATATATAATAAAATGCGCAAAAATGCTGAAAACAATCAGGCTTCTCAGGTTCTTCTTTCTCCTGCAACCGTAACACTCAGCAAATCTGAGTACGATACCGTTATAAGCAACCTTGAAGTATTTTCAAAGGCAGGTTATCTTGTTGAAGACTTCGGTACGGGTGTTGTGATTGTAAGAGAGTGTCCTATGCTTATTTCTGCTGATGAAATCGAGGATACAGTAGTAGAAATTGCTGCATATCTTGCTGAAAACAGGACAAACACAGAGCCTGAAAAAATAGACAAAATCTACCATACCGCCGCATGCAAAGCTGCAATTAAGGCGGGATATAAAAATTCTACAGCCGAAATGAAGGTGCTTGCAGAGGAGGTGCTTTACGATGACGAAGTACGTTACTGTCCTCACGGCAGACCTGTGCTCATAGAGCTTTCTAAATATGAGCTTGAAAAGCAATTCGGCCGTATACAGTGAATTGGAGAAAATTTATGCAAAAGCCTTTAGTTGCGGTTGTTGTCGGTCCCACGGCATCGGGTAAGACATCACTTTCCGTTGAGCTTGCAAAGAGGCTAGGCGGCGAAATAGTTTCAGCCGACTCGATGCAGATTTATAAAAAAATGAATATCGCAACAGCCAAGCCGACAAGGGATGAAATGCAGCAAATACCGCATCATCTTATAGATTTTATTGAACCGGGCGAGGAGTTTTCCGTTGCAAAATATAAGGAAAAAGCCTTAACAGCTATTGAGGATATAATTTCAAGAGGTAAGCTTCCTATTGTTGTTGGCGGAACAGGGCTTTATGTTGATACACTTATTAACAATACCGAGTTTCTCGACTGTGAAAAAAGCGACATCCGTTGTAAACTCGAGGAATGCAAAGAAACAGAAGGTATCGAAAGGCTTTTTGATGAGCTGAAACAGATTGATCCGATAACAGCCGAAAAGCTTCATTTAAACGATACAAAACGCATTATAAGGGCTCTGGAAGTGTATTTTTCAACAGGAAAAACGATCAGTGAACAGCGTGAGCTCTCGCATCTTATTGACAGCCCCTATGATTGGTGCATTATCGGCCTGACTGCCGAAAACAGACAGTATCTTTACGACAGAATCAATCTTCGTGTTGATATGATGCTCGAAGAGGGGCTTATAGATGAGGCTGAGGAGTTCTTCTCTGATAACGCCTCAACGACAGCTAAGCAGGCGATCGGATATAAGGAGCTTAAACCCTACCTCGACGGCCTCGCATCTCTTGAAGAAGCAACTGAAAAGCTTAAGATGGAAACCAGACGCTACGCAAAAAGGCAGCTCACGTGGTTCAAAAAAAACGAAAGCATTAATTGGCTTACGACTGATTTGTTAACGAAAGATGAGCTTATCAGCGAAGCTGTTTCAATTATTGAAGATTATAGGAGAAAAAGATGAAATCCGATAAAGGAAAAAAGTTTGCCGCAGGAGTACTTATATTCGTCAGTATTACACTTGTTTTATATGTTGCTCAGTCTTTTTATTTTGATAAAACAGGAGTTGTGGAAACCGAGTATGCTTTGAATTATGTTCAGGAAGAGATACTGAATGTACAAGGCTATGCAGTCAGAGACGAATATAGAGAAAAAGACGGTGTTAACACATCAATATTGAATAAGGACACTGATAAAGTATATGTTCCCATTATCAGCGACAGTGCAAGTGTTGCTGTAAACGATAATATTGCTGTTTGCTTTGACAGCGAAAATCAGGCGGATGCATATATTAAAATAAAAAAGCTGGAAGAACGCAAAGAAGAGCTTACAAGTCTTAAGAGTTTTGAAGAACTGAGCAAAATCAGTGTCACATACCTTAATTCACAAATATATAAGACCGTTCAGGATTATGTCGGATATCTGTCTGAAGGGAACTTTGAAGAGCTTGACCGTTCTGTGAACAGCTTTTGCAACAATATAACCTCGAAGCAGATAGCAACCGGCTATTCTTATGATTTCAGTCTGCTTATTGATGATTGTGACAGTCAAATAACCTCTCTTGAGGCTCTTGTAGGCTCAAAAGAATATGTTTCTTCTCCTTATGCAGGATACTTTGTGAGTGTTGTTGACGGGTATGAGCAGACAAAGCTCTATGATGATATACTTTCGAAAAATATTGCAGGGCAGGAAGCAGCAGCTCTTATAAACTCTGAACCTGCAGCTGTTAAAAATGCATACGGAAAAATTATTGCTCAGCATACATGGTTTATGCTTTTCGACGTACCTATAGAACAAGCGGCAACAATTAAAGAAGGAAAAACTGTTTATGTTGATTTTTCCGAACGCGGAATAAATGATATACCGATGACTGTATACGATATTTCCGATGTGAAAGACGGTATAATTACCGTAACATTAAAATGTAAATATCTTAATGAGGAGCTTGCTGTTTTAAGAAAGGAACAGCTGTCAATCACAATCGCAGAGTATGAGGGTATCAAAATCAGTAACGAGGCCCTCATAAAAAACAGTGAAGGCCTTGACGGTGTGTATGTTCTTTCGGGAAATGTTGCAACGTTTACTCCGATAGATATTTTATATTACGGACAAAATTATGTGGTTGCACAAAAATATACAGCCTATACCACAGATGAAGACGGTAATAAAATTGTCGATGCGGGAAGCACTGCGGCTTACCGTGAACTCAAGATTTACGACAGTATCATAGTGAAAGGAACCAATTTACAAGATGGAAAAGTTATCAGCTGATGAAAGGTTCAGTAATATTGATTACAATATTTCGGTTATAAAAGAAAGAATTGCCGAAGCTTCTTTGAAATCCGGCAGAGACGAAAATTCAGTACGCTTGATGGCTGTAACAAAAACTGTTGAACCTGTGTTCATTAACAGGGCTATTGAAAACGGTATTGATCTGATTGGCGAGAATAAGGTTCAGGAGTTTTTAGGTAAAAGAGACTATCTTAACCTTGAAAACTGCGAAGCACACCTCATAGGCCATCTTCAGACCAACAAGGTAAGGCAAATTGTGGGGCAGGTATCTATGATACAGTCTGTCGACAGCATAAAGCTTGCAACAGAAATCGCTAAACGAAGTGAGGGCGCTGCAATTACAACAGCTTGCCTTATTGAAGTTAACATCGGCGGCGAAGAGAGCAAAACAGGTGCAGATTTTTCTCAGGCACTTGAATTAGTCCATGAAATTTCGGAAATGAAGGGTATCAGAATAGAGGGATTGATGACAATTCCGCCAATTTGCGATGATGATGCACTTCTTGATAAATATTTTTCAAAAATGCACCGTTTATTTATTGACATAAAGGCAAAAAAGTTAGATAATGTAAATATGAATATCCTGTCCATGGGTATGTCATCCGACTATGAGAGAGCTATTCTTAACGGCTCAAATCTTGTAAGAGTCGGAACCGCACTTTTCGGACATAGAATATATTAAATTTAAAGGAGTGTTTTAAAATGGGTTTTGTTAAAAACTTTAAAGACAAGATAAATGAACATTTTGTCAATAACGATTATGAGGAATACGATTCAGCAATATCCGATGAGGATTTTGAGGACGTGTCAGGTGAAGGCTCAAATTCAAGCATCTACGATTCTGAGCCTGAAGAGAGCTATACTTTTAATCCTCAGCCCGGCATCACTGTTCCCGAATATTCCTTTGAGCCCAAGCAGGCTCAGAAGAAAAAAGCAGAAGCTCCGGCAGCTTCAAAAGCCGGCAATGCAAACATTTATAATCTCAACAATGCAAGACCGGCCAATAAATTCAAGCTTAACTCCATTCTCTTGCGTGACATTTATGACGCAAAGAATGTTGCAGCAATGATGATGGAAAGAGATACGATTGTTGTTGTTAATCTTTCTCTTCTTTCCGATGAACAAAAAGTGAGAGCAATGGACTTTCTTGACGGTGCAAAGTTTGTAACAAAGTCTGTTTTTGCAAGATTCGCTGAAAACATATGTGCTTTTGTGCCTGAAACAGTTGAGTTGTTCGGCGACTTCTTCAGTCAGATTGATCTTGATTCGTTCAATAAATAATGAAGTAAAAAACAGGGGGATTTTATTATGATGACACCGCTTCAAATCAGCACTCAGAGATTTGTACCCAACGGAAAGGGCGGCTACAGAGCTTCAGATGTTGACGCCTTCATTCAGAAGGTGTATAAAAACTATACAAAGCTTTATAACGATAATATTGCTCTTAATGAAAAACTTGAATCTTTTTCTCCCACTATTGAGGAATACAATAAAAATAAGGCGGCAATAGCCAATGCTCTTATCAGTGCTCAGACTGTTGCAGAATCAAAGCTTACACAGGCCCAGAGTGAAGCACAGATCATCATCGACGCTGCAAACAAAAATGCAGATGCCATCGTTTCGGAAAAGAAAGCTGAAGCTGAAAAGTACTTTATAGAGAAGACCAAGGAGGCTGATATTAAGCTTCGTGAGCTCGAATACGGCTTTGCACGTCTTCAGAAGGAAGCAGACGATTACCGTGAGGCTTATCTTGCAAAAGTCAACGCTCAGATTGATTCTCTTATTGCCGCTGCAAATGAAAAAGCAGCAAATATAGTTTCACAGGCTTATAATGATGCTAAAGTTGCAAGAGAAAAGGCTGATGAGGTAATTGCAACAGCAAACAAACAGCTTGAGGCTCTCAAAGCGGAAACTGCTAAGGTAAAGAGCGAGCTTTCAGCTCTTATCCTTGTTGCGGATTCAGCTGTCAAGTCCATCAGCGACTATGAGCTTGTTTCCGAAAAGGCAGAAGATATTTCAGAAGACAAGGAGCTTCCGGAAATCAGCAAGACCGATTTTGTACCCTTCGAAATGAATATTAAATATGAGCCCATTCCATATGCTGAATCTGAGAAGGAAGAAGCAGTAGCTCATGAAGAGGAGATTCTTCCCGTAATTGAGGAGGATGAAGAAATCGTTATAAATGTTGTTGACGAAAATCAGCCTGCTTCAGACGATATGATTGATTTCTTCTCACATTCATCCGAAGCGAAAAAGCAGAAGGCTGAAATGCCCGACGTTTCGTCATATCTCTCAAAAATCTTTGATTCAACAACAACCGAAGAAGACGATTTCGGATTCGACGATTTGATTTCCGAATCCTCAAAATTTTGATATAACTGAGAGGTTTTAAATTGATAAAACTCAGCAAAAACAAACTCAGAAAAAACAGCATAGCTCTTATCGTAATGAGTTTTCTCGTTGCCGTTGATCAGATCATTAAGTATCTGGTTGAGCTTTATCTTATGCCGATAGGTACCCGAATGATGATCCCGGGTTTTATTCAGCTTCATTATCATAAAAACGACGGCGCTATGATGGGTTTTCTTGAGGGTCAGACAGTATTGGTTACAGTTTTGTCTGTTATCTGTATGATTGCCGTAGTAATTATTATGTTTACCGACTTGATTAAGACAAAGCTTGATTATGTGTGTCTTGTTATGATAGCTACCGGAGGTATCGGTAACATTATTGACAGAATTTTCAGGGGTTATGTTGTTGATTATATAGAGTATCTGTTTATTGACTTTTATATTTTTAACTTTGCCGACTGTCTCATAACCGTAGGAGCTTTTCTTATGATTTTTTATCAGATTTATCTTATTGTTAAGGAAAGCAAGGATAAGAAAGGTAAGGCGGAAAATGGTTGATGCACATATTTTCTCTGTGTCGGAAGAATTTGCAGGCGAGAGAATTGATAAAGTTGTCTGCAGTATGTGTCAGATGAACTCACGTTCTGCTGCACAAAAACTCCTTGATGAAGGAAATGTAACTGTGAACGGCAGTCGTGTTAGTAAAAATTATAAAGCTAAAAGCGGAGATAAAGTCGCAGTCATTATTCCGAAACCCAAAGAGCTTGAGGTTTTGGCTGAGAATATTCCTCTTGATATAAGATACGAGGATGATGACTTGCTCGTTATCAACAAAAGCAAGGGTATGGTAGTTCATCCTGCCGCAGGTAATTATGAAGGAACACTTGTAAACGCACTTCTTTATCACTGCAAGGGAAGTCTTTCCGGGATAAACGGAGTTATCCGCCCGGGAATAGTACATCGTATAGACAAAGACACAAGCGGTCTTCTTATTGTTGCAAAAAATGATTTTGCGCATATTTCTTTGGCTGATCAGATTAAGGCTCACTCTTTTACCCGTGAGTATCAGAGCGTCGTTTACGGAAAGTTTAAATGCACAGAAGGTACCGTCGATGCACCAATAGGCAGACATCCTGCTGAACGTAAAAAAATGACCGTAACAACTAAAAATTCAAAAAACGCTGTTACACATTATGAAGTAATTGATGAATATAAGGATTTTACACATTTGAGATTAAGACTTGAAACAGGTCGAACACATCAGATAAGAGTGCATATGTCATATATCGGTCACCCTGTTGCCGGCGACCCTGTTTACGGACCTAAGAAGGTTATTGAATATTTATCAGGTCAGTGCCTCCACGCTGGTCTGATAGGCTTTAAACATCCAAGAACCGGTAAATATATCGAAATTTCAAGTGAATTACCCGATTATTTTACTGATTTCATCAGGAGGATCAAGTAGAATGACAAAAAACGGAAAAGCTCTTTCTCATTGGCTTCTTGCATCGGATATTGACGGCACAATTAATAACAAAGGCAGACAGCTTGTTCAGAGAAATTACGATGCAGTACAGAGTTTTATAAATGAATACGGAGGAAATTTCACTCTTGCGTCAGGCAGATCTCCCCACTCAATGCGTAAGCACTTTAAAAGGCTTGATATCCCTGACGGAAAGGCGATTGTAATTAACGGCGCCGGTATATATGACTTTGCAGAGGAAAAAATGATATGGGCAAGCCCGCTTAATGATCATTGCATCGATATGGTGAGAAAAACTATTAAAAAATTTCCGACAATATCATTTCAGGTTATTTCAGATAAGTTCGTATATATTTTCAGACCGACAATATCATCAAGAATCTTAGCGATAAATGCTAAGCTTCCCATAAAGTATTTTTACTCGTTCGATTCTATACCTAAGGATAATTGGTATAAAGTAATCTATACGGGTCTGCCGCCTGCATTAAAGCTGGTGCATAAGCAAATACTCAAAATGTCAAACACCACTGAAAATCTTATGTTTTCTTCTCAGTGGAGCTATGAAATGGTTAACGAGGATACCAATAAAGGAAAGGCGGTTTTAAAGCTCGCTGAAATTCTCGGTGTTGAAAAAGAGCATACCGCCGCAATCGGGGACTATTTCAATGACTATGAGATGCTTAAAAGTGTTGCTTTTCCTGCTTGCTGCGGTCAGGCGCCCAAGGGTATGAAAAAGATAGCAAAGCTTGTGACCTGCCACTGTAACAACGGTGCAGTAGCAGATTTGATCGAATATATGATTAAAAACTTTGCAAAATAAATAAGGAGGACATTATGGAAGAAAACAAGAAACTTGAACTCAAAAAAATTGCTGTTGATGTGCGCAAAGGAGTAATTGAAGGCACATTCAACGCTAAGTCAGGTCATCCCGGAGGCTCACTTTCAATAGCAGATATCGTTACCTATCTCTATTTTGCGAAAATGAATGTTGATCCGAAAAATCCCGATGACGAAAACAGAGACAGATTTGTCCTTTCTAAGGGACATACAGCACCTGCACTTTATGCGGCTCTTGCTCATAAAGGATTTTTCCCCGTTGAGCTCATCAAAACCCTCAGAAAGCCCGATTCAATCCTTCAGGGACATCCCAGTATGAGATATACACCCGGTGTTGATATGAGCACAGGTTCGCTCGGTCAGGGCATTTCAGTTGCTTGCGGTATGGCTCTCGCAGGTAAGCTCAAGGGCAAGGATTACAAGGTATACACCGTTCTCGGTGACGGTGAAATCGAAGAAGGTCAGGTCTGGGAAGCTGCTATGTTTGCAGGTAACCGTCAGCTTGATAATCTTGTTGCCGTTGTTGACTATAACAACCTTCAGATCGACGGCTCACTTGACGAAGTAAACTCACCTTATCCCATTAAAGAAAAGTTTGAAGCCTTCAACTGGAATGTAATCGAAATCAACGGACATTGCTTTGACCAGATTGATGAAGCTTTCAAAAAAGCTGACGAATGTAAGGGTAAGCCCACCTGTATTGTTGCTAAATCCGTTAAAGGTAAGGGCGTATCCTTTATGGAAGATAAGTGTGACTGGCACGGCTCCGCTCCCAATGCCGAACAGTACGCACAGGCTATGGCTGAGCTTGATAAGGCTATGTCAGAATTGGAGGTGTAATTATGGCTGATGTAATCAAATGTGCAACAAGAGATGCTTACGGTGCAGCTTTAAAGGAACTCGGTAACAGAGACGATATTCTTGTTCTTGACGCTGACCTTGCAAAAGCTACAAAGACAATTACATTCAAAAAAGAATTTCCCGATAAGTTTATTGATTGCGGTATCGCAGAAGGCAATATGATGGGCATTGCAGCAGGTCTTGCAACAACCGGCTACACTGTTTTCGCTTCATCCTTTGCAATGTTTGCCGCAGGCAGAGCTTTTGAGCAGGTTAGAAACTCAATCGCTTACCCGAATCTTAACGTTAAAATCGGCGCAACACACGCAGGTATATCCGTTGGTGAAGACGGAGCAAGCCATCAGTGCTGTGAGGATATCGCACTTATGCGCTCCATTCCCAATATGGTTATTATCAACCCTGCAGACGATGTTGAGGCAAAGCAGGCAGTTTTTGCTGCAGCAGACCACGAAGGCCCCGTTTATATGCGCTTTGGCAGACTTGCCGTACCTCGTATCAATGCTGAGGATTACAAGTTTGAACTCGGTAAAGGCGTAATGCTTAAAGACGGCAAGGATGTTACAATTGTTGCAACCGGTCTTATGGTTAATGAGGCTCTTATCGCCGCTGAAACCTTAAAAGCTGAAGGTATTGATGCAAGAGTTATTAACATCTACACCATTAAGCCTCTTGATAAGGATATTATCGTAAAAGCCGCAAAGGAAACCGGCACCATCGTTACTGCTGAAGAGCATAGTGTTATCGGCGGTCTTGGCGGTGCTGTATCAGAGGTTCTTTGCGAAGAATATCCCGTACCCGTTGTTCGCCTCGGTGTTAATGATACCTTCGGTAAATCAGGTCCTGCTCTTGAGCTTCTTAAGATATACGGTCTTGATGCAGAAAATATTGCAAACAAAGCAAAAACAGCAGTCGAGTTAAAGAATAAACTCGGCAAATAATATAAAGGTAGGTTTATAATTATGAAAGAAATTGCAAAAGATATGCTTATCGGTGACATTCTTGATAAGGAGCCCGGTACAGCTGTATTCTTCCTTGAAATGGGTATGCACTGTCTCGGTTGCCCCGCTTCAAGAGGCGAAACTGTTGAAGAGGCTTGTGCCGTACATGGTGTAAGCGTTGATGCTCTTGTTGAAAAAATCAACGGCTATCTTGCTACAAAATAAGCAAATTCAACTTTGAGCCACCTTGTAACAGGTGGCTCTGTTATTGTGTTACAACGCGGATCTCAAGCATAATGAGCGAGAGATCCTGATTCAGAGGTATCTATGAGTAAAATTAAACTTGATTCCAGACTTTCCGCTGTTGCTTCTCTCGTACGAAAGGGGAGTGTTACGGCTGATATCGGCACAGACCATGCATATCTGCTTTGCTATCTTATACAAAACGGTATCTGTCCCTCAGGTATCGGTGCAGATTTGAGAGAGGGTCCACTTGAGAATGCAAGAAAAACTTTGATTGAGTGCGAGCTCACCGACAAAGTTCAGCTTATGCTTTCAGACGGCTTGCGAAATATACCCGAAAACTCCTGCAGCGATATTGTTATTGCGGGTATGGGCGGTATTCTCATTAGTGAAATTCTCGAAAGAGCAGCGTGGGTATTTAACGATAAAATCAATATTGTTGCTCAGCCGATGACCCATGCTGAATTTTTGCGTGAATTCCTTGTTAAAAACGGCTTTGAAATAACCGATGAACGAACCGCCGCTGACGGAAAGCATTATTATTGCGCAATTTGTGCTCACTATACAGGCAAGACAGCTGAAAGAAACAGGAGTTACTATTATCTTGGCGAACTCTTAAGAAATAAAGATGAAATTACAAAAAAATATATAGAAAAAATGCTGTTTTCGCTTGAGAAAAAATTTCTTGCGCAGAAAAAAGCAGGCATCAAAGACGGTGAAAAGCTCGAAGAACTTATATCTGAAATAAAAACGAAGCTTACGGAGGATAATTATGATTAAAGTCAAGGATATATCCGATTACATAGATAAAATAGCCCCTTACAACACAAAATGTGACTGGGACAACTGTGGCATACTGGTGGGTGACAGTGAAAAACAGGTCAGAAAAATTGCGTTTGCACTTGATCTAACAAGCGAAACACTTGAAAAAGCAAAAGATTTCGGAGCCGACCTTATTGTTACTCATCATCCTATAATTTTTAAGCCTAAGTCAAGCTTTTTAAAGGGTGAGCTTTCTTATGAGCTTGCAGTAAGCGATATAAATGCCATATCTGCTCACACTTGCTTTGATTGCGCTCAGGGTGGCGTTAACGATGTTCTTTGTGAAATACTCGGTATTAAAGAGGCTACAGGTGTACCTTCAGCAGAATGTGTTGTACCGATGGCGAGAATCGGTGAAATCGAGCAGGCATATTCCGGTGATTTTGCATCACTTGTTGCAGAAAAGCTCGGAACCGTCTGTAGAGTTGCTGACAGTCGAAATACAATTAAAAAGGTAGCCGTTTGCGGCGGTGCAGGTATGGATTTCTTTGGTGAAGCAGTAAAAATGGGTGCTGACGCTTATGTTACAGGTGATGTCAGTCATCATCATTTTCTCGAAGCAAAAGAAAGAGGTGTCACGCTTATTTCTGCAGGTCATTTTGAAACGGAATTTCCTGCAATGGCAAGACTTATGGATTTGATTTCAAACAAATTTGACGGTATAGAGTGCACGGTTATAAATCAGTCAAATCCCGTCAGTTTTATTGGTTAAAGGTGTATTATGGCGTTAGACGGTATTTTTTTAAGAAAAGTAAGAAACGAAATTTATGAAGGAGCTGTCGGACTCAGAGTGGACAGAGTCAATCAGCCCACAAAAGATGAAATAGTTTTAAACCTAAGAGGCAGAAACGATAACAAAAAGCTGCTTCTTTGTGTGCGTGCGGACAGTCCCAGGGTGCATTTTACCAATCACAGCATTGATAATCCTCAGGTGCCTCCTATGTTTTGTATGCTTATGCGAAAATATCTGCAGGGTGCCGTTATTAAAGATGTTCGTCAGTTTGAAACAGACAGAATTTTATTTATTGATTTTGATGCAACAAATGAAATCGGTGACAGAATCGCTCTTACGCTTTGCATTGAAATAATGGGTAAATATTCAAATCTCATACTTTTTAACGGAGATAAAATAATAGATTCAATAAAAAGAGTTGATTACACTACCTCATCTGTGAGGCAGGTTTTGCCCGGTCTCCAATACAATTTGCCGCCTAAGCAGGATAAGCTGTGTATTGAAACATCATCAGTTGATGAAATAACTGACAGAATCCTGCTTCATAAGGACAAATATCTTTCATCAGCTATTATTAATTCGCTTCAGGGTGTATCTCCCGTTGTAAGCCGTGAAATCGCTTTAAAAACAGCTCTGGAAGATGTTTTTGTCCGTGAACTGAACACGGCAGCTGTAGATGCATTGAAGGCTGAAATCGGCAAAATTAAGAAAAATCTTAACTGCACCGATAAGGTGTATATGCTTACCGATTTAAACGGCAAGCCCAAGGATTTATCCCACTGTACGATTAAGCAGTACGGTGATAAGCTTTTGCTCAAGGAGTTTGACACCTGCAGTGAGCTTCTTGACAGCTTTTATTATGAGCGTGACAGAATCAACCGCATAAATCACAGAGGTCACGAGCTTATTAAGCTGATAAACAATCTCATAGAAAGAACAGCTCGAAAAATTGCATTGCAGAAGGCTGAGCTTGAAAGATGTAAAAATAAAGATGAGCTTCGTCTTTACGGTGAGCTTATAGTTGCAAATATGCACAGACTTGAAAAGGGCGCAGCTTTTTACGAGGTTGAAAACTATTACGATAACTGTAATGTTATAAGAATTCCTTGTAATCCTGCCTTGTCACCCCAGGAAAATCAGAAAAAGTATTACAAGGACTACCGTAAGGCTCAAGTAGCAGAAAAAATGCTTGTTGACTTAATTGCTGACGGTGAAAATGAAATCATTTATCTTGAGTCTGTGCTTGAAGAGCTTTCAAGAGCTGATACCGACAGTGAGATTTCTGCAATCAGACTTGAGCTTTCCGACGGCGGATATATTAAAAATACAAAGGGTAAAAAACAGAAGCCTCCTAAAGAACTTCCGCCCTACGAATTCAGAAGTGATGACGGCTTCAGAATACTTGTGGGCAGAAACAATGTTCAGAATGACAGACTTTCGCTTAAAACCGCTATGAAAAACGATATGTGGCTTCATACACAGAAAACACCGGGCTCTCACGTTATAATCTGCGCTGAGGGGAAAGAAATATCCGACCTGTCTATTGAGCAAGCTGCTGTTATTGCCGCTTGCTATAGCAAGGCTAAGGATTCCTCGTTGGTACCGGTAGATTACACCAGAGTCAAACAGCTAAAAAAGCCTAACGGAGCCAAGGCTGGTATGGTCATATATCACGAATATTGGACCATTATTACTAAGCCCGACAAAGAGCTTGTAGAAAGGCTCAGAGTCAAATAACACATAAAGAAGGAGGGGATGATATGTCCTTCACACACCTGCATCTTCATACTGAGTACAGCTTGCTTGACGGTGCCTGCCGAATAAACAGTCTTATGGACAGAGTTAAGGAACTGGGACAAACCAGTGTTGCGATAACAGATCACGGAGTTATGTACGGTGTTGTAGATTTTTACAAGGCTGCAAAGGAAAAGGGTGTTAAGCCTATTATCGGCTGTGAATGCTACGTTGCTCAGAGAACTCGCCACGATAAGGTTCACGGCCTTGATAATCAGCGTTATCATCTCGTGCTTCTTTGCAAAAACAACATCGGTTATCAGAATCTTATTGCCATGGTCAGCAAGGCGTGGACTGAGGGATTCTATACCAAACCGAGAATAGACCGTGAGCTTCTTGAAAAGCACCACGAAGGTCTTATTGCACTTTCAGGCTGTCTTGCCGGTGAAATTCCTCAGGCACTTATGAGAGGAGACTATGATGCGGCTAAGCAGGTCGCTCTGTTTTATCTTAATCTTTTTGGAGAAGGTAATTATTATCTTGAAATCCAGAATCACGGTCTTCGTGAACAAATGGAGATAATTCCGGATCTTATCCGTCTTTCAAGAGAAACGGGTATACCTCTTGTTGCGACAAATGATGCTCATTATCTGAAAAAAGAAGATGCCTCACTTCAGCAGATTCTTATATGCATTCAGACGAACCATGTTTTAGGCGAGGCGACCGGTCTTGAGTTCAGCACTGAAGAGTTTTATGTTAAGAGTGAAGAAGAGATGCTCGAAGCATTTTCTCAAATTCCTGAGGCGGTTTATAACACTGAAAAGATAGCTGAAAAATGTAATGTTGAATTTGAATTCGGCAACACGAAGCTTCCTCATTTTGAAGTGCCTAATAATATGGATCACTTTGAGTACTTTAAAAATCAGTGTTTCTACGGTCTTTGCAAGCTGAAAGGAGATAATCCGCCTGAGGAATATATCGACAGGCTCAATTATGAGCTTGATGTTATCAACAGAATGGGCTATGTTGATTATTTCCTCATTGTTCATGATTTTATCAGGTACGCCAAGAACGCAAAAATCCCTGTTGGCCCGGGAAGAGGCTCAGGCGCTGGTTCACTTGCGGCATACTGCATTGGAATAACCGGCATTGATCCTATTGAATTTAATCTTCTTTTTGAGCGATTTCTGAATCCTGAAAGAGTCAGTATGCCTGACTTTGATATTGACTTTTGCTATGTGCGCCGACAGGAGGTTATCGACTATGTTGTCTCTAAATACGGTGCTGACCATGTTGCACAGATAGTTACTTTTGGTACGATGGCGGCCAGAGGCGCTATAAGAGATGTGGGAAGAGTTTTAGGTATGCCTTATGCCACTGTTGATGAGGTTGCAAAGCTTATACCAAACGAACTGAAAATCACTATTGATAAAGCACTTAAAACGCCCGAGCTTAACAGACTGTATCAGACAAACAGTGATGTCAAACGGCTGATAGACCTTGCACGTCAGGTAGAGGGTATGCCGAGACACGCGTCTACCCATGCGGCGGGCGTTGTAATAACAAGAGATCCTGTGTCCTCATATGTACCCTTGGCAGTTAATGACGAGAGTGTCGTGACACAGTTCACAATGGTTACTCTTGAACAGCTCGGTTTGCTTAAAATGGACTTTCTCGGACTCAGGACACTGACCGTAATTGACGATGCAGTTAAGATGATAAAGAAAAGCCATCCTGATTTTGATATTGATAAAATTGACCTGAAAGACAAAAACACCTTTGAAATGCTATCACAAGGAAGAACGGACGGAGTGTTTCAATATGAATCAGCCGGTATGCGAAGCGTTCTTACAAGGCTTAAACCTCGTTCACTGGAAGATCTGATTGCTGTTATTTCACTTTACCGTCCGGGTCCTGCGGATTCTATCGACACATACATTCACAACAGACACAATCCTCAGGATACTACTTATAAATCCGAGCTTTTACGTGATATTCTCGATGTTACCTATGGTTGCATGGTATATCAGGAACAGGTTATGGAAATTTGCCGCAAGCTCGCCGGTTATTCTTACGGAAGAGCTGATCTTGTACGCCGTGCCATGAGCAAGAAAAAGCTTGATGTTATGGAAAAAGAGCGTAAAATTTTCATTTACGGTCTCGAAGGAGACGATGTTTGCTGCGGAGCGGTGAAAAATGGCGTAAGCGTCGATGCCGCAAATGCAATTTTTGATGAAATGTCTAACTTTGCAAAGTATGCATTTAATAAGTCTCACGCTGCTGCTTATGCTTATGTTTCCTATCAGACCGCCTACCTTAAGGCACATTATCCTTGCGAGCTTCTTGCTGCCACACTTACGAGTGTGCTTGAATCTTCAACCAAGGTTTCTAATTATATTGCCGAATGTACAAGGCTCGGTATAAAAGTCCTCGCTCCATCGGTTAACAGCAGCTTTGAGGGTTTTACTGTTAAAAACGGAGCTATTCGTTTCGGTTTGCTTGCAATTAAGAATTTAGGCAGAGGCTTTATAAGAACCATTATTCAGAACAGAGAACAGCTGGGAAAATATACAAGCTTTTACTCCTTCTGCAAGAGGGTGCATGGTAAGGAGTTCAACAGAAGAGCCGTTGAAAGTCTTATCAAATGCGGAGCACTTGACGGCATGGATATGAACCGCCGACAGATGCTTAGTGTTTTACCCACTATTATATCTGCCATCGACGAGGATAAAAATAAAAATGTTATCGGACAAATCGGATTTTTTGATGAAGACTCACAGTTTTCATCAATGAATGAAATTGCTGTGCCTGACGTTGATGAAATGCCGCATAACGAGCTGCTAAAGCTTGAAAAAGACATAACAGGGCTCTATATTTCAGGTCATCCGATGGATGAATATAAAGAGCTTTCAGAAAAGGTTAACGCCGACAATATTATCGACATTCTTGAAAGTGACAGCTCTTTCGGCAGTAAGTATAAAGATAACTCTGATGTAAAAATTTTCGGAATTATCTCAAGACTGGAAAAAAAGACAACAAAAAATAATTCAACTATGTGCTTTGTTGAAATCGAGGATCTTACTGCAGGAATTGAATGCATAGTGTTTTCAAAGCTCTTTGCCGACAGAGCAAATATGCTTCAGCTCGGCAACATTGTTATGATCAGAGGCAGACTGAGTATGCGTGAGGACAGAGTGCCCTCAATAGTTTGCGAAGCTATTGAACCCAACCCTGCAAATCTTTATAAAAATGCAGGCGAAAAGCCAAAAGTTAAGAAGCAGAGGAACGGATTATTCCTTCGTATTAAAAGCAAGGACTGTGATCAGGAAAAGAAAATCAGGCTTTTGCTTGATATATTCGACGGCACCTTCCCCGTGTATTGTTACTATAATGATACAAAGGAATATAAGACTTCGGGATATGTTACACTTAATGAACCGATGCTTGATGAAATGCGATTTATCCTCGGAGAGGATAACGTTGTTGTAAGACAGTAGACCTCACTTTGCAGAATTAACCATAATGTCTTTTATTTTCCTTGTAATTGTTGACTTTTTGCCGTATATGTGTATAATTAACTATAATTGTTATTCATAAAAGTTAAGCTTATTTTGCATTAACCATGTGTGAACTATAGGAGGATGTTACAATGATTAAAACTATCGGTGTACTCACCAGCGGCGGCGACGCACCCGGAATGAACGCAGCCATCAGAGCTGTTGTCCGTGCAGGTTGTGAACTCGGAATGAAGGTTTACGGCATAAGAAGAGGCTATAACGGTCTTATGGAAGATGATATGTATGAAATGCATCTTCGTTCTGTTTCAGATATCATAAACAGGGGCGGTACTATTCTTTATTCAGCAAGAAGCCCCCGTTTCAAGACCGAAGAGGGTATGGCTGCTGCTATCGAGACCTGTAAAAAAAGAGGTATTGAGGGTCTCGTTGTTATCGGCGGCGACGGCTCCTTCAGAGGCGCAAGAGACCTTTCTCTCAGAGGTATACCCTGTGTTGCTATTCCCGGTACTATTGACAATGATATCGGATGCTGTGATTACACAATCGGTTATGATACTTCAATGAACACCATTATGCAGATGGTTGACAGAATCAGAGACACCGCTGAATCACACGACCGTTGTGCTGTTGTTGAAGTTATGGGCAGAGGTGCAGGTTATCTTGCTCTTTCCTCAGGTATCGCTTGCGGTGCAACTTCAATTCTTATCCCCGAAGTTCCTTATGACTTCGAACGTGATGTTATAGAAAGAATGAAGAGAACACAAAAGACCGATAAGGTTCACTTTGTTATAATCGTTTCCGAGGCAATCGGCGGCGTTGAAGAAATGGCTAAGAAAATTCAGGCTGAAACCGGTGTTGAAGCGAGAGCTACTATTCTCGGTCATGTTCAGAGAGGCGGTTCACCCACATCAAAGGACAGAATTGTTGCAAGTCAGATGGGTTACCGTGCAGTTCAGCTTCTTAAGGATGGTATCGGTAATAGAGTTGTTGCTATGCAGAAAGAAAACATCCTTGATTTTGACATATTTGAAGCTCTCAACATGAAAAATTCAGTTGATCTTGATATGTATAAAATGGCTCTTGAGATTTCTATCTGATTCAAGACTAAACAATGAGGGCTTGTTCCATGCAAGCCCTTGTTTTATTGAGGTGATAAAATTGAGTGAAGCTAAAAATAAAGACAGTATTAAAAAGGAAAATCCGCATAAAGGCCACAGAGCTAAGGTTAAAAACAGATATTTTGCCAGCGGATTCAACGGCATGCCCGACCATAATATTCTTGAGCTTCTTTTATTTTTCGGCATTCCCTATAAAGATACTAATGAGATTGCACATGCTTTAATCGACAGATTCGGCAGCTTTTCCGGTGTGCTTGAAGCTAAACCCTCAGAGCTTGTGAAAATTAAAGGTATGACTGAAAACGCGGCCTGCCTAATAAGTATGGTTTTGCCTTTATATAAACGTTATTTCATCGATATAAATTCAAAAAATCCCTATTACGAGTCAACTGCAAAGCTTGCTGAATATGTAAGAAATTTGCTTCTTGATACCAACGATGAAAGAGTATTTGCACTTTGCTTTGACCACAGAAGATGCCTGCTCGGTTACAGAATCATTGGCGATGGCGATATTGTTTCAAGCTCGGTTGATTTCAGAAAACTTGCTGAAATACTTCTTGAGACCAAAGCTAGCGGAGTAATTCTTGCTCATAATCATCCACACGGCATAACAGCGCCTTCAAGAAATGATATTGAAACAACAAAAGAAATTTTCCGTTTTGTCAATACTCTTAAAGTAAGACTTCTCGATCACATAATAGTCAACGACAACTCATATCTTTCTATGGCAGAAACTCTACAGTATGCATACATATTTGCAGGTATGGAGAAATCTCCTTTAGAAAAGGATTATGACGATGAAATTGAAAGACTCAATAAGGCTCTTGAAGAAAAACAAAGGCAAGAAAACATTGATAGAATCCAACAAATACTAAAAAAATCTAAAGAAAGCAAATGAGACTCCGGCAGAAAAATTCCGCCGGAGTTTTCAGTTTTTTAAAAGAAAATTTGTTCGATATCTTTAAAATCCTTAATATTTATGTTATACTATTTTGGAAGACGCAAAAGGAGGGCATACCCGTGGAAAAATTTAAGCTTGTATCACCCTTTAAACCTACGGGTGACCAGCCTGAGGCTATCAACAAATTAGTGGAAGGTGTTAAAAAAGGCTATAAAGAGCAGACGCTTATGGGTGTAACGGGTTCAGGTAAAACCTTTACAATGGCAAACATAATTGCCGAGCTTAACAGACCTACTCTCGTTTTAGCTCATAACAAAACTCTCGCAGGGCAGCTTTGCAGCGAATTCAAGGAATTTTTCCCGGAGAATGCTGTCGAGTACTTTGTCAGTTATTATGATTACTATCAGCCTGAAGCCTATATACCCACAACTGATACTTACATTGAAAAGGATTCAGCAATAAACGATGAAATCGATAAACTGCGTCATTCAGCAACATCGGCTCTTTCAGAAAGACGTGATGTAATAATCGTTGCAAGTGTATCCTGTATTTACACCCTCGGCAATCCTATTGACTACCGTAATATGGTTATTTCTCTGCGAACGGGAATGGAAAAGAACAGAGACGAGCTTATCAAAAAGCTAGTTGAAATTCAGTATGACCGAAACGATGTTAACTTTGTTAGAAACAAATTCAGAGTCAGGGGAGATGTTGTTGAAATTTACCCCGTGTATACGAGCGATACCGCAATAAGAGTTGAATTTTTCGGTGATGAGATCGACAGAATATGTGAAATCAATCCTCTGACGGGTGAGATCAAAAATATACTCAGTCATGTTGCGATTTATCCCGCATCCCACTATGTTATTGCCCCCGATAAGCTTGAAACAGCACTTGTGAGTATCAAAGAAGAAATGGAAGAAAGAGTTATAGAGTTTACCAAACAAGGTAAGCTTCTCGAAGCTGAGAGAATAAAACAAAGAACTCTCTATGATCTCGAAATGCTCAAAGAAACAGGCTTTTGCAAGGGAATAGAAAACTATTCACGGGTTATGTCAGGACGACCTGCAGGTGAGGCTCCCTTTACGCTTCTCAATTATTTCCCCGATGATTTTCTGCTGTTTGTCGATGAATCCCATGTTATGTTGCCTCAGCTCAGAGCAATGTATGGCGGTGACAGATCAAGAAAGGAAAGTCTTATTGAGTTCGGCTTCAGATTACCTTCAGCTTATGACAACAGACCGTTGAAGTTTGACGAGTTTTACGATAGAGTTGGGCAAAAAATCTTTGTAAGTGCTACACCTGCGGCATTTGAAAAACAAAAAAGCGAACAGATTGTTGAGCAGATTATAAGACCGACAGGTTTGCTTGATCCTGTTATAACCGTTAAACCCACAGACGGACAAATTGACGATATTGTCAGTGAAATTAACATCAGAACCGAAAGAGGGGAGCGAGTCCTGATTACAACTCTCACCAAAAAAATGGCGGAGTCTCTTACTGATTACCTTGACAACCTCGGCATAAAGGTGCGCTATATGCATTATGATGTTGATACTATGGAACGAATGGAAATAATCCGCGATCTTCGTCTTGGTGAATTTGATGTGCTCGTTGGTATCAATCTTCTGCGTGAAGGTCTTGATATTCCCGAGGTATCACTTGTTGCAATTCTTGATGCGGATAAAGAAGGCTTCTTACGCTCCGAAACCTCCCTTGTTCAGACAATAGGAAGAGCTGCTAGAAATGCAAACGGTGAAGTAATTATGTATGCTGACTGTGTTACGCCGTCTATGGAGTACGCTATAACCGAAACCAACAGAAGACGTAATATACAGCACGAATATAACAAAAAACACGGAATAGTGCCTAAAACTATCAAAAAAGAGGTCCGTGATGTGCTTGAAATCTCAACGAAAAATGTTGATACGGATAAAGCATTCAAGCGTCTGTCAAGATTCGATAAAGAAAAGGTTATCAGACAGCTTACCGCAGAAATGCGTGATGCGGCTAAGATACTTGAATTTGAGCACGCTGCATACCTGCGCGATAAAATAGAAAAACTTAAATCAATGATGTGATAAAGAAAGGTGCAATATGTCACAAAAATATATTACAATAAAAGGTGCAAGAGAACACAATCTTAAAAATATAGACCTTACCGTACCCAGGGATAAGCTCATTGTTTTTACCGGGCTTTCAGGCTCGGGTAAGTCATCACTTGCTTTCGATACTATTTATGCAGAGGGACAAAGAAGGTATGTTGAGTCACTTTCGTCTTACGCAAGACAGTTCCTCGGTCAGATGGAGAAGCCTGATGTTGACTATATCGACGGTTTATCACCTGCAATTTCCATCGATCAGAAAACAACATCAAAAAATCCTCGTTCAACAGTAGGTACAATTACGGAAATTTACGATTATTTTCGCTTGCTGTATGCCAGAATCGGCATACCTCACTGCACTGTTTGCGGAAAAGAGATTAAGCAGCAAACCGTGGATCAGATCGTAGAGAAGCTTTTGACTCTTGATGAAGGTACAAAAATTCAACTTCTTGCTCCTATTGTCAGAGGGCGCAAGGGAGAATATATTAAAGAGCTTGAATCAGCTCGCAAGTCAGGATTTGTAAGAGCACGTATAGATTCCATAGTTTATGATTTATCCGAAAAAATCAGTTTGGAAAAGAATAAAAAGCATAATATAGAAATTGTTGTTGACAGACTTGTTATAAAAGAGGGCATTAAATCTCGACTTACCGATTCTATTGAAACAGCTACAAAGCTTGCAGACGGCATTTTAGTTGTTGATGTTATAGGCAGTGAAGAATTAACCTTTTCACTAAATTATGCCTGTCCCGACCACGGTGTAAGCTTCGGCGAAATTACCCCTCGTATGTTTTCTTTTAACAGTCCCTTTGGCTCCTGCAAAAAGTGCTCGGGTCTCGGCGTGTTTATGGAAATCTCACCCTCTATGGTAATTCCCGACAGAAAGCTGTCAATAAGTCAGGGTGCAATTAAAGCCAGCGGATGGTCGGGCAGAGATAACACGAGCATCGGCGGTATGTATTACGATGCACTCGGCAAAAAATACGGTTTCGATTTTGATACACCTATTGAGGATTTTTCCTTAGAAGCATATAATGCTCTTCTTTACGGCACTAACGGTGAAAAACTCAAAATGGAGCGAACAACTTCCTATGGCTCAGGCACTTATTTTGCCGCCTTTGAGGGTATTATAAACAACCTTCAGAGAAGATACAATGAATCCACATCAGAGTTAATGCGCCGGGAAATTGAAACTATGATGTCAACAAACGACTGCAAGGAATGTGGCGGTGCAAGACTCAGCAAAGAAGCTCTCAGTGTCACAGTTAACGACAAGAATATTCATGAGGCATGCTCGCTTTCAATAAGTGATTGTCTTGAATTTGTAAGACAAACAGAAAAAGTCCTCACAGACAGAGAAAAAATGATAGCAAACCTTATAATTAGGGAAATAGTTGAAAGACTGTCATTCCTCGAAAGTGTCGGACTTAATTATCTCACTCTGACAAGACAGTCAGGCTCACTTTCGGGAGGTGAAAGTCAGAGAATACGCCTTGCTACGCAGATCGGCTCATCCCTTGTCGGTGTTCTTTACATTCTTGATGAGCCGAGCATAGGTCTTCATCAGCGTGATAACAGCAAGCTCATTTCAACTCTTAAGCATCTGAGAGATATAGGCAACACGCTTATAGTTGTTGAGCACGACGAAGACACTATGTTTGAAGCTGACCATATCGTAGACGTCGGTCCGGGTGCAGGTATTCACGGCGGTAAAATTGTTTGTCAGGGCACCGTTGAGGATATAATGAAATGTGAAAAGTCTGTTACAGGTCAGTATTTAAGCGGCAGAAAGGTTATCCCCATACCTGAAAAACGCCGTGAAGGCAACGGCAAAAGCCTTAAAATATTCAACGCAGTTCAGAATAATCTGAAAGACATAAATGTTGAAATCCCGCTCGGAAAGCTTGTTTGTGTAACGGGTGTTTCAGGCTCAGGCAAATCATCTCTTGTCAATGAAATATTGTATAAACATCTTTCCAATGAGCTGAATGGTGCAAAAAAAATACCGGGAAGCTTCAGAAAAATGTCCGGTACTGAGCATCTTGACAAGGTGATTGATATTGATCAATCGCCAATCGGCAGAACGCCGAGATCAAACCCTGCAACCTATACGGGGGTATTCAACGATATCAGAGAGCTTTTTGCAAACACAACCGATTCAAAGGCAAAAGGATACACCGCAAGCAGATTTTCATTCAATGTCAAAGGCGGTCGCTGCGAAGCATGTCAGGGTGACGGTATTGTTAAAATTGAAATGCATTTTCTTGCCGATATTTATGTACCTTGCGATGTGTGTAAGGGCAAGCGTTACAACAGCGAAACCTTGTCGGTAAAATTCAAAGGAAAGACCATACACGATGTTCTTGAAATGACCATTGAAGAAGGTATGCTGTTCTTCGAAAATCATCCTAAAATTTATAAAAAGCTGAAAACTCTTTATGATGTCGGCCTCGGCTATGTTAAAATAGGTCAGCCTGCAACTACTCTTTCCGGCGGTGAAGCACAGCGTGTTAAGCTTTCGACAGAGCTTTCAAAGACTGCAACGGGTAAGACCATATATATCCTCGATGAGCCCACAACGGGACTACACACCGCAGATGTTCACAGACTGATAAATGTGCTTCAAACTTTGGTTGACAGCGGTAACAGTGTTGTTGTAATTGAGCATAATCTTGATGTAATCAAGTGTGCAGATTATATTATCGACTTGGGACCCGAAGGCGGCGACGGCGGGGGTGAAATCGTAGCCTGCGGAACTCCCGAAGAGATAGCTGTCAACGCTAAGTCCTACACCGGACAGTATTTAAAAAATGTCCTTAAATAAAAAATTAAAAGAGTGTAAATATTTACAAAATAATCAGTTTTCACTTGCCTTTTTGTGTATATCATGATAAACTATAGTTTATGAGAATTCTAACATAGGAGGAATATAATGAAAATCAACGAATTATTACACAAATTATTCGGCACTACACCGGGCAAGGGTGTTCAGCCGAAGGAGGCGATTGCTTACAGTATCACAGGTATCGGTCAGAACTTTATCTGTACTATCGTAGGCTCATACCTTACAGTTTTCTTAACTGATGCACTCCTTTTCGGTGCAAGCGATGTTAAGATCTTTGGCGTCAGCGGTGCAGTTGCTGTTGCATTCCTTATGCTTTTCACAAGAATTTTTGATGCGTTCAACGATCCTATCATGGGCAGTATCGTTGATAAGACTCGTACAAAGTGGGGTAAATGCAGACCTTTCCTTAAGTGGATGGCTATCCCCATCGGTATAGTTACGATTCTTTGTTTCCTTCCGATTTTTGAAGCAAAAGCTAAGTCAACCTTTATCGCAGTTTCAGTTATTTATGTTATCTGGTCAGTTGTTTATACTGTTGCTGACGTTCCTTATTGGGGTCTTTCAACCTGTCTTACAAACGATACAACAGTCAGAGGTAACATTCTTACGGTTGCACGTCTTGCCTGCACCATAGGCGCCGGCGTTGTTACTGTTGGTGTTCCCATTATAACAGATGCTATCACAGCTCGGTTTAAATATGCCGAAACCGACATTGATAAGATTCTTGTTGAAAAAGCAGAGGCTATTGACATACTTGTCAGTCAGGGAAAAACCAAAATGGAAGCAGCCGAAAGCTTTATCGGCACTGTTATGAATGATTATGTTACTGATAATGCTGACACTCTTAAGATGATTTATTTCATCTGCGCAGTTGTTTTCGTAGTTGTTGCAATGCCTATGTTCTTCTATGGCTTTAAGAATACAAAAGAACGCTTTACAGCTACAGATGAAAACGTACCTTCATTCGGCCACAACCTTAAGCTCTTATTTAAAAATAAGGAGCTTCTTCTCATCGTGCTTTCAGGTGTTCTCGGCGGTGCAAGAATGGTTTATTCATATACCGGCGGTCTCTACTTTGCAAAGTATGTTCTGAAAAATGAAGGCTTGTACGGCATTATCACTATGCTTGTTATCCCCGGCGGTCTTGTTGCGTCTGTGCTTGTTCCCTGGCTCACAAAGAAATTTACTAAAAAATGGACCTATGTTATTGTTCATCTCTTCGGCGGCGTTGTAATGGCTGTTATGTATTTCGTTGGTTATGACGCTACTTGGAAGCTCATCGTTGCAGCAGTAGGTCTTGTTCTTCTTGGTATTCCCCAGGGTGTCAACAACATTATGACCTACGCTATGATCGGTGACACCGTTGACTATCTTGAGTGGAAAACGGGCGAAAGAGGCGAAGGTATCTGCTTCGCAATGCAGACACTTATCAATAAAATCGGTATGGCATTCGGTGCATTTATCGGTGTTATGGCTATGAACATTGCAGGTATTGATGCTGAAACAGGCTTTGTTCAATCACCTGACGCTCTTTGGAATGTTCTTATTCTTTCAGGTGTTATCAGTATGTTTGCTTGTGCAGTTCCGATGTTCTTCTATACACTTACAGAAAAGCGTCAGAGAGAGCTCGTTGCTGAAATTGAAGCAAGAAAAGTAACAAAATAAATTATATCGGTTAAGGCTGTTGTAATATACAGCCTTAATCTTTTTAGGAGAATGATTATGGAGATAAAATGGTATAAAGAGATGTCTGTTTATCAGATATGGCCCAGAAGCTTCTGCGACGGAAACGGTGACGGCGTCGGTGATTTAAAGGGAATAATGTCAAAGCTTGATTATATTAAGGATTTGGGTGTTGACGCTATCTGGTTTTCGCCTCTTTACCCTTCACCAAACGCCGATTATGGCTACGATATAGCTAATTACCGTGATATTTCACCTGATTACGGAACTCTTGAAGAATTTAAGGCATTGCTTGACGAGGCCCATAAGAGAGGCTTAAAGGTAATTATGGATCTCGTTGTAAATCACACATCAGACGAGCATGAGTGGTTTAAAGAAAGCAAAAAAGGAGAGGCTAATCCTTATCACGATTACTATATTTGGCGTAAGGGCAGAAAGCCGGGTAAGGAACCAAACAACTGGCTTTCAACCTTTCAGGGTAAAGCGTGGGAGTATTGCAAGGAAATTGATAAGTATTATCTCCATGTTTTTGCTAAAGGTCAGCCTGACTTAAATATGGATAATCCGAAAGTGCGTGAGGAAGTCAAGGGTATAATCCGTTTTTGGCTTGATATGGGTGTTGACGGTTTCCGTGAAGATGTTATAACATTTATATCTAAAAAACCCGGGCTACCAAACGGATTCCCGCTGCCGACAGCAACAGGTATTGAGCATTATATGAACGGTCCCAATCTGAAAAAATATCTGCGTGAGTTTAAAGAGATTTATGACCAATATGATTGCTTCACTGTTGGTGAGGCGCCCATGATGACGACGAAGAGGGCTCTTGAATTCATCAAGGAAGGCGACGGCCAGCTTCTGAATATGATGTTCCATTTCGAACATATGGGATGTGACAATGTTATAACAAACTGGATCGTTACGCCCTTCAGAAAAGGTAAATTAAAGAAAGTATATAAGCGTTGGCAGACAGATTTACACGGTATAGCATGGAATGCAAACTACATCGAAAATCACGACCAACCCCGAATTATATCCCGTTACGGCAGTGAAAAATATCGCGTAGAGAGCGGTAAAATGCTTGCCACAATGTATATCTGTCAGAGCGGTACCCCCTTCATATATCAGGGACAGGAAATAGGTATGACAAACCCGAAGATACCTTCTATTGATAGGTACAAAGACATTTCATCGCTAAACACCTATGCCCTTTTCAGAAAGCTTGGATTTTCAGATAAGCTGACAATGAAATTCTGTATGTACGCATCAAGAGATAACGCAAGAACACCAATGCAGTGGAATTCAGAAAAAAATGCCGGCTTCACTACAGCAGAAGAACCGTGGTTTGAGCTTAATCCTAATTACAGGTTTATAAACGTAGAAACTGAAGCAGAAAATCCCGATTCTATTCTAAATTACTATAAAAAATTGCTCAGATTCAGAAAAGAAAACGATATAGTAAAATACGGTGATTTTGAGCTTTTGAAAACCTGCAAAGATATCTTCGCTTACATAAGAAGATATGAAAATAAAAAAATGCTTGTGGTTTGCTCATTCACCGATAAAGAAATTGCATTCAGAGCATCGTCAGATTTTGATATGAGCAAAGCTGAACCGGTACTAAGCAATTATGAATATAATCCTGTTGTTCATAACGGATTTATGACAAGACCATACGAAACAAGGGTTTATGTTACCGAGTAAAATAAATACAGCGGCATTCTTTGAAATGTCGCTGTATTTTTCTCGTTTCCTGCGTTAATAGCCGATTGCGTATCCGATGAAGGTTAATCCCACCGATGCAATAAACACGGCCAAAAATAGCTTCCAAGCACATTTTATGTATTTTAAATATGAAATATTAATTATGCTTAAGGCAATCATTAAGAGACCGTTTGTGGGGTAAAGCACATTGCACAATCCGTCACTCAGACAAAAGGATACAATAAGGTTTTGTCTGCCTATGCCTATCATATCAACAAGAGGTAGAAGTATCGGCATCAGTAGAAACGCCTTAGCAGAACCGCTGCCAATGAAGAATTCAAATACACAAATAACTAAAAATATTATCGTTAAAGCTGCATATGGATTCATAGTACTGATATAGTTATGAACCCAATATAATAGCGTATCAATTATCATTCCGCTTTTTAGGATATAAGTAACGCTAATTATTATTAAAATAATCGGAGCACAGGGGAGTATTGATTTTGCACCTGATAAAAAGATTTTACCGAGGTCATTCTTTTTAAATCCGGATATATAACCGGCACGCATACCGCCTGCGGTGAACAGAATTGCCATTGAAGCAAGAGGAAGGTATCCGATTATATCGGATATTGTTTCGTTATTAATAAAAATATTTGATACAAGACATATAACTGTAATTATAAGAACGGCCAACAGAGCGTGAGTGAAGGCTTTTGTTGCTTTCGGCAACCTTTTATTTTGCAGTGCTTTTTTTGTTTCGTTGCTGTCAAGAAGTCTTTTCTTGAGCTCGATATCCGATTTATAGCAAGGAGATTTCTCAGGGTTCTTTTCGATTTTCTTTGCGTAGGTAATAAAAAATCCTGCCAGAATCACATATATAACGGCAAAAACAAAGATTCTGAAAAGCACACCGGAGAACATCGGCAAATCAGCCATTGAATGAATGATACCGATATTAAAGGGATTAAAGGTTGCTGCGGCATAACCGAAGGTGACGGATATGAGACTGAATCCCAGACCGACAAAAGAATCCCAACCCAGCGACAGGGAAATTGCAACAGCCAACGGCACAAGTGTAATTGATTCTTCCAATATTCCTGCAAAGGAGGAAAGAATCATACAGGCAAAAATCATAATTGATAAAAGGATATACTTCCTATCAGAAAACCTGTTAACGATTGTTGTCATTATGTATTTCAGAACACCGCTTTTATCAAGGACAAGAAATGTGCCGCCGATTACAATTATAACAAGTATTATTATAACGCCTGTCATAGCCTCGGATGTCGAATTTATAAACACCTCAATTGGTGCGATAAATGTTCTCCAGAAGCTGTAGCCGACACTGTCTCTCGGGATTTCGCTATATGTTCCGTTTATGATATTGCCGTTTAAATCCGTCTCATAAGCGCCTGTCGGCACAATCTGTGTCAGCACACCGGCAAAAATCATTATTGCAAAAAGAAGGGCTCCGACGCCCAGTATTGTTTTTTTATCAAGCTTGATCAATGATTTATCGTCCATTATTTTAACTCCTTATATGCTGTTTTCAATCTGAAAAATTTGTCTTTCAACAAAAAAGGTAAGCTTATCAAAACCGCAGTTTTTAGCCAATTTCATACCTTCTTTAACTCCCACTCCAACATCATAGGCGCTGTGTGAGTCAGAACCGATTGTAATATACTTTCCGCCTAACTCCTTATATCTTCTGATTATGTTTTCATCAGGCATTGTTCTTTTCATATCCTGCCGCAGTCCCGAAGCATTAATTTCCAGAGCCTTGTTATTGTTGATTATTGCAAGAAGAAGCTCATCTGTAGCATCAGATATTTTATCATAATCAAAATCTATTGTGTACCTTCCCTGAATTCTTCTCATAGGGCAGGTAATGTGAGCCAAAATATCCACATACGGACTCTTTGCCATTTCAGTAAGCTCCGAAAAGTAATCCCTCATAAACTTATAAATATCAATTCCGGGATAATTAATTTCCTTGATATCACAGTCAAAATTCCGAGGCTTATGGATACTGCCGAGCACTGCATCATAGGGATAAGATGCAAGTATTTTTTTTGTAAGCTTCTCATCGGATAAAGGCTGTCCTATCTCGAGACCGATTAAAACAAGTAACTGACCTTCAAATGCGGACCTGGCTTTACTGCATTCAAAATATGAATGAAAGACCCTGTTGTCGTATTTATCGCTAAAGAAACTATCAACCTCACAATGGTCGGTTATTGCAATAGCCCGCAGACCCTTTTCGACTGCCTGCTCACATATAAACATAGGTGAATGATTACCGTCGGGAGAATTATCCGAATGAACGTGCATATCAATTATTCTTTCTTTATCCACAGTTAAGCCTCCTTTACATTTATTATTCTCATAGTATATAACATTATGCAATATTGTTCAATAGTTTATTCAAATAATTGCATAAAATTCCAAAAACAATGCAACACATCCGCTGATATGTCAACAGAAGCGTTGCAAATAATGACATTATAATACTGACTTTTCCGCGAAAAAGAATCTTTTATACCTGTCGAGTATACTGACAAGCTGTTTGCGCTTAAGCGGCTCCATGTCGCATAACGGCAATCTGCAAAAGCCGTCTATACCGAATAAACACTCCATAGCAGTTTTGACGGGAATGGGGTTGACATCGCTGAAGAGATTTTCTGCAAGCTCAAGGATGTCTGCCTGCATTTTATTGCAATTTTCAACCTGCTTGTTAACAGCCTTCTGTGTCATATTATGTGTAAAAGAAGGAAGAATATTCGAAAGAACGGATATTACACCTTTACAGCCTAAAAGACAACCGATCGCTATTAAATCATCATTACCGACATAAAAATCCAGTGCATCGCCGCAAAATGCAATTGATTTTTGCAGCTTAGCGACATTGGTATCTGCCTCTTTAACAGCAACTATATTATTGTGTTGACCTAATTTCTGATAGGTCTCGGGTGTTATATTGACGCCCGTTCTTGTTGGAACATTATAAACAATCAGCGGCTTTGCTGCACTGTCAGCAAGAGCGTAATAATGCTTCACAATCCCGGCTTGTGAGGCTTTGTTATAATAGGGTGTCACACACAGATGGGCATCAATTCCGCATTTTTCTGCCTCTTTTATTAAATCCTGTGAAAAAGAAGTGCTATTACTGCCTGTGCCTGCGATAACAGGCACTCTGCCTGCAACCTGCTTAACGGCAAGGGAAAACAACTTTAAACGCTCCTCAACGGTCAACGTTGAGCCTTCACCTGTTGTCCCACAAACAATAATAGCATCTGTTTCGTTTGCAATTTGGAATTCTATGAGCTTTGAAAACAATTCAAAATCGATTTCTCCGTCCTTATTGAAGGGTGTTATCAAAGCAACACCGCTACCGATAAAGATCGGTCTCAAAGAAAAACCTCCTTAGTCCATATAACCCTCAGCGCAAAGAAGCTCTGCAAGAAGAACTGCACCGCCTGCTGCACCTCTGAGTGTGTTGTGTGAAAGGCAGACAAACTTATAGTCATACTGAGTATCCTCGCGCAGTCTGCCGATGGAAACAGCCATGCCGTTTTCTTCATTACGGTTAAGCTTAGTCTGAGGCATATTGTCCTCAGTGAAATAGTGGAGGAACTTTTTGGGAGCAGAGGGAAGCTCAAGCTCCTGAGCTCTGCCTGTAAAGCCTTCCCATACCCTGATTATTTCATCCTTAGAGGGCTTTTTACCTTCTTCAAATCTCATGAATACTGCACCCATATGACCGTCAGAAACCGGTACTCTGATGCATTGCGCAGTGAAAGCAGGGGATGCAGCATTTTTTATTACTCCGTCCTCTACCTTGCCCCAAATCTTAAGGGGCTCCTGTTCGCTCTTTTCTTCCTCGCCGCCGATAAACGGAATAACGTTATCAACCATTTCAGGCCAGCTTTCAAAGGTCTTGCCTGCGCCTGAAATTGCCTGATAGGTACAAACGAGAACTTCCTTAACGCCGAATACCTTATCGAGGGGGTAAATAGCAGGTACATAGCTCTGAAGTGAGCAGTTAGACTTTACGGCAACAAAGCCTCTTTTTGTACCAAGTCTTGCCTTTTGTGCGTCAATAACTTTGATGTGGTCTGCATTGATTTCGGGAATTACCATTGGAACATCTGCAGTGCCTCTGTGTGCACTGTTATTTGATACAACGGGGCACTCAGCCTTTGCGTATGCCTCCTCAAGGGCTCTGATTTCATCCTTTTTCATATCAACTGCGCAGAATACAAAATCAACTGCAGAAGCAATTTCATTTATGTCTGCTGTTGCATCCTTAACTATCATATCTGCCATTGAAGCGGGCATTTCTTTTGCAATTCTCCATCTTTCGCCGACAGCTTCCTTATATGTTTTACCTGCTGAACGTCCGCTCGCTGCAAGAACCGTAACATCAAACCAGGGATGACCGTCGAGAATTGTTGCAAACCTTTGGCCAACCATACCTGTGGCTCCGATAATACCTACCTTATACTTTTTCATGATTAAGCACCTCTAACTTTTGCTGATTTTTTTACTTTAATTTGCATAAAACTGTTGCTAATTTCAGCAATATGCACTATAATATAAAGGATTATTTATATATTATCACTTATTAAAGCTGATGTCAATTTAATTTTCAGATTTTCTGTGACTTCATAAAATTAATTTTTGGAAAACATCAGAAAGGATACTAAAATGAACAAATCTGATTTTTATTATGATTTACCAAAGGAACTGATAGCTCAGCACCCGGTTGAGCCCCGAGACTGCTCTCGGTTGATGGTTGTTGATAAAATCAACGGTAATATTGAGCACAAGCATTTTTATGACATTCTTGATGAACTCAGTGAAGGCGACTGCCTAATATTAAACAATACAAGAGTATTGCCGGCAAGAATGTACGGAACAAAGGTTGATACCGGTGCAAAAGTTGAATTCCTTTTGTTAACCGATAAAGGCAATGATGTTTGGGAAACAATTACAGGTCCGGGAAAAAGAGCTAAGGTAGGCACTGAATTTACCTTCGGAGACGGTTTGCTTCACGCAGAAATTATCGATGTGCTTGAGGGTGGAAACAGACTTGCAAAATTTACCTATGAGGGTAATTTCTACGAAGTGCTTGATAAAATCGGACAAATGCCGTTGCCACCTTATATAACCGAAAGACTTGAAAACGGCGAGCGCTATCAAACGGTATATTCCAAGGAGATAGGCTCCGCCGCTGCGCCTACAGCAGGGCTTCATTTCACCGAGGAGCTTATGGAAAAAATCCGTGGCAAGGGTGTAAAAATCGGCTATGTCACCCTTCATGTCGGGTTGGGAACTTTCAGACCTGTTAAAGCTGATGATATTTCACAACATATTATGCATTCGGAACACTATTGGTTACCTAAGGAAACAGCTGAGCTTATAAATGAAACAAAAGCAAACGGCGGAAGAGTTGTTGGAGTGGGCACCACAAGCTGCCGAACTCTTGAATCTGTTGCAACCTTTAACGGAAAAATCGAAGAAGCCGAGGGATGGACGGATATTTTTATCTATCCCGGTTATAAGTTTAAATGTATCGATGCACTTATTACTAATTTCCACCTTCCGGAAAGTACGCTTATTATGCTTGTAAGTGCCTTTTGCGGATATGAAAATACAATGAATTTTTACAGAACTGCAGTAGAAGAGAGATATAGATTTTTCTCTTTCGGTGATGCGGTGTTTTTGAGGTGAAAGATGTTAAAGATTATTAAAACAAACGATAAAGCGAGACGGTGTGAGTTTCAGACCGTTCACGGAACCGTACAGACGCCGGCGTTTATGAATGTTGCAACCTGCGGAGCTATTAAAGGCGGTCTTTCTGCTCTTGATTTAAAAGAAATCAGATGTCAGGTTATGCTTTCGAACACTTATCATTTACACGTTCGGCCGGGCGATAAGCTTGTTTCTGAAATGGGCGGACTTCATAAGTTCACCCGTTGGGACAGACCTATACTGACAGACAGCGGCGGATTTCAGGTGTTTTCGCTTGCCGGACTGAGAAAAATCAGCGAAGAGGGTGTCACCTTTGCCTCTCATGTTGACGGAAGAAGAATATTTATGGGACCTGAGGAAAGTATGCAGATTCAGTCAAATTTAGGCTCCACAATAGCAATGGCATTTGATGAATGCGTTGAAAATCCCGCTAAATACGAATACGCAAAGGACTCCTGCGCAAGAACTGTAAGGTGGTTAAAGCGATGCAAAGCAGAAATGGACAGACTGAATTCTCTGCCTGAAACCATAAATAAAAACCAGCTTCTTTTCGGCATAAATCAGGGCTGTACCTTTGATGATTTAAGAATTGAAAATATGAAAGAAATTGCCGAACTTGACCTTGACGGCTATGCGATTGGCGGACTCGCCGTAGGTGAGCCTAAGGAAGATATGTACCGCATCATTTCTGCTGTTGAGCCTTATATGCCTGAGGATAAGCCGAGATATCTTATGGGAGTCGGCACTCCGGGAAATATAATTGAAGGCGTAAGCAGGGGAGTAGATCTTTTTGACTGCGTAATGCCGAGCAGAAATGCCCGTCACGGTCACCTGAATACGTGGAAGGGTATCATAAATATCAATAATGCAAAGTATGAAAAGGACCCATCTCCCATAGACGAAAAATGTGACTGCCCCACTTGCAGGAATTTTTCAAAATCTTATATAAGACACCTTATAAAGTGTAAAGAAATACTTGCAATGCGCCTTTGTGTAATTCATAATCTTTATTTTTATAACAATCTTATGGAGAAGATCAGAGAAGCTATTGATAATGATACTTTTGAAAGCTTTAAAAATGAATATGTAGAGCTTTTAGATACAAGAATATAACTAAACTGTAAAATATTTAAAATTACTTGAAATATGTTCTTTTATATGCTATAATTCTTGACAATGTTTAAATAATGGAGGTAAATAAAATGATGGATCCAACATTTTTAATTTTGATTGTCGCAATGTTTGCGCTTATGTACTTCACTTCAATCCGTCCTCAGAAGAAGAGACAGCAGCAGGAGCAGGAAATGCGTAATGCTGTTGAGGTCGGCGATGAAATCACAACAATCGGCGGAATCTGCGGAAGAATTGTTACAGTAAAGGACGAAACTCTTGTAATTGAAACCGGCGCAGACAGAAACAGAATGACTATCACCCGTTGGGCAGTTCAGCAGAACAATAGCGCTAACGAAAGACTTGCAGCTCAGAGAGCAGCAGCCAAAGAGGCTGCAGATAAGGCTAAAGCTGAAAAAGCCGAAGCAAAGAAGTCCGGCAAGTCCAAAGAAAAACCCGACTGGGAAAAGAATAATTGATTTAAGCTCCTCATATCATTTAACAGATGATGTGAGGAGTGCTTTTTATGGTTAAATCTTCAAACAAAAATAAAACAAAAAATAAACAGTCAGATTCATTAATTAAAGGAATCATCCTTCATGAGACAATAATAGTTTTTATTCACTTAATTGCAGTGATGGCTGTGTGCGTTATTTTTTATGCAGCTGACATTGACGTTTATACGAATTTTGCAATAATAGCAGTGCTTTTAGCTGCAGCAAACTTTGTCTCAGCATATTTTACCGGTTTGCGTTTCAGAAAAAAAGGCATGCTTTTAGGCTTATTATATAACTCTCCTATTTGTATCATATTCATATTGACTTCGCTTATTCTTAATTCTTTTGCTTTTGATTATAGACTTTTTGTGTTGCTCGCAGTGTTTCTTGTTATGTCAGCCTTAGGCGGAATTACAGCAGTAAATACAAGGATAAAAAATAAGAGAAAGAGGTAGGGGAGAGCGATTTGAAGATAAATGCAGTGATAATACCGAAAAGGACATTTAAACCAAAAGAAAAAAGCTTACCTTTTAACAAAAATCTTCTTATTATAACAGCTATACTGTCCGTCGCAGCATTGAGTGGTGTACTCCTTTATATTATAGCAAAGAGTCAGATTGATGTGCATCTGTCCGAAAGCTTTAATTTTTACACACAGAGTTTTATAAAAAAAAGCAAACCAGAAATGTTTTCAGGCTTGCTTTTGGAAGGATTGCCGTATTTCTTTTTAATGCTGCTGTTTTCAACAAGTGTAATCGGCGATGTATTTATTTATACCTTAAGCTTTATAAAGGTTTTGGGGCTTAGCACTTGTATTACATACATTTATTCGGTATATGAACTCAAGGGTATTGAATATTGTTTATTGGTACTTTTACCGGGCAAATTTTTTCTTATTCTCGGAATACTTCTTTTGATAAACTGTTGCAGTTCAATTATTAAAACAGTAACCAAGAGATCAAAAGAATTTAATTTTGAACCGAAAAACATAGCAGTGAAAACAGTTGCAGTTCTTATTATTTTACTAATCAGCTCAACAGTTGAGTTACTTACGACAAGCATGTTTTCAGATTTATTTGCATTTTAATTATTCTTTTGATAGCGGGTTGTTTTTAACTGCCTGACGCACTAATTCATCTTCAACATGTGTATATATTTCAGTTGTAGAAAGATTTTCATGGCCGAGAACCTCTTTTATTTGAAGAAGATCGGCTTTTCCGTGTTGGTACATAAGTGTTGCAGCTGTATGACGAAGCTTATGGACGGAATAATGCTGTCCGTTAAGGCCTATTTTATCAAGATAATGATAAACCATAAGTTGTACAGCCTGCCTTCCGATACGCTTATTTAATCTGCTAATAAAAAGAGCATCTCTGTCGTCACCTTTAAGCTGATCGTGTGGGCGCACAGCAAGATAGTCATTAAGTGAATCAATGCACGCCTTGTTCAGATAAATAACTCGCTGTTTATTACCTTTACCCGTCACTATCATTTTTTCTTCGTTAAAGTCAATGTCGGGAATATTAAGACTTACAAGCTCGGCAAGTCTAAGTCCGCAGTTTAAAAACAAGGTTAATATGCAATAATCCCTGATTTTATTGTCTCCGTCAACACTTTGAAGTAATTTCTTGCTTTCTTCCAGAGTCAGGTACTTTGGAAGCCTTTTTTTTGAAGATGAAACCTGTAGCTGTGTAACCGGGTTCCGATCTATATAAGCCATTTTGTCGGCAATATACTTGAAAAATCCTCTGATAGACGATGCTTTTCTCGCTCTTGTTGTTGGTGAGTTGCTTCTTTCAGAGCTACAATAAGCAAGGAAACTGTTAACATCTTTTAAAGTGATTTTGCTGATAAAATCAGCATCAATGTATGATAAGTCAAAATTTTTTTCAAGCTCAGCAGGGGAGGAGAGCCCTCTTTCTTTGCTGACCAAAAATCTGAAAAACAGCCACAAATCGATAGTATATTCATTTAGTGTAGAGGGTCTGCAGTCCTTTGTAACTATTTTATCAACAATAAATTCATTGACTAGCGGCGGCAGCAACGCTTTGTTCACATTTTCTTGCACAGTAATCACGCTCCTAATATTCATTTATTCAACTATACAAAATATTTTACGTTCGGTCAAGCGTTTTTCTGAATTTTGATTAAAATATATAAATTTGTATAATGTATTATAATTGCATCGAAAAACTAAAATAGAACATCTATAGTTTGTAATTTTTGAGCAATTATAGATTTATATGTTTAATTATCGATTAAATTCCATTTGATAGATTTTTATACAACGATGCTCAGATCATAAAAATAAAATCCATCAAAGAGAATCAAAGATAAAAAATCATTCTGTTAAAAAACAATAATCATACATGAATTAAACTTGTTTGATCATATATATCGTATAATATAGACAGGTTAGACGTTACATAAAAATCGACTAATCCGGATATATGCATTTATTATGTTACATAGCAAGTAGACTAAAACAATAATCTGCTCCCCTCTACTATATAAAATATCTATTTTGTATAGTAGATGATAGAAAATTGTACAACATAACTAAAACAGCCGTAACACTTCTATCACCTTTCTTTCAAAGATTTTAAAATCCTCATAGCGTTGAACTGTCGCTAAATATTTAGCTATGTAACATGAATCCTTTGAATTCTTATTCAAAATCTCAAATGAATTATATACATCAAACTCAAGACGAGTTTCTTCAGAAAACAATAAACCGTAAATTAAATTTATTAAACGTTCCGTTTCACTCACATGATCACCTCATTTCTATTTTAAGTTTAAAAACTGTTGCTTAACGTCAGCAAATATGATAAAATATTTGCATCAATATATAAGGATGTACTTTCTGATGCAAATAAGAATACAAAACGGAGTCGTAGACTTGTCCGGTGAACCTGTATTAAAAAAAGTCAACATTGAAATTAATACCGAAAGTAAAGTCGGAATAGTTGGTAGAAACGGTTGCGGCAAAACAACCTTACTCAGACTTCTCAGCGGTGAACTGCAGATTTCGAAGGATAATCCGGAATTAAACAGTCAGCACATTGTTTCCGGTAAACCGATTATCGGAACAATGAGTCAGATGGCTTTTAAAGATAACTCACAAACAATGATAGAAGAAATCAGAGGTGCATACAGCGAGATAATTGCGATGAAGTGTCAGCTTGAGACTCTTCAGTCTGAACTTGAAAATGATTCATCTGAAGATAAAATCAACAGATACACTACCCTACTTGACAGCTTCACCAATTTGGGCGGTTTCTATTTTGAAAAAGAATACGAAGCTGCTCTTAAGCGTTTTGGCTTTACAAACGAAGATAAGTGTAAGCCTTTGTCAAATTTCTCGGGAGGCCAAAGAACAAAAATAGCGTTTCTGAAATTACTGCTTTCAAAACCGGACCTTCTTTTACTTGACGAGCCCACAAATCATCTTGATGTTGATGCTGTCTCGTGGCTTGAGGAGTACCTTTCTACATATAAAAAAGCTGTAGTTATCGTATCCCACGACCGAATGTTTCTTGATAAAACAGTAAGCGTGATTTATGAAATCGAACACGGTAAAACAAATAAATATATCGGAAACTACAGTCAATTCTCCGAGCAGAAAAAGCTGTTGAGAGAACAGCAAGCAAAAGCTTATGAAGCACAGCAAGAAGAAATTGCTCGGATTAAGGATTTAATCGAAAAATTCAGATATAAGGCCAATAAAGCTGCAATGGCCCAGTCCAAGATAAAGTACCTTGAGCGAATGGAGCTTATCGAAGCACCTGAAAAATATGACTCAAAGCAGTTTCATGCAGATTTTGAACCCGATATCAGGTCTGCAAAAGATGTTTTGTATGTTAATAACTTAAAAATCGGCTACGAAAAAGTGCTTTCGCAAGTATCATTTACGATTTTACGGGGTCAACATGTGGGCATCTTGGGTGGAAACGGTCAAGGAAAATCTACACTTCTTAAAACATTGGTGGGTGCTGTCCCCTCTCTTGGCGGTACTTTTATTATTGGAAACAATGTAAAAATCGGATATTTTGATCAGCAAATGGCTCAATATACGAGCTCTAAGACTGTTTTAGACGACTTTATGGATGAATTCCCGAGAATAACACCGTTTGAAGCCAGAAGCTCATTAGGCGCATTTTTGTTTACGGGAGACGATGTTTTTAAGACGGTAGATATGCTTTCAGGCGGCGAAAAGGTACGACTTGCGCTATGCAAGCTTTTAAAAAAGAAACCGAATTTCCTTATTCTTGATGAACCTACAAATCATATGGATATTTTAGGAAAAGAAGCGCTTGAAAATATGCTTTCGGATTATACCGGCACTTTGCTCTTTGTTTCTCACGACAGATATTTTATTAAAAAAGTTGCTCATCACTTGATTTCATTTAATGAAGGTATAACTACCTGGTATGAATACGGATACGATGAGTATGAAGAAAAAACAGCTAAAAGCAAAGCGATTGAAAATAAAGCTGACTCACCTGCTCCCGTAAAACAAAAGAAAAACTATACAACCCCCGGTAAAGAGAAAGCAAAACGCGAGCGTGCGATAAAAAAAGCAGAAGAAGCCGTTGCTACCCTCGAGGAAAAGCTTGCTTTTCTTAATGATGAAATTGCCAAAGAGGAAAACATTTCAGACTATATCAAGCTTACTGAATTGCAGACTGAGATATCCAAGGTTGAAGAGGAGCTTTTGCTTGCTATGGAAGCATGGGAAAGTGTTATTAACTAAACAAAAAGCACAGAAAATCCTCAACGGACTTCTGTGCTTTCTTTAATAATTGCACCGAAACAGCATATTTAAAAATAAAACATAGCTCTTGTAGCTTTTTTTAGAATCCTAACAAGCCGAAAAGGCCGTAAGATAAAGCTGATATTATAAGTCCTGCAACAAATACGCCTATGGCTATCACGGGAAAAGAATGCTTGATTCTTATATCCAATAAATCTGCAATAAGGGCTCCTGTCCACGCACCCGTACCCGGAAGCGGAATTGCAACTAAAATGAACAATCCCCACAAACGGTACTTTTTAACACTATCGGCTTTACGTATGGACCGAGCTTCCAGCTTTGTGATAAGCTCCTCAACTTTTCTGTTCTTTTTTAAGAGTGAAAAAATTTTTCTTATGAAAATTAAGATAAAAGGAATAGGCAGAAGATTTCCGATAAAGCATATAAGAAACGCTTTTAAAAAATCCACTTCTAAAAGCTTTGCAACAATAAGTCCGCCTCTGAGCTCAAGAACAGGAAGCAATGAAACGATAAAAGCTATCAACTCACCTGATAACTTATCGGAAAAATTATCGACAAAATACTGCGCCAGTGTTTCAGTCATGTTTATCCCCCGAAGAATTAATTGCTTCAATAAATTTCTTAGCTTCGCTTAAAATATATTTATCGTTTTCATAATTAAGAGTGTTAAGTGCTTCGTCATAGCAGAACCAGCCGCACTCTTCAATCTCTTCTTCCTGAAGTTTATAATCACATTCATCGGTCTGAGCAAGGAAAATGGAAACAGACTTTTCAATCTTTCCCTGAATAGTGTACTCAGATTTTTTCACAAATCCGGGAATTATTCGTACACGAAGTCCGGTTTCCTCAAAAACTTCTCTTATTGCAGTATCTTCGTCGGTTTCACCCGGCTCAATATGCCCCTTCGGGAACCCCCAATGAGCACTGCGCTTATTTCTTATCAGCAAAAACTTGTTGCAACCGTTTTCTACTCTGAATATAACTGCACCGCACGAGCTTTCATATAAGCACTCTATGCTGTAATTGTTTCTGCCTTCGGCAAATTCAATAGCCTGTTTAATATCGTTTACAATGAATCTTGTACTTTTAGGTGCAACTACCCATGCCATTCCTCTGCAGCTCTGTCTCTTTATGACAGCAATTACCCTGCCGTCAAAATTTCTGACAGGATGGTTAATACCCATAATATAGGCGCCCTGAACAGATTTTTTGTTGCTTTTAAAGCTGTCAATTATGCCGTAATTGAGCTTATATTTAAAGCCGAATCTGTTGTTAAAAGAATGCATTGGGGATGTTACACGTACCTTTACGAATTTTCCTAACATTTAGGTATCCCCTTTTTACAAAATGCAGTTATATCTTTAAATTATGCATAACTACACAGATTAATATGGATACATTATACTTACTTTTAACTCATTTTTCAATAGATTTTCATTAAAAATATCTATTTATGCAAATTAGAAAAAAATATATCAAAAATGTAAATAAATTAATATAGTTAAATATACAGTTGTCTTTTTTGTGCTTATATGATATACTGTCAAGGAATAATATAAAAACGGAATTGATGTATTATGAAAACCTTGTACATTACAGATTTAGACGGTACGCTGCTTGATAGCAATGCTCAGCTGTCAGCGTATTCCAAAGAAAATTTAAATAAACTTATCGCTAAAGGTATGATGTTTACCGTTGCAACAGCCAGAACAAATGCCACGGTTATTCAGATGTTTTCGGGTGTAGAACTGACTTTACCGTTTATTCTTATGAACGGAGTATTGATATACGATCCAATTGAGAACAGAAACATATCAGCATTTGATATTTCCAAATCTGACGCAGACAGTATTCTCAATGTTTATAGCAACCATGGCAAATATCCGATGCTGTATTTTTTGCGTGAAGGTTACCTTGAAATAGTGTATAAAACCCTCGATAACGAATACCAAAAGGAATACGTTTCGGCAAGAAACAATCTTAAATACAAAAAATTTACCGAGTGCAAGACAGAGCTTTCCATTTCTGATACAGATAAACTAATTTATATTGTCAGTCTCGATAAAAGTGATATACTGTCACCGATTTACAATGAAATCGTTGCTGAAAACAAGGTTACCTGTGCTTTTTATTCGGATAACTATACTGACTGCAACTTTATGGAATGTATGAATAAAAGTGTATCAAAAGGTGTTGCCGCTCTAGAGGTAAAACGAATACTCGGTGTTGACAGAATAGTAGCTTTTGGTGATAATCTGAACGATATTCCTTTGTTTGAAATTGCAGATGAGTGTTACGCCGTATCCAACGCCTGCAATGAACTGAAGGCTGTAGCCACGGGAGTTATCGACTCAAATGAAAATGACGGCGTAGTGCGTTTTTTAATTGATAAATTTAACAAAAATGAATCTTAGGAGCTGTTTATGGGTAAACTCTACGACGAATACTTAAAAACATATACCGGCTTGCATGAAAATAATTCTGACGGTTTTTTTGACACTGTCGGGGATATTTATTATTCAGATGAAGTTCAATCTTTAGCTCAGTATGAACAGCATTTTGAAATTGACAGATTACAGCATATTACCGGAGTTGCATATATTTCCTATAAAATATGTAAAAAGCTCGGTTGGGATTATAAGTCTGCTGCACGTGCTGCGACGATGCACGATCTTGTGTATTACGATTGGCGCAACGGTGAAACAGGCGCCTGGCATAAGAATCACGGTTATAAGCATCCTAAGTATGCGTGTTATAACGCCGATGAACTCTGCGGGGGTATTTCAAAACTTGAAAAAGACATCATATTAAGGCATATGTGGCCTCTGACTGTTATACCGCCGAGATATAAAGAAGGAATGGTTGTTACATTTTCAGATAAGTACTGTGCAACAAGAGAGGTTCTCTATTCCTTCAGCAAAAAATATAAAACAAAATTTTTGAAAGATGTTGAGGGTAAAAAGCAATGCAAGAAGTGATAAAATATACAATTCTATTCTTTTTTTACAGCTTTGGCGGTTGGTGTCTTGAGTCGACCTATTGCTCAATCGGTGAGAAAAAAATCATTAATCGAGGTTTTTTAACAGGTCCGCTCTGCCCGATTTACGGTACTGCTGCTATTGTTATGGCTGTACTGATATATCCGTTCAGAGAGACTCCTCTTCTGGTATTTCTTTTCGGTATAATTGTTTGCGATATTGTTGAGTTTGCGACCAGCCTGATTATGGAAAAGCTTTTCGACGCAAGATGGTGGGACTATACCTATGAATTTTTTAATCTGAACGGTCGAATTTCTTTAAAACATTCGCTTCACTGGGGCGTTGTATCTGTTGTATTCGTTCTTCTTATTCATCCTGCTGTTGAAAGATTATACTACAAAATAAGCAGTGAGTACATTTATTATATACTTATTGTTATTTTAGCAATTTTTACTTTAGATCTTATCAACACTGTCAGAAAGAGTCTTAAAGCAAAAAAACGCAGTGAACGTTAAAAAAAGAAGCTTCAAACAGGTTAAATATCACAACCTGCTTGAAAGCCTTATCTGTAAAAAACGTTAAGGAGATCAAAAAATGGATAAGATAGATTTAAGAATAAAAAAAACATATACACAGCTGTTTAACGGCTTTCTTGATCTGTTAAAAGTAAAATCCTTTGATAATATAACTGTTTCTGAAATTTGCGGCCATGCAAATGTTCACAGAGCCACATTTTATAAACACTTCAACGATAAATTCGAGTTCCTTACATTTTGTCTCAAATCTTTGCTTAGTGATATTGACCTCTCCCCTCTTAACACGGAGATTTCACCGGAAAACATTAAGAAATCCTGCACGATATTTATTAAGGTCGTTTTTCAGTATATTGATAAATATAAATACATTTTTTCGGCAGTATTTTCAAGCAATCAGTCAATAGTTTTTAATTATCACCTTGAGGAAATGATTACGGCTTTCTGTTTTGATAAATTTAAGTTTGTGCTCAGTAATGTTCCCGAACATAAGCTTGAGGTCCTTTCCCACTTTTATTCCGGTGCTGTTTTAGGTGTTGTAAAGTGGTATGTATCTCAGAACGGAGAATGTACCCTTGATGACATTTACTCCTTCTTTGAGCACAGAATCGATGAAATTACACTATTTTACCAAAACCACCTTATGGATAACGGCTGATTTCATCTTATCCTATGTCATAATCATCAAGAAAATTATATTTCATATCACCTTTTCTGTATCCGATTACAGTTTCAAGGTTTACGTTATGCACACTTCTGAATATATTCATTTCAATATTAGAGTTGATTTTTCTGAAACGGGAAATCAACTCTTTCATTTCTTTACGCTTTGATTGCATTTCCACATCTGATCTGAAGTCGTTTTCTTTAGTAAATTTGCAGGCGCATTGCAAAAATTCAAGTCCATTATATCTTGCCCAGGCAATTATGTCAGCCTCTCTGACCATATACAACGGTCTGATCAGCTCCATACCTTCAAAGTTAGTACTGTGAAGCTTCGGCATCATTGTTTTAATTTCAGCGCCGTAAATCATACTCAGCAGTATTGTCTCGATGACATCGTCAAAATGGTGACCCAGAGCAATTTTATTGCATCCTAACAGCTTTGCATTCTTATATAGGTGTCCCCTTCTCATTCTGGCGCACATATAGCAAGGAGACTGTTCTATATTAACAACATAATCAAAAATATCCGCCTCGCAAATTTCAATCGGAATATCAAGAAGCTTGGCGTTATCGATAATTCTTTGACGGTTTTCTGCTGAATAGCCGGGGTCGAGCACCATATATTTTGCTTCGAAAGGAAAATCGCTGTGCTTTTGAAGATGCTGTATGCATTTTGCCAAAAGCATAGAATCCTTGCCGCCGGAAATGCAAACCGCAACCTTGTCACCGGGCTTCAACATTTCATATTCATTGATCCCGGCAATAAATCTTTTCCATATGTCTTTGCGGTATTTTTTTATTATACTTCTTTCAACTTCAATATGTTTTTCCATTTGAACACAACCTTATAAATAATAATGCAGACGGAGAAATCCATCTGCATTTACATTTTATGAGGATTAACTCTCAGTGTCTTTGATTTTAAAAATCATCTTTAAGATTCCTCTCAAAGACTTCGGACTTCTGACAACAACAATCTTCATTAGTCTCATACCTCCAAATATCATCTCTTCTGACAGGAAATAATACCGAGAATGACAAGCATAAGCGCCATTACAAAGAGTATGAACTTATCCGGGAAGCACAGTGACAACAGAAATCCTGCACCAAATGCGGTAAAAATGAGTCCTTTAGGATAAGATTTTGGATTCGCCATGCCATCATCCCTTCAGCGTATTAGCCCGAATGTATCGAACTAATATCATTATACGGAACCGATGGGAAAACGTGATAAAGAGAGGGTTATAATTGCCACTTTTTTATATTTTTAAGTTCGTTATACATAATTTTATAGCTTTCATAGCGACTCTTGCTTATAACGCCCTTTTCAACCATTTCGCAAATTTTACAGCCTTTGTCGCCCATATGGGAGCAGCCTGTAAATTTGCATTGACCGATATATTCATTGAATTCATTGAAGTAATATTGCAAATCTTCTGAAAGCAAAATGTTATCATCAACAAAATCTATACTTGAAAAACCTGCTGTATCAATCACGAGACCGTCACCTATACTGAAAATTTCTGCCTGCCTTGTTGTGTGTCTGCCTCTTCCGAGCTTATCGCTGATTTCGCCCGTTTCAAGCTGAAGCTTACCGCTGAGCTTATTAATAAGGGTAGATTTACCAACTCCCGAATTTCCCGTAAAGGCACTTAGGCAACCTCCGAGCTCAGACATGATTTCATCAAAGCTTGAGTCATCAATGCTTGAAAAGGTATACACACTGTATCCTGTGCTGTTGTATATTTCGCAAAGCTCGTCACAACTCATCAAATCAGTTTTGGTAATAACAATAACAGGTCTGATATTATTTTTTTCAGCTAATACCGTCATTTTATCAATAACGGTAGTGTTGGGGAACGGTTTAGCAACTGATATAACAATTATAAGCTTATCTATGTTGGAAACAGGCGGTCTTACAAGCTTGTTCTTTCGCTCGCAGATTTCGTCAATGGTGTTATCATTTACGCTGTTAATAGTAATAAAAACTTCATCACCGACCAACGGAGTCACCCGCTCTTTACGGAATTTGCCTTTTGCTTTGCAGATATAAACCCCGTCGTCTGTTTTGACGGTGTACAGTCCGCCTATTCCTTTAACAATTTGTCCTTTAACCGAAGCTACCATTGTTATCCCTCAGCACCCTCAACAACTACAGCTCCGGTGGTTGTCGGCTCGGTAGTCGACACCTGAGGCTGCGTAGTGGTCTGAGGCTCCTCTGTGCTTGGTGCAGTAGTTGTGGGTTCAGTTGACGGCTCTGTGGGCTTTGTTGACGGCTGTGTAGTTGAGGGCTTCGTGGTAGGCACAGTTGTATCTCTCAAAGTTGTGGAAGGTGCGGTAGTAGTAGGCTCGGTAGTGGTTGTCGGGCTGTTTCCGCTACTTACTATAACCGTAACAACTGTATTTGACGGTGTAACCTTCTTGCCTGCATCAACAACGCTGATAACCGTGTTTTTCGGCAGGTCACTGTCTTGAGGTTCAACTACAACCTCAAATCCGAGTTCTTCAAGTGCCTTTTGGGCATCAGCAAGCATTTTACCCTCAAGTCCGGTAGGAATCTCAATTTCCTGAGGATCCTTACCTGTACTTACGAAGAGAGTGATAATATCACCGGGGTAGACCTCTTCTTCTATCGGTGACTGACTGAGAACCATACCCTTAGGCTTCTTGTTGTCTTCATCACGGATTTCAACTCTTAAGCCCAGATCATCGAGAATTTCTATCGCCTCGCCAGAGTACAGACCGATAACTCTCGGAACCGTAAAGGATTCAATATTTGTTGAGTGAAAAATTGTTACTATCGAGCCTATAGGTGCCGTTTCGCCTGCTTCAGGCTCAGTTCTTAGTATAGTTCCTAAAGGAACTGTATCATCATATTCAGCAATTATTTCTACAGTAAAGCCTAAAGCCTTAAGCTTATTCTCAGCAACAGTAACATCATATTCGGATACATCAGGAATTTCAATTTCGTTATTACCCGCAACAAACAAAGTGATTGATGAGCCTTTAATTACTCTTCTTTCAGCATCAACATCCTGAGCATAAATAATCCCTTCAGGATAATCGGGATTGCTGTTAAACTGGAAATTCAAGTCAAATAAATCCCCGTATTGCTCCATAGCATCAAGGTGATGCATATTTCGGAAATCCGGCACCTCAATTTTATTTGAAGAAGATGAAAACATTGAAATAAGCACACCTGCAAATATTATCAGTGCCACCAATACAGCGGTTAAAATAGTAATTGTAACCTTTTTTCCTCTGTCACTGCCTGAATTTTCTATTTCCTCGTAATAATCATCGTCTTCAAGAGGTTCTGAAGCTTTATCTGTGTCACCTGAATAGTCGGGGGCTGTTTTTGTGGGCAGAGGCTCGGCTTCATCGTCATACATGTAGTCAAATTTTATATTCGGATTTTTCTTATAGGCATCAAGATCAAGTAAAAATTCAGAGGCAGACTGATATCTGTCGTTCTGATTTTTTTGCATAGCTCTGATAATAATCTGTTCGAGACCAACCGGAATATCAGGATTGATTGTGCGAGGTCTTTCAGGATCATTCTGAAGCTGCATCAAAGCAACAGAAACTGCGTTATCCGATTGGAAAGGTAATCTTCCTGTGAGCATTTCATAAAGTACGACGCCAACAGAATATAAGTCTGTTTTTGCATCTGTTATGCTTCCCTTTGCCTGTTCAGGGCTTATATAATGGACCGAACCTATGGCACCGTCAGTTATGGTGCGTGTCTCACTGCGGCTGAAACGTGCAATGCCGAAATCCGTAACCTTAATTGAGCCGTCAGCCTGGAGCATTATATTTTGAGGCTTGATGTCACGGTGAACGATGCCTTTATCGTGTGCATGCTGAAGGGCACGAAGAATCTGGGTAAGAAAATATATAGCTTCCCGAGGATCAATTTTGCCCTGCTGAAGCATATATTCTTTAAGAGTAATACCGTCAACATACTCCATTACGATATACTGAAGCACATCACCGTAGCTCACATCGTAAACCTTAACAATGTTTTGGTGAGAAAGCACTGCGATGGCCTTGGATTCATTTTTAAATCTTCTTCTGAATTCTTCGTTAGCAAGAAATTCATCTTTAAGAATTTTTACGGCAACAATTTTATGATCGATATTGTCAAAGGCCTTATACACAACAGCCATTCCGCCAACACCGATAATTTCCATAATTTCGTAGCGACCGTCAAGTCGTTTTCCAACGTAATTTTCCATCAATATCACCTTACCCTTTCATTACAACAACTGTTATGTTGTCCCGTCCGCCGTGTGCATTGGCAATATCTATGTATTTCTCAGCTAACAGGTCAAATTCGGTATTATTATAAATTTCAAGAAGCGTTCTTTCATCAACAAGACCGCTCAAGCCGTCTGAACAAAGAATCAAAGCCTCACCTTCGTTGATGCAAACGAAATCGAAATCAATATCTATTTCTTCGCCGATGCCCAACGCTCTTGTGATTATATTTTTTATTGGTGTGTTTTCGTATTCTTCTTTTGTTATCTGCCCTTTATCAAGCATTTCCTGCACAAGGGAGTGGTCTTTTGTTACTTGCTCAATAGTGTCACCGGATATTCTGTAGGCTCTGCTGTCCCCTACATGTGCTATGCAGGCTTCATTGTTTTTAGCAACAGCCGCCACAACCGTAGTGCCCATTCCCCTTAAATCACTGTCAACCGAGCCTCTGTCAAAAACAGTAACATTTGCAGTGGTAATCGCTGAGAGCAACAAATTTTCAAGAGACGAAACCGGCATAGCTTTGCTGTAACACTTTTTCACCTTCTCGGAAATAACATCAACAGCCATCGTACCGGCAATTTTTCCGCCGTGTATTCCACCCATACCGTCACAAACAAGAGCCCAGGCAGCACCGTCATCAAAATAACCAAAATTATAAGCATCTTCATTTTGTTGACGCAATTTACCTATATCCGTCTGTCCGACTATCTTCATTTTTTCAACTCCATAAAAATTTATTTCTCGCCCCTTCTGAGCTGACCGCATGAGGCGTTAATATCACTGCCCAATGTTCTTCTTACAGTAACATTTACTGAATATTTTTCCAAAACTTTGATAAATTCACTTATTCTGCTGTCGCTGCTTTTTTTATAAGTACGCTCCTTAACCGAATTAACGGGTATAAGATTCACATGGCAAAGCATACCCTTGAGCTTTTTCCCAAGCTCATGTGCACATTCGTTACTGTCGTTGACACCGTTGATCATTGCATATTCAAAAGATATTCGCCGCGAGGTAACGTCGGTATATTTCTTACATACACTTAAAAGCTCATCAACACCCCATCTGTCATTTACAGGCATAGTTCTGCTGCGTATTTCATCATTAGGTGCGTGCAGAGATATAGAAAGTGTTAGCTGCAGTTTTTTATCCATGAGTTTTTCAATCCCGGTTACAACTCCGCAGGTTGAAAGGGAGATGTTTCGCATACCGATATTTAGCCCTTTCTCATCGGAGATCATTGATAAAAACTTCATAACATTATCGAAATTATCCAGAGGCTCTCCAACTCCCATCATAACAATATGGGAAATGCGGATATTGAGATCTTTTTGGGCAACATAAATCTGTGAAAGAATTTCGGAAGGCGCAAGGTTACGGATAAATCCGGCAATTCCTGAAGCACAGAAATTGCACCCCATTTTGCATCCGACCTGGCTCGAAACGCAGATTGTGTACCCGTATTTATACTTCATTACAACAGATTCAATAAGCTCACCGTCATGAAGCTTAAACAGATACTTAACTGTATTATCATACACTGAAACTAACTTTTTTTCAATACTGCAAGTGTAAATATCATAGTTTTTTTTCAGCTTTTCTCTGAGCTCCTTCGAAATATCAGTCATGTCATCGAAGCTGTCTGCGCCCCGCTTATGAAGCCACGAATAAATCTGAGTTGCTTTAAAACTTTTTTCGCCGAAAAGCAAAATCGCATCTTTTAATTCGGCAAAATTTAACGATTTAATGTCAGCTTTCATTTAATCATCCTTTTCTCTTGAAAACAGCGATAAAAAATCCGTCTCCACCGTTTTTATGCGGTAATAATGTTATATATTTTTTATCAGAAATATCAGTAAGAGTATTAATCGATTCAAAATCACTGTTTAAATCTAAAAATTTATTGCAAACATCTTCATTTTCTCTTTTTAGAAGAGTACAGGTAGAATAAAGCAATATTCCGCCGGGCTTAACATATCTTGATGCATTTTTGAGTATGTTCAACTGAATGCTTGGCAGTTCTGATATCGATTCAAGGCTTTTATACTTGATTTCAGGCTTTCTCCTGATAATTCCGAGACCGGAACAAGGCGCATCACATAAAACAGCATCAGCAAAACCGTGTTTTTCATTGTAAACCGATGCATCGGAAACCGAAGCGAAAATACTTTTAAGGCCTAATCTTTCAGCTCCGTTTTTGATTAATTCAACACGGCTTCCGTGTATATCGAAGCAGTGAACCTCTCCGTTGTCGTTCATGAGCTGAGCAACTGTGAAAGCTTTTCCGCCCGGTGCCGAACACATATCAAATACACGCTGGCCTTCTTTGGCTACAAGCGCCATTGCACACAGTTGACAGGACAAGTCCTGAACGTGATAAAGACCGTTTTTAAAGGAATCAAGCGTTTCTATATCCTTACCCTTCAGATTTAGCGCAAGACAATTTTCAAGATACGTTTTTTCGGATGCCACACCTTCTTTTTCGAGTATTGCAACAAGTGCCTTCGAATTGGTTTTCTGTGTGTTTACTCTAATATTTATATCCGCACTGCCAAGAGTACTTTCAAGGAATGCTACTGTATCATTGACTCCTAACTCCTCTATCCAGACATCGATATGCTCGGTAGGGCAAGAATATTTAACACTTAAATATTCTGCGAAGTTATTTTCGGCAGGTAAAGTTACACCGTTGGAAACAATTTTTCTGAGTACTGCATTTATAAGACCGCCTGCAAAGGCGCAGCCATTCTTTTTCGCAAGAATGACACTCTCATTTACCGCTGCAGATGAAGGTACCTTATCCATATACAAAATCTGATACGCACCCAATTCTAAAATTACAAGCACCTCAGGCTTGAGCTTTTTAATAGGCTTGCTTAGATAAAGTCCGAGCTGGTAGTCGATTGTTATTTTTCTTTCAATAGTTCCGTAAAACAAAGCAGACACAAAAGCTTTATCTCTTGTGTCAAGTTTTGTTTTTGAAAGAAAACCGTCAAGCGCTATATTTGAATAGGCATTATTTTTCTCTGTTTTTAAAAGTGCTTCAAAAGCAATCTGCCTTGCATTTGCCATTAGAATTCTCTTTTCTTTAATCTCTTCTTGTTCTTAAAATCAATCTTAAAAGTGACATAATTGACACAATCAATGCGGCCACATAAGTCATTGCAGCGGCGGTAAGAACCTTTCTTGCACCGGGCAACTCGTCCTCATACAGAAGTCCTTTTTCTGCAATAAGTGACATTGCTCTTCTGCTTGCATTGAATTCCACGGGCAAAGTAACAAGCTGAAAGAGTACAACACAAGCAAAAAGAATTACACCGATATTTACTATAAGCGGCGCACCCATAAAGTAACCTATAATCGCAATAAAGAAGCCTGCGCTTGAGCCGAAATTAGCTACAGGTAAAATAGCATTTCTTATCTTAATGGGGGCGTAGCCCGTAGCGTGCTGAATGGCATGACCAACCTCGTGACAGGCAATACCTATGCTCGCTATTGAAGTTCCGTTATAAACCGCCTGAGATAAACGGACAACATTTGCTCTCGGATCATAGTGATCGGTTAAATTACCCCTGATGCACTCGATTTTAACGGTGTTTCCCAGCCCTGCAAAGCTGAGAACGTTGTATGCCGCCTGAGCACCTGATAATCTCTTTCTGTTGTTTACCGCTGACATCTTCTTATAAACACTTTTTACATTCGCCTGAGCGATAAGCGAGAGAATCAGTGCGGGAACTACAAGAATTATATAATAATAGTCGTACCAAAACACAAAATCACCTTCATTTTCCTAAAATAAGTCCTTTTTCAACTGAATATCCGTTGAGAAATGCAGAAGCACTCATTCGCTTCTTTCCCTCCAACTGAAGTTCAGTGATTTCAACACATTTGTTGTCGCCACATGCAACAACAAGCTTATTTGAGTTTTCAATAACTTCTCCGGGTTTATTATTCCCTTTTTTATCTGATAAAAAAGATGAATGAAGCTTTAAAGTTTTTCCACCAAGAACTGTTGAAGCTCCGGGCCATGAATAAAGACCTCTGATTTTATTATGAATTTCAAAAGCGGAACAGCTCCAATCGATGTTACTCATATCCTTTGAAAGAAGTCCCACATTTGAAGCTTTGGAGTCATCTTGTTTAACAGGCTTTAACTCACCTTTTTCAAGAAGTTCTATAGTTTCCATAAGAACTCTTGCGCCTAACGGAGCCAGTACTTCATACATGTATTCGGTTGTATCATTTTCACCGATTTCAACCGTGGCCACATTCAGAATATCGCCTGTATCAACACCCTCATCCATCAGCTGCGCTGTGACTCCCGTTGTCTTATCTCCGTTTAACACAGCGAAATGTATCGGTGAAGCACCTCTGTATTTAGGCAAAACAGATGCGTGTATGTTTATACAACCGTATTTCGGAAAATCAAGAAAATCCTTTGGCAAAATTTTGCCGTATGCAACAACTACAACAAGCTCCGGTTGGATTTTTTCAAGAATTTCGACACCTTTTCCGTTTTTGAGACTTGCAGGTTGAAAAATTTTTAAATCATGCTTAAGTGCCTCAACCTTAACATCCGGAGGTGTTAAAACCTGTTTTCTGCCAACCGGTTTGTCGGGCTGACAGAATACACCTACAATGTCGTGTTCAGAATCTATCAAAGCTTTTAAGCAGTCAACCGAAAAATCGGGTGTACCCATAAATGCTATACGCATCATATCACCTTCCTGTTATTTATCGTTTTTTATGTCTTCTGCCGTAACCTCTTTAATAACCTTATCTGTATATAAAATTCCGTCAAGGTGGTCTATTTCGTGGCAGAAGCAACGTGCTTTCAGTCCTGTTCCTTCATATCTGCGCCAAACACCTTCACGGTTCTGAGCTTTAATTTTTACATACTCAGGTCTTGCGACAACACCGTTCTCTCCCGGCACCGAAAGACATCCCTCTGTATCCTTAACCTCCCCTGAGGTTTCAATAATTTCAGGATTAACAAGCTCCATAAAGCCATCTCCGACATCTATAACGACAACTCTTTTCAGTATGCCTACCTGTACAGCTGCAAGTCCAACACCATCAGCCTTATACATAGTTTCTTTCATATCATCGATAAGCGTCCAAAGTCTTTCATTAAAATTTTCAACCCTTCGGCTTGTTTTTCTTAAAATCGGATCTTCTGAAGTTACAACTTTTCTTATTGCCATAATATTTGCTCCTAATTTACATCATATTTTCAGGATTAATATCTGCAGAAACGCTGATATCGGAAAAGCTGCTGTTCTTTCCGAATTCAACAAGCAATTCAGAAATCAACTCCCTGAAGCTTTTACTGTTTTTACATTTAATTATTAACCTGTACCGGAATTTATTATTCATTTTAGCTATTCTTGCAGGCAACGGACCGAGAACAATAACCTTTAGACTACTGTATTTGCTTTCAATCTTTCCCTGAAAACTGCTAAAAAATGCTCTCGCACAGTTCAGCGTTTTCACCTCATTTTCACCTAAAAAGCTTATAACGCACATATCGCAGTATGGCGGATATACAAGAGCTTTTCTTATTATAATTTCATTGCTGAAAAAGCTTTCGAAATCCTGTTTCTGTGCAAGCTGTATTATATGATTTTCAGGTGTTAAGGTCTGGATAACTGCAGTGCCCTTAAATGAGCCTCTGCCTGATCTGCCGACAACCTGTGTCAGTAAGTCGAAAGTTCTTTCCTCACTTCTGAAGTCATCGTTATTGAGCTGCTGATCGGCGTTTATAACACCGACAACAGTTACGTTTTCAAAATTAAGTCCCTTTGCTACCATCTGGGTGCCTAGCATTATATCATATTTACCTTCACCGAAATCTATAAGTCCCTTCTCAAAGGAATGTCTCGAGGAAGTGGTATCCGTATCCATCCTAAGTATTCTCGCTTCCGGCAAAAGCATTGAAAGCTCTTCTTCGATTTTTTGGGTACCGTAACCGGCGTAGCGCACATCCTCCTTGCCGCATTGGCTGCAGATTTTTGTGAACGGCGCTGAATAGCCGCAATAGTGACACATCAGTCTGTTGTTAGCACTGTGGTAGGTCATCGATATGCTGCAAGAAGGACAGTTAACGACACTTCCGCAACTGTCACAGGCAACGAAGGTGTTATATCCGCGTCTGTTTATGAGAAGGATAGACTGCTTTTTATCCTGAATATTTTTTTCAAGCATTTCAAGCAAGCGTGAACTGATATTGTATCTGTTGCCAGCTTTCCTGTCCTCTTTCATATCAATCAGGTCAACATCAGGTAAAACAGCGTTCCCATATCTTTCTTTAAGTATATGAAGCGAATATTTTCCTTGCTTTGCATAGGAGAAGCTTGAAATCGAAGGTGTAGCTGACGATAGCAGTAATAAAGCCTTGTGTCGTGTCGCTCTGAATTTTGCCACATCAACCGTGTGATATCTTGGTGAAGACTCGGATTTATATGTATGCTCCTGCTCTTCGTCGATAACAATCAGTCCAAGATTATCAAAAGGTGCAAATACTGCTGAGCGTGTGCCGACAGCTATCTGCACCAGTCCGTTCTTAACTCTTTTGTATTCATCTCTTCTTTCGCCGACTGAAAGTGCGCTGTGAAATATTGCTACCTTTTCGCCGTATCTGCCTTTAAAAATCGACATCATCTGAGGTGTCAGTGATATTTCAGGCACCATGACAATAACCTGTTTATTACGGGATATAACCTCATCAATCAAGGATAAGAAAACCGATGTTTTTCCGCTGCCCGTTATACCGTAAAGCAGGGAAACTCCACCCGTATCAAGTTTATCTTTAAGCTCTAAGAAAGCTTTTTGCTGCTCTTCGGTTAATTTAATCTGCTGACTGCTTTTTTTATATTCAAGCGCAGTTTCGGGAATTCTGTAATACACTGTATCTGTTATTTTGACAATTCCCTTTTTACACAGTGTGTTTATAACTGATGAAGTCACACCGGTGAAATAACAGAGCTCTTTAACGGTGCAGCAACCGACATCTTTTAGTACATTGACTATATCCTTTTGTTTGTTAGTCAGCTTAGCGGATGCGGCGTCAAGATCATCGCCAAAAAGGCGCAAATTAACCGTTTTGTTTGTTGCAGCACCAATTTTCTTTACTGCAGTGTAAGACTTGATTATCAGGCCTTTTCTTAAGAGATTTTCAATAGCATCACATTTGCTGCTAAGACCGAGCTTTGAATAAATATACTTCATATCCTCAGGCTCATCAAGTGAAAGCATATAATCATATACTTCTTTTTCTGTACCTGTCAGGCTGATATCAGAAGGCATATCTTTAGCAAGATATCTCACAATGGTTTTATAGTTTAAGCCTGACGGAATCTGTGACTTGACAGCCTCAAAATATGTGCAGAAGGTCCTGTCTTTTAAAAAACGGGCAACTGACAGCATTTCATCGCTGACAAGCGTCTCATCATCAATCAACGAAAGCAGCTTTTTATAGCCTTTTGTGCTTTCTGACTTGCCAAAATCAAAAACAACTCCCTGTCTTTTTACGGTTTTACTTCTGCCAAAACTGACGAGCACCCGAGAACCGAGCTTAACACGTTTTTTCAGTTCATCGGGAACAATGTAGCCGTATAAAATGTCAAAATGATATGCAACATTTTCGACAGCTACAAATGCCAAAACATGTTCCATATCATTTCACTTCCTCTTTAGTTAGATGTTTCTGATCTCCTCAGGCTCACTGATTTCAAGCTTACCTGCAAGAAATTCCTCGAGTGCGTATGAAACAGGTTTCTCTGTGCCGCATTTTTCGTTAAGTACGGGATTTTCGGAAACCTCTCTTGCTCTCTTTGCAACAGCTGTTACAAGTGAATAGCGGCTTGTGTTGTCTTTAAGTAAGTCTCTTAAATCGGGATTAAGCATTGTTTATTACCTCTTTTATATTATTTTTCATTTTTTCTATCCTGAGCTGCTGAGCCCTTATGATTGTGAGCACATCGTCAACAGCTTTATCAAGCTCATTGTTTTCAACCACGAAATCATATTCTTCAGCTCTTAAAAGCTCTCTTTTTGCTATTTCAAGTCTGTTACATATTGCTTCTTCGCTGTCTGTGTTTCTGCCGCGCAGTCTTCTTTCCAATTCCTGCATTGAAGGTGGCATAATAAATATTTTTGTAGCATCAGGGAATGCTCTTTTTACATTTCCGCCGCCTTCAACCTCGATAATAAGAAAAACAACCTTTCCGCTTTTCAGCATATCCTTCACAGGCTTAATGGGAGTTCCGTACATATTTGAGCCATAGGTAGCATATTCAAGCATATCTCCGTCTTCAATGTGCTTAAGGAATTCCTCCTTGCTGACAAAGATATATTCAACTCCCTGAGTTTCACCCGGACGCATTGCTCTTGTTGTCATAGAAACCGAAAGAAAGCCTTTCCCCGGCATTCTTTCGAGAACCTTGGCAACTACTGTGTCCTTACCGCATCCCGAAGGGGCGGATACGACCACCAAAATTCCCTCATTCATTTTCGCATTCCTCCACTCCGATTTCGTCCTCATCCGAGTTGAGTCTGTTTGCGACGGTTTCGCACTGAAGATATGTCAATATTACATGGTCACTGTCCATAATTATAACCGCTCTTGTGCGTCTGCCCTGCGTGGCATCAATCAGAGTTCCTCTTTCTTTACACTCCTGAATGATACGCTTAATAGGAGCGGAATCCGGGCTGACAATAGCAACAAGTCTTTGCGCATTTATCATATTACCGAATCCAATATTTATCAACTTCATAGTATTCACCCTGTTATTCGATATTTTGTACCTGTTCCCTGATTTTTTCAACCTCAGCCTTAATGTCAATTACCTTGCGGGCTATTTCAACATCCTGAGCCTTAGAACCTATTGTGTTAGCCTCTCTGTTGAATTCCTGAACAAGAAAATCCATCTTTCTGCCTACAGCTGATGAGCTATCCATAAACTCGTGCATCTGGCTTATATGGCTCCTTAAACGTACAGTTTCCTCAGCAACTGCAATTTTATCAGCGTATATTGCAGCTTCGGTAAGAAGACGTTGTTCGTCAACGTTAACATCTTCAAGTACGCTTCTCATTCTTTCGATAAGCTTAGCATTATATTCAATAACCGTCTGCGGTGAACGCTTTTCGATAAATTCAACATTTTCGATAATAAGGTCACATCGTGAAAGAATATCCCTTTTGAGCTTTTCTCCCTCACGCTCACGCATTGAAATAAAGTTATCAAGTGCAGAATCGGTCACCTTTTTAACTGCGTTCCATATACGTTCTTCATCAGCTTCAGTTTTATGAACTGAAAAAATATCATGGTATCTTGCAACAGATGATACTGTCACATCATTTCTGAGCTCATAGGTATCACAAAGCTCTCTAAGAGCATTTATATATCCTTTAGCAAGAGAGTGATTAACGGAAACGATACAATCCTCTTCCTGAAGTTCCTCAATTTGAACAATGCATTCCATCTTCCCTCTTGAAACATAGGTCTGAATATATGTTTTAAGCTTTTCATCAAGAAAACCGAAGGTTCTCGGTACTCTTGATGAAAAATCAAAATATCTGTGATTAACACTTTTCATCTCAACGGTAATGCTCATTCCGTCAACGATTTCCTGGGCTCTGCCGAAGCCTGTCATACTTCTGATCATATTATACTATTCCTCCAAACAGATAACTGTTATTAAAGTATAAACTTATCCTTTTAATTATATATTGTTTTGCTTCGTTTGTCAAACAAAAAACGCAATCATTTACAGCAGTTTTTGCAGCTTCCTGCAAGTATTGACGGTATATCGTTTTCATAGCCGTTTTCAGTCTTGGAAAAGTTCATTCTGTCAAGGCAAAACTCAATGCCGCATACATTGCATCTGCCCATGTAATAATTTCTGTTTGCAGCAAAATTAAAAGCAGCTTTTAAAAGACCCTCAACGATAAATTCTTTATTATCGGCGAAGATCACTTTTGTGACCTCAGCAAAATTTCCGGCTAAAAAAAGAGTACATTCACCTAAGTTTTCACCGTTTTCAATTGCAAAAAATTCTGCAATTTTATTGTCAGAATCAATAAATCTATGCTCAAAATATATCATATTATTTCTTCTTTCTTTCCATTCCTGCGGCAATCATAAGCTTTCTCACTTCATCTTCGGTAAGATGGCGCCAGGCTCCTTGCTTAAGCATACCGAGCTTTATTGAACCGATAGCGGTTCTTTTAAGTCTTGCAACCTCAAGACCCACCTCTTCGCACATCTTTCTTATCTGTCTGTTTCTGCCTTCGTAAAGAATAATCTCAAGCACAACTCTGTTTTCTTCTTTGGTAACAACACGAACCTCGGCAGGTGCTGTTTTTCTGTCGTCAATAATAACACCGGTTGCGAGAGCCGTTAACTGATCCTCGCTGATTGAAGGTCTAACGGTTACACGGTAGGTTTTCGGAACATGCTTAGTAGGATGTGTCATTGCATTGGCGAACTCACCGTCGTTCGTGAATAAAAGCATACCTTCAGAATCTCTGTCAAGTCTGCCCACAGGGAAAACTCTGCACTTTACATCTTTAATAAGCTCAGCAACACACTTTCTATCCATTTCATCGCTCATGGTTGTAATGAAACCTCTGGGCTTATGCAAGACGATGTATGTGTTTTCCTTTTGCTTGATAATTTTTTTACCGCTGACAGTTACAGTGTCTCTCTTTGGGTTGACCTTATCACCGATTGATGCGACGCGACCGTTAACCTTGACCTTACCGCTTTCTATCAGCTCCTCACTTTTTCTTCTTGAAGCAACTCCGCTTTCAGCGAGAAATTTTTGCAGCCTGACTTTACCGTCTGTCATTTATATTTCATCCTTTCAAAATAATTCTGATAAGAAGTATTTTAATTTGTCAAATAAGTTATATTCGGGAGATTTCTTTCCTTCTGTTATACCAACACTCTCTGCGGCTGTTATCGGATATTCATCAACTTTTTTGTTGTTAATATACAGCGTAAGCGTACCGATTTTGTCATTTTCCGCTATCGGTGCATATAGAAAATCAGGTATGTGCACACGGTAAGTTACAGTGCTGTCATTAAAGTTGTTGATGTTTATTTCAGGCCCTCTAAGTGAAACGGAGGCTTTTTCTCCTCCGTATACAGCAAGACTCTGCGGCAGCTCAGTTTCGATGGGATTTAATTTCGATACAGCAAAGCCGTAATCATACATTTTTTTGTGATCGTTCCAATCATCCGGAGCTTTTAATGTTACCGCAACGAGCGTTACACCGTCTCTTTCGCAGGCAGAAACAAGGCATCTGCCGCTTTTTTTAGTGAATCCGGTTTTTACACCGAAAACGCCTTCGTACATATCGAGAAGTCTGTTATGATTCGAATAAGTAACCGATATATCCGGAGAAACATATCGGGCTGAATAGCTTTGTGACGAACACATCTGCCTGAATATGGGATTTTTGATGGCATAAGAAGCAAGAAGCGCCATATCGTAAGCCGTTGAAAAGTGCTCCTCGTCATCAAGACCGGAGGCAGTGACAAAATTTGTGTTCTCCATTCCGATTTCAGCAGCTTTTTCATTCATCATAACCGCAAAATCTTCTTCACTGCCGGCAAGATATTCGGCTGTAAGTACAGCTGCATCGTTTCCCGATTCAAGAAGCATTGCCCACACCAGGGTTTCAAGAGTAAAGCAGTCCCCTTTTTTTATCCCGATTGAAGTACCTTCACACACCACGTCTCTTTCAGCCTTAACCGTACAATGAAGCTTACCCGATTCAACAGCAAGTATACTTGTCATAATTTTTGTCGTACTTGCCATTGAGAGCATATCAGACATATTTTTCTGATAAATAACCTCATTTGTATTGCTGTCAATAACAACAGCTGAACGGGCACTCGTAACGGGAGGTTCAACAGAATACACCTTGAATGAAAATAATATTGCGATAAACAGAATTAAAGATATTTTTTTAATTAACAAAGCAACCACCTGCCAATATATGATATGCAGGCGGTTGTATTAAAATTATAGCTTTGTGAAATTATGCCTGTTCTTCGGTAACCTCAGCAGGAGTTGCGTCCTTCTTAGCCTTATTCATAAGACCTGTTACCTTATCGAACATTTCAGGCACGAGATTTACCACTCTTTCAGCTGCATTATCATAAGCGGTAATGTGCTTGAGAGTTACTTCTCCGCCGTTGATAACAAGGAATGCAACAGGAGTGATTGTCACGCCGGCTCCACCGCCGCCACCGAAAAGTTCTTTTGTGCTCTTCGAGGGGAAATCAGCACCGCCTGAAGCAAAGCCGTATGTAACTTTTGAAACAGGGATTATTGTTGTGCCGCCCTCCGCGTAGATGGGTTCTCCGATAATTGTGCTTGTATCCACAAGCTCACGGATTTTTTCAATTGTTGATGCAAGAATTGCGCCTGCTGATTTTTCTGCCATTGTATATCATCCTTTCATTACAGTCTGTTTTGATTTTTGTTGTTCCGTGTTTATATTTTTTGACTCATTGGAGGTTTTGTTCTTTTTAGCTCCTGTCAGGAACTTAAGAACAACTCCGAATATAAGCCTTAAAACCATTGCTATAGAAGCGTTGATAATCTTGCGGATACAGATGTGAAAATCAAAATAAAACTCACTTTCGGTTTTATTAGCAAGAAAATCCGGATGTACATCTATATCGTAGCGTCTGACAAGATTATTTGAGCAGATAAAACCAAAAACCGGATAAACCTTCTGACAGGTCTTACCGTACTTTATAGCTGTTGCTGCCGAATCACCGGTACCAACACATATATGTAAAACAATTTCATCAAAAACTACACTTTTAAAAAGCTTTCCGCCGTATGTGCCCAGTACTCTTCCTAAATTACGGATAACAAGCATCATACCGTCGTATCCGTTAGCTTTAACCATCTCAACTATAGGATTCGGCTTTTTTTCCTTTTCAGGTTTTTCTTCCTTCGGCTTCTCTTCTTTGGGCTTTTTTTCCTTCGCAGGCTTTTCTTTCTTTTTCTTTTCTCCTGCAGGTAAAATATTAAGCTTGATAAAGAGGTATTTAACCGACAGTCGGATTTTGTCGTCATATCCAACCGAGACATGAATCGGTATTGAAAGAATGAGCACGAAGAAACCGATAATACAGGCTAAAACACACAAAAAAATCTGAAAACCGTTCACTCTTTCACCACCTCAATAATCATCTTAGTATATGTTACTCTAAATTTTCGTTTTCGTCAACCATTAAATTCAAATCTTCCGATACATTTTCATTGTTTTCGTCAGTTTTTTCTTTTTCCGGCAGTTCCGGAAGCTCATCAAGAGAAGAAATGCAGAAGCATCTGAGAAATTCAGGTGTGGTGCCGTATATAAGAGGCCTGCCGGGAAGGTCGAGTCTGCCTTTTTCCTCAATAAGTGATTTCTGACATAAGTTTGTGATTACCGCGGAGCAATCAACACCTCGGATCTGCTCAATAAAAGATTTTGTGACCGGCTGATTATAAGCGATTATGGCTAAAACCTCAAAAGCCGCCTGAGATAGAGGTGCGTTCTTTTTCACTTCGATAACGTTTCTTATACTATCTGCAAAAATTTGCTTTGTGCAAAGCTGATACTTATCATCAAGCTTCAACAAACAAATGCCGGACTCAGCGCTTTCATATTTATCTTTAAGGATCATCAGCGCATTTTCAAGTATATCTGTGCTTACGTGCAGCCCCTGAGACAGTCGCTGAATCTCAATGGGTTCGCCAACTGCAAAAAGCACAGCTTCAAGAGTTGAAAGTAACTCAGCATCATTCATCATATTCTTCACCACCTGAACTGATCATAAATTCATCAATATTTTCAATTTCACCTATTTGCCCGACTACAGTATCTTCACCGTCACCGTCGGCAACTATTTTTTTTGCCTTAATAAGCTCCAGTATGGCAAGGAAAGTTGCGACCATTTCCGAACGTGATGCTGCATCTGAGAAAAAATCATCCAAGCGGTGCACGGATTTATTTCTGAGCTTAGAGAAAATCCCTGCGATACGTGAACCGACGGATACGATTTTTCTTGTAACGATAGCAGTAAAAGCTTCTATGGGTGGCGGAAGCTTCCTCTTACCTCTGCCGACAGCTTCAAGATAATGTCCGACAAGCTCATTGCTTTCATGTAAACGTTCATATTTTTTATCCACATCAAGCTGCATTGTTGAGCGATAAAAATAATCGAATCCGTTTGCTGTCTGAGCAATTTTCTGAGCCATCATTTTGCAATCCTGATATTCAAGCAGTTCACCCGTAAGCTCTTTTTTAAGTTGCTCAGCTTCTTCGTATACAGGCAAGAGTGACACCGACTTTATATAAACAAGTCTTGCGGCCATTTCCAGAAAATCACTGGCAACTTCCATATCGGCCTCTTCCATTTGATGAACATAGTCAATATATTGCTCCACAAGCTCAAAAATAGGAATGTCATTAATATTCAGTTTATGTTTACTTATCAGATGCAAAAGCAGATCCATAGGACCTTCAAACACATCTAATTTATACTGTATTTTTTCCATAATTCACCTATGTTATTGTGAAATCATTATAAACGGGAATGATGTTATTTTATCAAAAAGATTAAGAATGTAGGATGTAACTATATTGATTGGTCCGGAAAGAACACCGATAAAAGCAAGCACAAGAATTACGAGAATGAGGTACCTTTCATACTGCATAATCTTGTAATATTGCCTGTCGGGAATTATTACACTGAGTATTCTTGAACCGTCCAACGGCGGTATGGGAATCAGATTAAATACAGCAAGTGAAATATTCACGGACGCTGCATACATCAACAAAGTATATATTGTGTATATTGCGTTATTCAGCGTACCGCTCAAATAATATGTCGCATTGGAAAGAAGCATAAAGATTAAAGCCATAATTAAATTTGAAACGGGACCGGCAAGTGAAACTATAGCCATATACTGTTTTCTCTTTCTGAAGTTTCTGATATTTACAGGTACAGCTTTAGCATAACCGACACCTGCAAAAATCATAAGTAACGCTCCGACAGGATCTATATGAGCAAGCGGATTGATGGTCATTCTTTCCGACAGTCTTGCTGTATCATCTCCAAGTTTGTGAGCAGTATAAGCATGTGCGAATTCATGAATTGGCAATATGCAAACAGCAATGAAAAGCCTCACAAGTATTTTTTCCATTGAAATACCGAAAAGCATCAGCATTTCCTCCTTCCGATTACGATTCTGTCTATATTATTATAATCTTTTAGTGTAAAACTGTCAAATCCGTAATTATCTAAAATTTGAGCGATGTCCCCCGCTTGATCCTCACCGCATTCAAAAGCAAAAAAACCGTTATCCTTCAGAAGCTGTCTCCATTCAGTGATGATAAACCGATAAAATTCAAGGCCGTCCTCACCCCCGTCAAGAGCCATAACCGGTTCCTGCTGTACTTCTGCTTGCAGTGTGGGGATTTCACTGCTTCTGATGTATGGCGGATTACTTACGATAACATCAGCTTTTTGATTGTTTTTAAACATATCAAAATTAAAAATATCGGCATTGACAGTGTTAACCTGATTTTCTCCGCAAAGCTTTATGACGTTTTTCTTAAGGTATTTATAAGCGAGATCGCTTTTTTCCACAAGATAAACCTCTGCTGAAGGAACTGCTTTTTTCACAGATATCCCTATGCAACCGCTCCCTGAACATAAATCGTAAACAACGGGACTTTGCAAAGAAAGTATACTTTCAATTACAAACTCACATAAAAGCTCTGTTTCAGGCCTCGGGATAAGAACACCGTCACCGACGCTGAAGGTATAACCCATAAAATCCCATTCGCCGATTATATACTGCAGCGGCTCGCCGTTAAGTCTTCTGTCAACAGCGGTCTGCAATGCCTGACATATCACATCGGAGAAATCATCATTTCTTCTGAGCAGAAAATCACTTTCCGACAGCTTGTAAAAATGCTTGATGAGCTCCTTCGCTTCAAAAACAGAATTCTCTATTGAATTATCATCAAGCTGCCTGAGTACCGTGTTATACAGAATGTTAAGCTTCATCTTTCACATCTCCCGTTTCGCCAGGGAGTACTGCCTTGAAAGCCTCCAGTGCAACTTCTATCATCTGATCGTCAGGTTCCTTTGTTGTAAGCCTCTGCATCCAGAGACCCGGTGCTGCAAGTATTTTAACGAACAGATTATTATGTCTGCCTGCATATTTAATGAACTCATAGCTGAAGCCTGTTACAAGAGGAAGGATAAGCAGTTTTACACCCATCCAAAGAATGTTGTTGGAATGAAGCGATGTTGTAACTGAAATTACAGATGAAATAATAACACTGATGATAATGATAACAAAAATGAAGCTTGTGCCGCATCTGGGATGAAAGCGCGACTGTTTTTTTACATTCTCAACAGTAAGCTCTAGACCGTTCTCATAACAGAATATTGTCTTGTGTTCTGCCCCGTGATACATAAAAGTACGCTTAATGTCTTTCATAAGAGAAACCAGAGCGATGTATAAGACAAAGATCGCCATTCTGATTATTCCTTCAAAAAGAGCACGGTAGTTTGTCAGCACCTCGCCTGAAAGCCTATTCAATAAATTAACTGCAGCAGTTGGAAGATAAAAAAATAGGAAAAATGCAAGCAAAACACCGATTATTGAAGCGATACCCGTTATTACACCCATAACCTTCTTGTTAAGATGCTCAGTGAGCCACTTATCAAGCTTTGATGAATTTTCATCAGTGTTCTCGATATCCTCAAGCCCTGACTTTTCTGCTGAAATCATAAGGCATTTGTAGCCGAAAACCATTGATTCAATATAATTGACTATACCTCTGACGAGCGGCCAACCCAAAAATTTAATTTTATCCTTGATATGCTTAACTTCAATAATTTCTGTATCAATACTTCCGTCAGGGCATCTTACCGATACCGCTGCACCATTCGGCCCCTGCATCATAATACCTTCAATCAGGGCCTGACCTCCGATTGAAAGCTTGCAAGCTGATTTTTCTTTTTTATTCATAATCTGACTCCTTTGTATACAAGGGTAAGTAAACTTCAACACTCGTTCCTTTACCTGTCTCGCTTTTTATATTTAATTCACCGTCATGCATTCGGACAATTTCATCCGCCACAGCAAGTCCTATCCCTGTGCCTCTGACAGTGTTATTTGCTTTGTAAAACTTTTCCTTTACATGCAACAGATCTTTTTCGTCAATTCCGCAGCCACTGTCCGTGACTGTGATTTTTGCATGCTTCTTATATTTTTCAAGAGACAATTCAATTTTTCCGCCCTCGGATGTATATTTAAAGGCATTGTCAAGAATATTTATCAGTACCTGACGTATTTTATCACGGTCCGCATAAACGAATATCCTTGGTTGTTTGCAATTCATAGCAAATTCCAAATTGTCGCTTTCGGATTTTTGTTTGTAAATCGAATAAGTCAGCTCAACCGCCGAAACAATATCTAATTTTTCCTTGTTTACCGTCAATTTACCGTTCTGAATTCTCGAAAAATCAAGAAGCTCTTCAACCATAGTTGAAAGTCTTGTAGTTTCATCAACAATAATGCCTAAGCCTTTTTGTGTCAATTCATTGTTTTCACCGACGTTGATTAAGGTTTCACCCCAGCCTTTAATCGACGTCAGCGGCGTGCGGATTTCATGAGATACCGTTGAAATAAACTCATTTTTCATTTCGTCGATTTCACTCAACCTGAGAGCCATATCATTTATCGACGAAGCAAGCTCACCTATTTCGTCATCGTTTTCCGATTCAATTCGCACCTCAAAGTTTCCTTTCGCAATTTCCTTGGTTATAAGATTTATTCTCTGCAGCGGATTTACTATAGAAGCGATAAAATATACACCTGACATTGCGAAAATAAGTATTACCATAATAAGGATTATAATTACGAGAATTGTTATAAGTAAAAACTGCTTGTCAATGTCCTGCATTGAAATCATATATCTCAAAGCGCCGTAGGGCTCCTCGTTCTCATCTCTCAGAATGTAAGTTACGGCGGTAACGTGTTCACCTGATTCAAGAGTTGTAAGAGCTGAGCCGATTTTGTTTTCCGAATAAAGAGCCTCAAGATAATCGTCATATACATCCTCGTTTTCTTCGCTGAATCCGCTTGAGGACACAATCATATTACCGTTTTTGTCGAGAACCCAAACCTCCATTATATCCTTATACATAAAGGTATCAACAAACTCCGCCGCACATATTGCAAAGGTTTCCTCATCTGCTGTACTGTACGGTAAAAAGAAAGTGTCAACCGATCTGGTGATACGAGCTCTGATGGTTTGCTCAACAGTATTGTGATACCTGTTATATACCGTAAACAAAATAATTGACGAGCAAATCAGAAGTACCACAATGATTGTTAATAATATGTTTTTCATCCACCTACGCTTAATTGAGCGCTTCACTGCAATACCTCCTTAGTCTTTTTTATTCCTTCCAGCAGTAACCCTGTCCCCAAACAGTAATGAGATGTCTCGGATTTGAAGGGCTTTCTTCAAGCTTTAACCTCAATCTTCTGATATTAACATCAACAACCTTATCGTCTCCGAAATAGGGGTCTCCCCAAACCTTGTTTAATATGTATTTACGGTCTATTGATTTGCCCGGTTCATTAAAGAAGCATTCCAATATCTGAAATTCAATCTGAGTGAGCTCAATAACCTCATCATTATGACAAATGTTATGTTTTTTTAGATCAAGAACATAGTCACCGAGCTTTATTGTATCACTCTGGACAGAATTTATAAGCTTTTTGCTGTACTCTACTCTTCTGTGGAGAGTTTCAATTCTTGCAATGAGCTCAGAGGGAGAAAAGGGTTTTATAACATAGTCATCAGCTCCGCACTTGAAACCGCTCACAATATTCTGCTCCTGAGCCCTTGCTGTGAGGAACACAATACCGACATTTGAGTTTTTTTCCCGTATGTGCTTACAAACCTCAAGTCCGTCAGCACCCGGCATCATTACATCAAGTAATGCAATATCAATTTTATCTGAATATCGGTCGTAAAGCTCTATTGCCTGCAAACCGTCATGTGCCTCAACAGCATCAAAACCTGCAATTTTAAGGTTTACAACTATAAAATCTCTGATTGAGCTTTCATCCTCTGCTACTAAAACCGTCCTCATAAAGTATACACCCTCCATCAAAAAACAATGTTTTTTTCCAAGAAAAATTTGTTTATATTCAGCTCCCTGTCAGAATTATATATAACGTAAAACAGTTTGCCTTTTTTTGTTTCAGTGAGAATTTTATATTTATTTGTCAGCTCATCTTCCTGTGCCTGAGTGGATATATATTTCAACTCAAACAGCATTTTCTTATCGTCATCATCTGCCGAATAAAAATATATTGTGTTATTATTGTAGTTGTTTATCACAGTTATATTTTTCATCCATTCATCATTGAAGGTTATTCTGAAATCATTATTGCCGTATATCAGCTGCTGCGTTACTGTATCTGACGCATCACCGTCAAACTGTACCCATTTGATGATATTCTGAATCTGTGGACCTGCCTGATTTTCTGTTATTATTTTGCTGTCATTAAGAGGAACCTCAACAGGAACATCAATAAGTCCGTTGTCATTTACATCCTGACATACTATGTTTGTCATTCTTGAAGAAAGCACTGCTGTGTTGTTTTTAGGTTTAAATTTTTCCAGAGTTTCGCTTTCCTTGTTCCAATATACACATTCAGTAACAATACCTGCATCGATCTTATAACCGTCAACAAACAATCTGGTGTGACCGATTACGGACGAATTATCCTGTGAAATATTCAAAACAGAGTACACCGATGAATCAAGTAAAACAGAGGCTTTGGTAACAATTCCGTCATTTTCAAAAGCGTTGAAATTGAGACGTATTCCTGTGCCGCTGTCGCTTTCAAATACCGCAATATCCTCGTCACCGTCATTATCGATATCTGCAGTGTCAAAATCGGAATAAGCACAGCTGTAAATCATATCAAAATTGTCGCTGTTTTTTAGCGGCACTTTATAAACATTCAGGTTTCTTGAAAGATCGTTCTGATAAACAGCCCAGCCAACGAGCACTTCCATAACACCGTCTTTGTCAAGATCGGCAAACCTTATCTGATGAATCTCGCTATAGGAGCTTTCAAAACCGGCAATAGACTTCCATTCATTGTTTTCCTTGACCAAAAAGCTCATTTTAACTATATCAAGTGCATCCGATGTTGAATAAAACACGATAACCTCATCCTGGAGATCACCGTCTAAATCCTCAAAAATATATGAAGATCGGTAATCACCGCTTAAAGGTGCTCTGAGCTTATAGCTTTTATTGATTGATTTTTCAAAAGCTATCTGAATTTCATGGTTTTCGCCACCGGACATAGGAGGTTTCAGCAGAGATTCAATCGGTTTAAAGCTTAAAAGGCAAACAACGGTTATAACTATTGCAAGAAAACCAAAACCGATAAATGCCGTAAAATATTTACGCATATTAAACCTCCTTTTTAAAAGTTAAAAATTCATAATTGAGCTCGTATCCAGTTTATCAAAAGCTGCTATAAACTTTTTGAATTTACGGACAATTTTTTTAACTCCGCCTTCAACATCACTTTCAATGTTGAGCGGCATAATCGGGTCGTGTACACTGAGCCTGAGTAAAAGCCAACCCTTTTCATCATTACCGTCAAAGTAAGCGCGAATGCCCTCTCTGTTATCGTCGGCAATTCGCCAGTCACCCTGATTCTCCGCGTACTTTTCCAATTCAGATATAACTGAATTTCCGTAGTTTCTGAAGTCGCTTTCCAAAATTTTAAATCTAAACTCTTTTTCTTCCTTCGGATCCTTCAGCTCACTGATAAGAGAGTTTATTTTTTTGTCTTCCCTACCTAACTGTGCCATTTTTATTATAATTTTTGTAATAAGATATGCTCCGTCATCAAGATAATAATTTTCTCTGAAGGCAGCATGCCCCGAGGTTTCAATGGCCAACGGACAGTTAACACCTTCGTTCTGAAGACGAATCTGTTCATTAATAACGTTTTTATATCCTCGCTTGAACCTGTAGTGCACACCTTTCAGAGTGTTGTTAATGAAATCCGTCAGCCCGGTTGATGTGACACTGTCAGTTACAACAGTACCGCCCTCGTTATTTTCTAAAGCAATAATTGATGCCAAAGCAACCAGACGGTTTCTGTTGATTTCTTTGCCGTTTTCGTCAACACAACCTGCCCTGTCAACATCAGTGTCAAATATAACACCTAAGTCTGCGTTGCTGCTGATTGTTGCGCTGCAGATAGATTCCATTGCAGCTTTGTTTTCAGGATTTGGGGCATGATTTGGGAACATACCGTCTTTCTCAAGATAACAGCTTCCTTCCGTGTCGGCCCCCAAAGGTGCGAGAACGTCTGTGGCATAAAAGCCTCCTACACCGTTGCCGGCGTCAACTATGATCTTGTAACCTTCAAGAGGTTTTTCATAATTTTCAGCGTTAACCTCTCTGCAGATCATATCACGCAGTCTTTTTGCATAAAGACTCATATAATCGCAAGAAATTACATTCGGTGCTTTTTCAGTTCTTTTGAAAGGCTCAACAGCAAGCTCAATTATTTCGGATATATCCTTACCGTCAAGACCACCGTTTTCAGTAAAAAATTTCAGACCGTTCTTATTAAAAGGATGATGGCTCGCAGTTATCTGAATTGCAGCAACAAAACCCATATCCACCGTCGACATAAACATAGCGGGAGTAGATGCATAGGAACAGTCATATATTTCAAAATCAAACTGTGAAAGCGCATCGATGATGTTACTCTTAATTCTCTCAGCTGAGATTCTTGAATCGTGACCAACGGCAATTTTTTTATTCTTATTATAGTTGTTTTTAGCTAACCATTTGCAGAAACCGACCGTTAAATCAAATACCGCCTTGTCGGTTAATTCAACGGTCTCGCCCGGCACACCTTCAACTGCTGTACCTCTGATATCTGTGCCGCTTTTTAAAGCTGCATAAATATTTTCACTCATTAAGTTCACCCTTTTCATACATTTTTTCCGTTACTCTCAGAAGAAACCTGTACATAGGACCAAAGGCTCTTAATGCATAGGTGAGCTCTTCTTTAATTGAGCCGTTGATCAGATTGTTGATATCTGCGTTATAATAAACGAACCCAATATTCTTACAGTTATAAAATTTTCTTAAATCAGGATCAATTTCTTCAATACCGGGCTTGTCTTTTTTATAGCTTTCGATATTGCACACAGCTCCTGTGACTTCAATCAGTCGCAAAGCATCTCTGAATTCCTGTTGATTTTCCCTGAGTATCTCCCTGAAGCAATCGAGATAGTCGGCATCGGTTCTGAACATACCTATACCGTAGCTGTAGCAGTCAGGAAAATACTCAAACCACATACAGGGTTGATAATTCCATTGATGCTTATCACGCATAAACATGCACCAGACATTTGCACGGTATAAATCCTTGTTTTTGGAAAATCTGGTATCCCGTCGTATTCGTGACACCATCTTCGTCGGCACAAGATTCATTTTATCGTCAATTTTAAAAAGCTCATCCGCTAAGTCGCTTGCAAGCTGCCGCATCGGAATTATAGCTGTTTTTTTGATATCATTCTTGACAGATTCATAAAAATCTTTGCTGTCGTTAAATTTATTCATTTCCAAAAGCATAAAGGTATTAGGTTCAAAGCCTTTGAAATTACTCATTATCTATCCTCTTTTTCAATTATTTTCAGCACTTCCTGTGCGGCAAACATAACAGCAATTTTACTGCTGTGGAAATTCAAACCGCCCTGAAGCCACACTGCATAGGGCTCACGCAGAGGTGCATCGGCCGAAAGCTCAATAGACGAGCCTAATGTAAATGCACCTGCAGACATAATGACCTTATTATCATAACCCGGCATATCCCACGGCTCCGGTGTTACAAAGGAATCCACAGGAGCTCCTTTCTGAAGACCCTGACAGAAAGCAATCAACAAATCTTCTCTTCCAAGCTTCACGGCTTCAATTATATCGTGCCTTGTTTCGTGAACTTCGGGAGTTGAATCAAAGCCGAGCAGCTTCATAACAGCAGCAGTAAACACCGCCGTTTTAAGCGCTTCGCCCACAACGTGTGGGCCATTGAATATTCCCATAAACAGCTCTCTGCTCTGACCAAGGGTTGCTCCGACTTCTCTGCCGAGCCCCGGTGTAGTCATACGGTATGAACAAAGCTCAACAAACTCCTTCTTGCCTGCTATATACCCTCCGGTTTTAGCTATACCACCGCCCGGGTTTTTAATAAGTGATCCTGCAATGAGATCGGCACCCACATCTGTAGGTTCAAGAGTTTCTGTCCATTCTCCGTAGCAGTTATCGACCATAACCATAGTATCTTTATATTTTTTGGCTATATCAACAACCTTTTTAATTTCCGCAACAGAAATTGTCGGTCTGAGACTGTAGCCCCTGGAGCGCTGAATGTATATCATTCTAACAGTCCCCTGCTGCAAACGCTCTTCTATCTTTGAATAATCAAGTCTGCCTTCACCGTTAAGCTGAATTTCCTCGTACTTCACCCCGTAATTCTTGAGTGAGCCCATATTTTCATTTTCTGTTGAACCTACTCCTATAACAGGAAGTATGGTATCATAAGGTCTGCCGGAAACGCTGAGCATTACATCGCCGGGTCTGAGCACGCCAAAAAGCGCTACGGTCAGGGTATGCGTTCCGCAAGTAAAGTTATGTCTTACAAGCGCATCTTCGGCACCGACAGCCTGAGCAAAAACTCTGTCAATAACTTCTCTGCCTCTGTCGTTATATCCGTAGCCGGTGCTCTCTGCAAAAATTGTTTCTGAAACATGATTGTCAATAAAAGCAGAAAGCATTTTCTGCTGGTTATATTCAGTTATTTTATCAATATTCCGAAACTCACCCTCAGCTGTTACAAGAGCCTCATCTGCGATTTTTTTAATTCTCTCATCAAAACTAAACATTTTTACACCTTTTCCGTTATATATGCAATTTTATCAATTTCTTCAAAGCCTATATGCTTGTAGAAACCTTTTGCGGAGTCGTTAAGAGCAATCACATAGGCTGCTTTATTTTCATTTTTCAGAGTCTGTGCAAGAGTCAGCACAATTTCTTTGCCGTATCCGAATTTGCGATAACCTTCTTCGCATGCAACGCCGCTTATTATTGCTGAGTTATGCGCCTCGGCAGAGGTAAAGGCAGTAGAAACAATATTACCACCATCTAAAATACATTTTCCTCTTGCATAACCCCTGTTTTTTCTGTAATAAAAATCAGAAAGAAAGCTCAGATATGACTCTTTGTCCGATTTAAAAGAATCAGGGATAGATTTGCTTATCAATTTATATGATTCTTTTAAATATGCCTCAGAAATATCCGTCACACAGTCAGAAATATCGTTTTCACCTTTATAAATAAAAGCCGTTTTAAGCCCAAATTCCGCAAAATCAAGCGACGCCGCAACCTCTTCTGTTGTTGTAATGTTTTTTGCTCCTATTATATTTATGAATTCACGAATTTCACTGAAATCAGCATCACGGTCCGCAATTACAGTAAATGCATAGTCAAAACGGCAAATAAGCGAATTATCCCCAGCCCAGAAATCTATAAAATCTTTATCGAATCCGTAGCAAAGAGCATAACAGGCTATTCTTGTTCCCAAAACGCTGTTTTCAGCTTTTTTGAGGACAATATCAAGATTTTCACTGTTTAAAAGCTTAAGCATCGGCATACTCCTCTGACAGCGCTTTTGCAAGCTTGTAGCAAGCAGTCATATCCTCAACATAAGCAACAGATGTTGAAGAATGAATATATCTGCAAGGAAGTGAAACAGCTATTGTATATACTCCCTCACAAGCTTTATGGATAGTTCCTGCATCATTTCCGCCTGCAACGGTCGTCTTAGGCTGAATTTTTATATTTTTATTTTCTGCAATCTCAAAAGCTCTTTTAAACATATTTCTGTTATAAACGGTGCTTCTGTCCATAAAGGAAACTACCGCACCTTTACCGAAGGAGCATACACTGTCACACTCATCAACTCCGGTTATATCCGAAGCAGTTGTAGCCTCGAGCACAATGGCATAATCAGGTCTTATTGAAAATACGGCAGGTCCCGCACCTCTGCAACCAACCTCTTCCTGAACAAGAAAAGCAAAGTGCATACTGTATTCAATATCCTCATCAATCATTTTGAGCATAACGGCACAACCAAAGCGATCGTCAATAGCTTTGGCTTTTATTTTGCCGTCACCGAAACACTTAAAATCCGATTTAAAATATACACTATCACCGATTGAAACATACTTTTCAGCTTCATCCTTTGATTTTGCGCCAATATCAATATACATTTTATTGATTTTTAAGGCAGATTCTTTTTCATCGCCCTCAGATAAATGAACAACCTTGTTGCCTACTATTCCGGTAATTCTTTTTTCTCCGACCGTAACCGCCCTGCCGGAAATTACTTTACTGTCAACCCCGCCCACATTAGTAAACTTCAGATATCCGTTATCGCAGATGTAGTTGATAAAAAATCCTACTTCATCCATATGAGCTGAAAGCATCACTTTGTTTTTCGGTTCTTTTCTTCCTCTTTTGAATGCAAGGATATTACCCATCGGATCAACTGTATAATCACATTTTCCGTCTATCTTTGATATAATATATTCTCTGACATCATGCTCTCTGCCTGAAGTGCCGTCAATAAGGCACAATTCCTCCAAATAATCAAACATTGGCTTCAGCCTCCTTTTTCAAGAGAAACTCAGCTATCAGCTTTGCAGTGTTTTCAATATCATCAACACAGATAATTTCATTGGCAGTATGCATATATCTGAGAGGTACAGACAACAGGGCAGTTTTCACACCGCAACCTACAGAGCTTATAGAGTCAGCATTTGTACCGGTTTTTCCGCCCATAACATCATTCTGACAGGGTATATTTTTTTGAACGGCAATATTTATCAGTTCATCGGTCAGCTCTTTATCAAGAGTCGGACTTATACCGACAGAAGGTCCTTTTCCAAGCTCCAGAGTCATAGTCTTATCGGTATAAGGGTCATTACCGAAGCCAACATCAACCGCAACGGCGTAATCAGGCATAAGCGCAAAAGCCCCCACTCCTGCTCCCCTGCAACCGACTTCCTCCTGAGCCGAAAACATAACAGACAGCTTTATCTTCTTCAGCTTGTCTTTCACAATATCCAATGCACCGAGTATGGCAGTAACAGCGCACCTGTCATCAAATGCAGCTGATGATATACAGTTATTCAATAACTCATATTGAAAATTGCGGAAGGTTATTCTGTCCCCGACAGATACAAGCTCCGCCGCCTTTTCTCTGTTTAAACCGATATCAACTGCCATTGCTTTTATATTAAGCTTATCACTGCTTTCGCTCGAGTGTAAATGAGGCGGTACGGAACAGATAACGCCAAAAAGCTCTTCTTTACCGTATATTATTACCTCTGCACCTGTCAGCACCCTGATATCAACCGAGCCTATTTTATCAATAAGAATAAACCCCTTTTCGTCAATTCCTTTTACTGTCAGGCCTACCTGATCCATATGCGCATCAAGCAAAATGTGTATATCTCCTTCTCCTAATGTACCGATAACATTACCGAGTCTGTCGATTTTACAAGGCATATATTCGCTCAGGTATTTTAATGCTTTTTCAGATATCAGTGCTTCATCTCCCGATGTTGCGGGAGTATCGGCAAGATCAAAGCAAAGCTTTTTATAATCCATATATCTTCCTCCGAAGGGTAATATTATACATCATAGTATTATATATCATTTGCATAAAAAAATCAACAAAAATATAAAAAGAAGCCCGCTTAAAAAACGGGCTGTATCTTATAAATCAACTTCAACAATTCCGCCGCTTGTGAAAATTGAACTTTTTTCAAAACCGAAGCTTTTACAATACTCTATCGCTTCATCAAAAGCAAAATCAAGTGAATCCGTGCAATGAGAATCCGATGTAATTGTTATTTTTGTACTCTTATCCTTTAAATGCTTCATAATAAAAGGTGCGGGATAAGGATTAGATTTGCCGACACGGTACATAGCACCGGTATTAACCTCAAAAATTATGCCATTAACACAGCTCAAAATTTTATCAACAGCATCGAGAGCAAATTTTTGATATGCAGGGTCGCTTTCATCAAAAAATCTGCCTTGTTCATTATATTTTGTCACTAAATCAAAATGGCCCACAACATCCGGCTTAACAGCGCATATAAATTCGGATAGTTTTAAAAAATACTCTTTGCACATTTCGAGCCAACTGCCGGAAAATAAAAGCTCAACAGTGCTCTGTAAATCATTTGCCGACAGATCGATAGGATAATCCTTCTCTCCGTCTCTGAATTGATGCATCGAACCTATCACATAGTCAAATTCCGATAAATTAACATCACAAAAGTCAGCGTCTAGCTCAATTCCGCATAATACGTCAATTCTATCCTTGAATTCAGCTTTCAAATTCTTAATTTCGCTGATGTAACTGTTTAGCTTTTCTTTGTTCATCGCCCATTCGTTATTGAAATTCATAGGGCTGTGACCGGAGAAGCCCAGACTGCAAAATTTTTTATCGACAGCGCTCTCGATCATTTCTTTTACTGTGTTTTTTCCGTCACAATAAACTGTGTGAGTGTGACAATTTGATTTAGTCATAGAATTACCTTCCTTAAAAAGTACCTGCAATTTTTTGCAGGTACTTAAGCTATATTTATGATTTGTTCGGCGTCTTCTTTTCAAGAATTTTATGCTTTCTGTAGCTCTGTCTCTCCTTAAAGGACATCTTAAAATCAAACTTGCGTTCCTTAATTCTGTCATAAAGAGGCGTTGCAAGCTTAACAAATGAACCGTCATTACTCTGAGCGGCAGCAAGTATGAGCAGTCCGTTATCATCGGGAAGAGTAACGGTATCAGCACCGGCAGTATTAAGCTCATACATAAAGAAGTAAAGCTGCTGTGCGGCAACATCATAAATCACAGAATGTGTATGTGTGCACTCCCATGCAAGCTTATCTGTTTTAATGTTAGCAGTTTCGGCAAGGTCATAAAGATCCCATTTACCGATTCTTTCGTTGATTGCCTGAACAGGTACTTTTACAACATTATCACCGACCTTGAAATCATACACCTTATCGCCGTAAATACTTGCAGCAACAAAATAAATTTTATCGGCTTTAACATTGATTGTCTGTCCGCTACAGATAAGGGAGTTATTACCTTCACCCCAGATGTCACCTGTTTTAAACTTAACTCCGCAGCAGTTGATTTCCTTGGGGAATATCTCACCCGGCAGCGACACATCCAAAGTGGGGATCGCGGCAGAATTGCGGTTATGATTAAAAGTAACAATATCTGCATTAAACGGCAACTCCAGCGGGGTTGCCTCAATTTTATCGGCAACTCTGCATCTTGCAAGAGTGAGTGCAAATGTTTTAACCTCGTAGGGTGCAATATCAAACACAAGTTTTCCGTTGTTTACTACGGCAAGACCTATATCATCTTCCATTGCGTTCACCTCACGCGCACTTGCAATTCCTCCGCCGAGGGTAAATTCAACATTCTCTGTATTCTTACAGTTTCCTTCATTGAATCTTACAATGACCTCATCGGTTTTTTCAGCCTTCTTTATGGCACGAACTATAACATTATCCGCACTAATATTACCAAAGGAGTATTTATCGCCAAGAGAACCTTCGTGTTTGTCTGAAACAAATGCAACCAGCGGACGGTCAAAGAAACGTGCGTTGAGCTGTGTCTCTTTACCTACGCTTCCCTTGTGTGAGAAAATTGCATAACCGTATCTGTTAAGACCGAAATCAAGCATACCCTGTACACTGTCGTCTCTGAACCAGTTTTTGGGAGAATGAACAACTGTAAGTCTGAGAGTTCTCTCGTCCTTCATAATCCAACCGTACTTTGAATCACTGAATACGGAAACACCGTAGCTTCCGTCAGCATTGCTGATATCTGCCCATTTCTGAGCAACAACCGAGTAAAGCTTACTGTTAGCAACACCTCTGGCAATAGTACCGAGACCCAAGTCATAGGTTGCCTTGGAATTTTTACAGGTGAAGCTGAAGCCGTTATGAAGAACTCTTTTAAATTCTCTCCATTCAATTTCATTATAAACACTTACCCAAGGACAACCGACCTCAAGTGAAACGTAATATGTAAATGTAGATTTATTAACTTTCTGAACAACCTTGAGTGTCGCTCTGACAGGACCTGACTGCTCAACGGTGCAAACTCCTTTTTCGGCAAACTCCCAAGGATAAGCCTTGGTTTCTTTGTAAGTGAGTTCCCATGCAGGATATTCTCTTGCGCCCTTATACTTATTAAGCTCGAATCTAATCGGTTTGCTCAGAATTTCAGTGTTTGAAAGCGTTTTATCTATAATTGAAGATATATCGCCATTTTCATTAACGGTAACAATATACTTATAGTTCTCAATAACGTTTGCGCCAACACGCATACCTGAAGCAAGCTTACAAGGCTCATCGCTGTAAATAACATCCACAACCCTGTAACCGAGAGCGGGTACAATTGCAGCAACGGAAATCTGCATAGCATTCATGTCACAGCTATTTACCTGCGAGGGAAGCTCCCTGCCGTCTCTGTCAAAGGCTCTGATATATTTATAGCCTCTTGAAGGGATTGTAAGGTCAACAGATGACATTCTTGTTTGCTCGATGCTGTTGCAAACAACAACAGGAATACCCTTTACCCAAGATGTGTCAAGAGCCTTGATAATTTCAGCCGTAGAGCCTTCAAAAGCATTTGAAAGCTGATTTGCGCTCAAAACAAGATCGTTCCATGACCTCTGGTATACACGCTGAACAGAGGTTCCTGTAATATCATCGTGGAAGGTATGCGCAATAGTTCTCTTCCAGCCTTTGTCGATTTCATCCTTGGGATACTCTGCAGAGCAAAGAGCCATAGCGGCAACTGACGCTCTTTCAGCCATATCTGCCAACTCTTCATTCTTTCTGTTATATCTCTTGCTGAAGGCTCTGGAAATATATGAGCCTACACCGTGATTTGTCATAACAAGCTCATTGTTCCAGGTCGGCAGCTTGGCGATCTCTTCATCGGGAAGCTTTGAAAGGTCATCAAAAAACTCAGTGGGAGAAGCTGAAAGAACCTTAATATCCGAAGATTCATTTGTCGCAATTTCACTGCAAACCGTTTTAACGGACTCCTCCTTCGGTGCACCGCCTACATCGCCCACACCGTGGTAAGACAAAGTCCAGGGAAGGTCGTAATTACTTATATTTTTATTGAGCTTATCAACTAAATCTTTCTTTTCACGAACCTTCTTAAAGTTTGTGCAATATGATTTGGAGTCAAGAGATGCAAAAATCTTTTTGCCGTTTGAACCGTACCATACACCGATATCAAAAGGAATTCCGTATGTGCTGCCCCAAGAAAGCTTCTGGGTCGAAAAACCTTTTAAGCCTGCGTGCTCGGCAATAGCAGGAAGAGCCCAACCAAAGCCGAAGCAATCAGGAAGAAAGATATCATTACTTCTTTTACCGAATTTCTTTTCAAAATAAAGGTTACCGTAAAGCATATTTCTGAAAAGATTTTCAGGTGAAGGCACATTGACATCACCGTTTTCATATCCGCTACCGGTTATATTCCATCTGCCCTGCTCAACATACTTTCTGAGTTCTTCAAATTTTTCAGGATAATACTCTTCAAAAAGCTCATATCTGTATGCGCCCTCAAAGTTAAAGCGATAATCCGGATATTTTTCAAACAAAGCAAAGTTCTGATCAAGTGTTTCTTTAAGGCAGACGTTAATAACGTGCTCGAAATCCCAGTTCCAGACAGTATCAAGATGTGCCGTTGCGATTGTATAAATTTTTTTATCCTTAAAATTCATATATATACCTCAGCTTTTTGATTTATTTCTTGTTTTTACTGAATAAGCTTGCAATACCGTCAAGCCAATGAATACCCGCCATTTTAATTACTGTTAGAACCAGGAAAATAAAGTGCACAATACAGTTAGCTAAAATAACATATTCATATGTCTTAAAAACAGTGTCACCGAAGGGAGCAAGGAAGCCTATAATGCGACTCTCATTACCCAGACGAAGCGCTAAAACAGAGCTTGTTAAAAGCATAGCGGCAATGAGCACGGTAACTATCAGTGAAATCCACTCAATAGCTCCTACACCGATTTTTCTGTTGCCGACCTTACTGTCAGCAACAGAGAGCTCATGGAAATATTTTCTGTAAGAAAAAGCAACAACTACGAATATAATCAGGCTTAAAAAACCTGCAACAGGTGATATATAAAACACTCTAACAGCTTCCACTCCCGATACTTCGGGAGAATTTGTAAACTTATCCGATAAAGGAAGATATGCATAAATTAAATAACAAACCAGCGACAATATAAAGCTGAAAGTATAAGCGATAAAAGCTAAAGGCTTAAACGGAATTTTTTTATCTTTAACAGCCATATTCAGCGCTCCTTTCTAAAAAAAGCTATGTAATAGTTATTCGACAATAAATTTAACAAAAACTTTCTTACCTTTTTTAACGATAACATGACCCTTATCAAAGGCAGTACGTTCAACAGCGTCTGTAAATGATACAGCCTTAACATCATCAACAGCCACACCGCCTTGCTCGATAAGTCTTCTGCCCTCACCTCTTGATTTGATGATGGAAGCCTTAAGCATAAGGTCAATCAGACCGACAGCACCGTCGGTGAAGTCAGCTTCGGTAAGAACTGTTGTTGGCATATTTTCAGTGTTTCCTGCACCTGAGAACAATGCTCGTGCGCCTTCCTGGGCCTTGTTGGCTTCTTCCTCGCCGTGAACAAGCTTTGTAAGCTCAAAAGCAAGAATTTCCTTTGCGACGTTGAGCTGACTGCCCTCCCAGGATTCCATCTTCTGAATTTCATCAATAGGCAGGAATGTAAGCATTTTTATGCATTTAAGCACGTCAGCATCGTCAACGTTTCTCCAATACTGATAAAAATCAAAGGGAGATGTTTTATTCGGATCAAGCCAGACTGCATTACCTGCTGTCTTACCCATCTTTTTGCCCTGTGAATCGGTAAGAAGGGTGATTGTCATAGCGTGAGCATCCTTGCCGAGCTTTTTACGGATAAGCTCAGTACCTCCGAGCATATTGCCCCACTGATCATCGCCGCCAAACTGCATATTGCAACCGTACTTCTTGAAGAGCTCATAAAAATCGTAGCTCTGCATAATCATATAGTTGAATTCAAGGAAAGAAAGACCCTTTTCCATTCTCTGCTTATAGCATTCTGCAGCAAGCATACGGTTAACGCTGAAACAGGCTCCTACTTCACGAAGAAGCTCAACATAGTTAAGATTAAGAAGCCAATCCGCATTATTGACCATCATAGCTTTTCCTTCGCCGAAGTCAATGAAACGCTCCATCTGTTTTTTGAAGCATTCAGCATTATGATCGATATCCTCCTTGGTGAGCATTTTGCGCATATCTGTTCTGCCGGAAGGATCACCGATCATTGTTGTACCGCCGCCGATAAGTGCAATAGGTCTGTTGCCTGCCATCTGAAGTCTTTTCATAAGAGTAAGCGCCATAAAATGACCTGCTGTAAGGCTGTCTGCAGTACAGTCAAAACCGATGTAGAAGGTTGCCTTTCCGTTGTTTATCATCTCTCTGATTTCTTCTTCGTTTGTTACCTGAGCAATAAGCCCTCTGGCTATAAGCTCCTCATATATTTTCATTGTGAATCAATCCTTTCAATTACTTATTCATTCAATGTATTTTACTGATTTATATCTTTAAAGTCAAGATATACGGCTTTAATTTTTAAAATCCTCCGCTCTCGGCATACCCGATGAGCTCTTTTGCTGATTCAAGAGTGGTTTGTGTTATTATTTCACCGCCGATTATTCTTGCAATTTCACGAAGTCTGCCCTCGTAATCCAGGGATGTTACATTAGTGAAGGTTGCGTTATTGTCAGAATTTTTTTCAATATACAGATGATTATCCGCATATGCGGCTATCTGCGCAAGATGAGTTACGCACAGAACCTGCTTGAATTTAGAAAGCTCATGCATTTTATATGCAATTTTATGGGCCGCCTTGCCGCTGACACCCGTATCAATTTCATCAAAAATCATGGTGCTCAGTGTGTCCGTATCGCTCAAGACACATCTTATGGCAAGCATTACTCTTGAGAGCTCTCCTCCCGAGGCGATTTTATTAAGAGGCTTAGCCTCCTGCCCCGAGTTGGCAGAAAACAGAAATTCAATGTCGTCAAGCCCCTTCTCTGTAGCCGCAGCATCTTTGAAGTCAACAATAAATTCCGCCTTTGGCATATCCAGATAATTCAGCTCTCTTTTGACCCTGTTTTCAAAATCAATGGCTGCATTTTTTCTTGCATCGGAAAGATAGCAGCCTCTTTTAAACAGCTCATCCTCGAGCTCGTACAATTCTTCCTGTAGCTTTTCTATTGCTTCATCGTTATTAAATATCCCGTAATATTCAGACTGTGCTCTTTGCAGAAAATCGATAATTTCCTCTTCGGTACCGCCGTATTTCTTTGATAATCTATACAGCAAATCAAGTCTTGCTTCAATTTCGTTTATATCATAAAATTCACCGTCTGTATCCTGACTGCGAGACCCGATTTCAGCCGAATAATCAGCAATGGTGTATATAATATTATTTAATCCTTCGCACATCTCTGAAAAACTGTCATCAAAGTTTGAAACCTCATTTATGCACCTTGAGAGAGTGTGCAAATCTGATACAATTCCGTCTGAACCGTCATTACCGTTAAGTAATGCGTCTGCTTTCTTTAAATTGTCGGTTATTTTTTCAATATTTCGTATAGCTTTCTTTCTATTTAACAGCTCTTCTTTTTCTCCGATTTTTATATCAGCCTGTGTAATTTCTTCAATCTGATATTTTAAAATATCGAGGCGTCTGTCTTTATCATCTTCATTTTTAAGCAGTTCACGAAGTTTCTTTCTTCCTGCCTTAACCTTATAAAACACTTCTCTGTAATCCTCAATGAGCTCGTCGCTTTCAGCCATTGCATCGATAAAACCGAGATGATGTTCTTTCAGCAGAAGAAACTGACTATCGTGCTGTCCGCATATCGTAATAAGATTCCTTCCGATTTCCCTAAGCATAGAAACCGTAACGGTACAGCCGTTAACTTTGCAGCTGCCTCTGCCGTCGGCAGAAATAATCCTGCTAATGAGAATTCCGTTATCTTCACAATCAATATCATATTGGTCAAAAACGGATAAAAGTGATTCAGGGATGTTGTCAAAGTAGGCGGTCACCCTCGCCTTGTCGCAACCGCTTCTGATAATATCCTTATAGGTTCTCTCACCAAGCACAGCGTTGATAGCATCAATAACTATCGATTTACCTGCACCGGTTTCACCTGTTAATATATTCAAGCCTTCATCAAAAGTAATTTCAGAATGCTCAATAACGGCTACATTTTCAATTTTCAAACTGGACAGCACAGAGCATCCTCCTTAATAAATTAGTCCTTTTTATTCAGAATTCCGTCTATGTACATTTTGAATTCTGCGGCACATGCCTCATCCTTGCAGAGAAGGAAAATGGTATCATCTCCTGCCAAGGTGCCGATAACATTATCCAGATTAAGGTTATCAACTGCAGCGCAGGCAGCCTGTGCCATGCCGGCATAGCATTTTATAACAGCCATATTGCCCGCATAGTTAACCGATGTCACCGAATGAGCAAGTATGGAGTAGTACTTACCGGAAAAATCTTCCGTATCAGTATTTACACCGGAATATTTATACTGTCCGGAGCTAATCGGAGTTTTTATGAGCTTCAGCTGCTTAATATCTCTTGAAACAGTTGCCTGAGTTACCTTGTAGCCGAGCTCATTAAGCTTTAACATTAATTCTTCCTGAGTTCCTATTTCTTCCTTCTCGATTAAAGCAAGAATTGCCTCATGTCTGTTTTTCTTCATATCCTTCATTCTCCTTGTTGATGGGTGTATCTTTCGATAAGCTTGTTATTCAATATATCCGAAAAGCTATCGGATTTAATCCTGATAATCTTTGAATACCTGTCACTCTTTGTAACAATCAACCGTGTGTCAGCGGTCATCGGGATTCCGTTATCACCGTCGCAGCTGAATACAGGCGAGCAGTTTTCACAATTTTTAACACTGAATTCAATAACGGTTTCAGGTTTAAAAATTATGGATCGTGAAAACAGCGAGTGACTGCAAATCGGTGTCAGAATAAGACTTTCAATTCCGGTATCAACAACCGGTCCGCCGGATGAAAGTGAATATGCAGTTGACCCCGTAGGCGTTGCAACAATCAGTCCGTCAGCAAGATAGTTGTAAAGAATCCTGCCGTCGCTTTTTGCATCGATTTCACAAAGCCTCAATGATGAGCCTCTGCCGATAATAATATCATTCAGGCATGAATACTCACCGATAAATTCATCACCCTCATAATGTCTGACCGAGAGCCTCATTCTGTTATCAACGGTGTAATTTTCAGTTATAATGTTTTTTAAAAGATGCAGCTCACTTTTTTCAAGTCCCGCTAAAAATCCGAGTCTGCCGGCATTTATACCAAGTACAGGCTTATCAAACTCAACAGCATCGTGTGCCGTATGAATGATTGTACCGTCACCGCCGATTGAAAAAACAATGTCACTTCTTTTTATACAATCCAATGAAGCGCAGAACTCAACATCAAGGTCACTGAAATACTCTCTCATATCCTGCGACATAAGCACTCTGATTCCAAATTCCTGCAGATGACGGCATACATCAACAGCCACATTATAAGCATTGACCCGTGTCATATTAACTTGTAAAGCTACCGTCATCAGTTGTCACCTCTGTTTAGTTTATCGTGAGAGCTTAATACCGTGTTTTTAATGTTTTCATATGCAAACATGTTTTCTTTTCCATTCTTTTCGATATATATGAGATACTCAATATTGCCCTGAGGACCTTTTATAGGTGAAAAGTCAAGGTTCAGAATTGTGAAGCCCTGTGAAACAACAAATTCATATACTTTCTCAACAACACCGATATGAACCGAAACGTCTTTCACAACCCCGTTCTTGCCGACATTTTCTTTGCCTGCTTCAAACTGGGGCTTAATCAGACATACTGCCTTTCCACCGTCTTTGAGCAGCTCATTCATATTCGGAATTATATGCTTCAGCGAAATAAAAGAAACATCAACACTCGCAAAGTCTATACCCTCGGGTATCTGAGCTTTTGTTATATATCTGAAATTAGTCTGCTCCATGTTTATCACACGGCAATCGTTCAGCAGCTTATGTGAAAGCTGTCCGGAGCCCACATCCACCGCATAAACCTTTGCTGCACCGTTCTGAAGCATGCAATCGGTAAAGCCTCCGGTTGATGCGCCTATATCCATACAGACTAATCCGCTCAGACATAAACCGAATTCGTTTACAGCTTTTTCGAGCTTATATCCGCCACGGCTCACATAAGGCATTAATTCTCCGCAAAGTTCAAGAGAATCGCTGCGCCCAACGCTGTACCCGGCCTTTGTCTGCACCTTACCGCTAACCGCAACAGAACCCTCTTTGATTAATTTTTTTGCTTTTTCACGGCTGTCAACAAAGCCACGCTCAACTAAAGCTACATCAAGTCTGATTTTATCAGTCACCTAAAAATCCTCACAAATCCTTTCAACCATAGAAGAAGCGTCAAGTTTATATATGCTCAGGAGCTGGTCGATCGATGCTTGCTCAACAAACTTATTATTGATAGCTGTGAGAGAATAATAACCCTTATAGCCTGTTTCAAGCAACTCAAACGCCAGCCTTTCACCGACAGAGCCGTTTTTCTGACCTTCTTCAAAGAAATATATTTTCTTTTTCTTATTTAATATGTCAAGCACACCAGCAGGCAAAGGTTTAATCTGATTAAGGGATACCGCGTGAACTTCGATACCTTTTTCCTTGAGCATATCAACAGCAAGAATAGCCTGCGAAGTAATCCTGCCATAGGTAACAACAGCAATTTCACTGTTTTCAAAGCCGTAGTCGGAATACTCAATGCAACCGTATCTGAGCTTAGAAACACACTCGTGAGGCTTACCTCTCGGATATCTTATTGCAACAGAATACTCGTCGGCATAAAGCGCATTGTTAATGTCGGCACAGAGAGAACGGTAACAGCAGGGTGAATAAATTTTAATATCGGGTATTGTGCTTAAAAAAGCCACATCAAATATTCCGTGGTGTGTTTCTCCGTCCTCACCCACAAAGCCTGCTCTGTCTATTGCAAGTATCATCTTGAGCTTCTGCAAAGAAATATCGTGCACAATCTGATCATAGCATCTCTGCAAAAAGGTTGAATAAACAGCATAAATAGGCTTCAGACCGTTTTTTGCAAGTCCGCCGGCAAAGGTTATTGCGTGTTCTTCGGCAATGCCAACGTCAAAAAATCTTTCAGGATATTTTTCGCTGAAAATTTCAAGTCCGGTACCCGTTTTCATTGCTGCTGTTATTGAGCATATAGTCTTATCCTTCTCAGCGTGTTCACAGAGATATTCGCCGAATTTCTCAGAGAAAGAATCACTTGAAGAAATAGGTTCGCCCGTATCTATATCAAACTTTGAAATACCGTGAAACAGACTCGGGAACTTCTCGGCATACTCATAGCCCTTGCCTTTGGTTGTGATAACGTGAATCAGCACAGGTCCGTTAACCTTCTTTGCTGCCTCAAAAGCACTGCAAAGCTGTTCAATATCATGACCGTCAATAGGCCCGACATATCGGTACCCCAGATCTTCAAAGAAGGTGCTCTGTGAATAGAGCTTATTTTTAATATCTGTTTTTAAATTATAAAGCTCTCTTGCAATTTTAGAGCCCATCGGTATTTTGCTCAACACCTTTTCCGTGTTAGCCTTAAATGACATATAGCTTGGTTTTGTTCTGATAACTGCAAGATATTTAGCAAAGGAGCCCACATTTTCAGAAATAGACATTTTGTTGTCGTTTAAAACTATAATCTGACGGGATTTTCCCCTGCCGCCGTTATTGAGCGCTTCATAGACCATGCCGCCTGTAAAGGAGCCGTCTCCGATAACAGAAATGACATAATGATCGTCATTGTTCAGAATCTTAGCATCTGCAAGCCCCAAGCCTGATGACACAGACGTGCCACTGTGTCCCGAATAAAAAATATCGTGTTCACTTTCGCTTGGTCTGCAGAAGCCTGAAATTCCGCCAATAGTACGCAACGAATCAAAGCTGTTGAATCTGCCGGTTAACAGCTTATGAGTATAGCACTGATGTCCGACATCAAATACTATCTGATCCTTCGGCGAGTCAAAAACCTTGTGAAGCGCAATTGTCAGCTCAACTGCACCAAGATTTGAGGCAAGGTGACCTCCTGTTTTTGAAACGGTGTCTATTAGCTTATAGCGGATTTCATCAGAAAGCACTCCGAGTTCAACAGCACTCAGTTTTTTTATATCATTGGGACCGTTAATTTTTGAAAGAAGCTTGTAATCCATATAACCACTCTCTTATTTATCGCGTTTAACAAGACTGTAGGCAAGTTCTCTTAAAAACTCGCCTTCCGAGCCGAACACCTCCAGAGCCTTGATAGCCTTTTCTGTAAGCTCATCAGCATATTCCTTTGATTTTTCCAGGCCCAACAGTGTAACATAGGTTGATTTTCCGCATTCAGCATCGCTGCCAACAGGTTTTCCTAACTGTTTTTCATCACCGACAACGTCGAGAATGTCGTCAATAATCTGAAATGCGTGACCGATATTTTTAGCATACAAGTCAGCAGCTTCAATAAATCTTTCATCATCGCTTGCACTTATTACACCAAGATATGCGGCACATCTTATCAAGGCACCCGTTTTAAGATTATCCAGAACTTCAAGTACTTCCAGAGGTGCACTTTTGTTTTCGTTTATAAGGTCAATGACCTGACCGCCTATCATACCGTTAACTCCGGCATAATCGGACAAAGCTTTAATAGCCTTAACAGCCGTTGCAGGTCTCTCTTTTGCGATTTTACTTGATGCTATAACTCCGAAAGCTGTTGTAAGCAGTCCGTCACCTGCAAGAAGTGCATATTCCTCACCGAACATAATATGGCATGAAGGCTTACCTCTTCGCATGTCATCGTTATCCATACACGGTAGGTCATCGTGTATCAGGGAGTAAGTGTGTATCATTTCTAAGGCTACAGCCAAAGGCAAAGCTTCTTCAATATTGCCTCCGCAAATACGGCAAAATTCCAGCACAAGTATCGGTCTGATACGTTTACCGCCGATTGAAAGGCTGAATTTCATAGCCCTGTTTACAATATCTTCACCGAATTTACAGTCAGGAACAAATTTATCGAGTTGCTCGTTAATGTATTCCCGGTAGTCATTTAAAGTCATCTTATTCATCGTCGTTATCCTCAGTGATAAGCTCAGAAAGCTCTGTGATTTTATCTTTTGCATCAGATAAGGTTTTATTGCAGAAGGCAACTATTTTTACACCTTCTTCATAAAGCTTCATTGACATTTCAAGGTCATATTCACCGCTCTCAAGTGTTTCGGAAATTTCCTTAAGTCTTAACATAGCGGTATCAAGAGTATACATTTCCATAATATTTCCTTTCAACATTTAGTTTTCTTCGTTCAATATAACGCTGTTGACCGTACAGCTTACGCGGCCGTCCTGCATCAGTACAGTGATTTTATCGTCTTCTTTTAAGCTTTCAGCCTTTTTTACAGGCAGTGACATATCATCGTTGATAATTGCGTACCCTCTTGCAAGTGTTTTCAGAGGGCTCATAGCTTCTAAATTCGCGGCATAATGAATAAGAACATTCTGATATACCTCGAGCTTATTTTGCATAGTTGTTTTTATGTTTGCTTCACACGCATCGACACACTGAGAATAAAGCTGAATCATCTTTTGAGGACTGTGATTGATTAAGCTGTTTTCAAACTGAACAACCTTAAGTGAGTAATCGTTTATAATTCTTAAAGCATATCCGGCTATCAGATCAAGAGTTTTATCGGCATCATACAGAACTTCTCTGTAATCAGGAACTGCTATTTCAGCAGCTGCCGAGGGAGTCGGTGCCCTCAGGTCACTGACAAAATCACAGATGGTAAAATCTGTTTCGTGACCGACGGCAGATATAACAGGAATATCACAGTCATACACTGCTCTGGCTACAAGCTCCTCATTAAAGGCCCATAAATCCTCTATAGAGCCTCCACCCCTACCGACAATTAAAACATCACACGCCTTCAAAGTGCTGAACTTTCTGATCGCTGACGCAATTTGTTCTGACGCACCGACACCCTGAACCTTAACAGGCTCAAGAATAATCTGAGCACAAGGAAATCTGCGTGAAATAACATTAATAATATCCTGAAGAGCCGCACCAGTAGGAGAAGTTACAACACCCACCCTTAACGGATATTGGGGCAATGGCTTCTTCTTTTCTTCTGAAAACAAGCCTTCATTAAACAACTTTTCTTTTAACTGCTCAAAGGCAACGGTTAATTCGCCGATGCCCTCCGGCTGCATATCTTCGCAATAGAGCTGATAAGTGCCGTCTCTTTCATATACTGAAACACTGCATCGAACCAAAACCTTCATTCCGTTTTCAGGCAGAAAACGAAGGCGTTGTGCCGCCGATCTGAACATAACGGCTTTTATAGCCGCCGATTCATCCTTCACTGTAAAATAAAGATGGCCGGTTCTGTAATGATTGGTGAAATTTGATATTTCACCGCTTACATAAATATTTTTTAAATTGGAGTCGGAATCAAATACCGACTTCAGATATGCATTTATTTGTGATACTTTTAAAATGGATGACATTAAATCCGAATGCTCCTTTAACCCATTAAACAACGACATTCAGGAGCATACTGCACACACAGCTGCTCCTGTTGATTATCTTATTTTTTTAGCGATTGAACCGAGAACACCGTTGATATATGCGCCGTCCTCAGCTGTTGCATATTTTTTGGCAATTTCAACAGCCTCGTTAATAGCAACGCCAACAGGCAAATCCTTTGAAAAAAGGAGCTCACAAACTGCAAGCCTGAGTATTGCACGGCTTGCTTTTGATATTCTCTTAGCAGACCAGCCTACAAGATTTTCGTCAATAAGGCTATCAATTTGCTCAATATTATCAAATACCTGTCTTGCGAGATTTTCGGCAAAGGCATTCTGCGGAAAAAGCTCAAGTTCAAGTGCACTTTCTATAAGCTCAATAATTGTTGATTCCGGTTGAAAGCCTTTTTCAAAAATAAGAACAAATGCCAATTCTCTCGATTCATGTCTAGTCATAATTTATACCTTCCTGCAATCGGTAATGAATTTTTGCATACATACCGATGATATATTTATACATTGTCTATTATAGCACAAAATTCAAATCATACAACTACTTTATTTCAATTATTGATAAATTTTCTGCAGAAATATTCGTGTTTTTCTCAATAATTTCGGTTATTTGTAAAATTATTGTGTCATTTAATGAATTTTTTTCCATAATAACCTGACAGCTGTCCTCGTTTATAATTACAAGACACTCACAGCCGGTTTTTGCGATTATAAGATTTTCAGCATCGCTCTGAGCTTTTATTATCCCCTGATAATCGTCAAACAATGTCTCAAGCTTTGAAATATCACGGTCAGCTAATGTCTCATTTTCCAAAATATCTTCAATTTCATCTGATATCCGGTCGTTTGCTTCACTTCTTTTAAGCTTCGCTTGAGAAAAATATGCATCAGATTCACTGTTGTTTGCTGTGTTTTCCGTGGTCACTTCTGTATCATCCTTGTGCTCAACGGTACCCGCAACAAGTATCGAATCGCCAAGATTGCCGCTTACAGATTCGTTTGTATAGGGAACCTCTTCGTTGCTTTGCAGATTTGAGTTGTTATAATACCAATTTACCGCCACCGCTGCACCAAGCGCTATTACAAGAGTTGCGGTCAGTAACTGTCTTTTCTTTAAAACCATACCCATAAATTATTTCTCCTTATGCCATGTCGGCTACGCTGATTTTATTATAACTAATATCAAATAAAGCTGAAATTACTGAATATATTTTCTCTTTTGCAGCCGGGTCATCTCCTCCCTGACAAATCACCGCCACTCCCCTGACCTTCGGATAGACAACCTTTAATATCAGTCCGGTCTCATCGTCGGTTAAAATGTACTCTTTTTTTATTTGCGAATCATTACCGTTCAGCTTCTCTTCGCTGTTTACGGCATAAATTGACTCATAGGCACTTTCGTATGTGATAACAAGCTTTGCTTTTCCCACCCCGTTGATACTTTCAATAAGATTCGTAACTTTTTCGAGAATCTCCGCTTCACTGTAATATGACGTGTTCTCAACAGCTGTCACTTTCTCTTTTTGAGAACCGGTACCTGAAAATAAAATCAGAAGCATGCCTGCAATACCGATCAGTAAAATAAGCAAAGCTTTTTTATCTTTTTTCAGCTTATCAATAAACAGCTTAAGCTTAGAGCTGTCAAAGCTTAACACCGCATCACCTGACGAATTCAATGTCTGCATCACCACCGATCAAATTCTGTATCTGCAACCTGATGTCCGGAACCTCTCTATCGCTGAAGCTTCCGTACACCTCCACTTTTTCGATATATGCAACCCCGTCGGTCTGAGCTATATATGCCTTGCACCTGCCGTCCGAGTTTACAGCAACGATCACTTCATTTAGCTGTTGCTCTAGCAGCTCCTCAGCACAGTCAACAATGATGTTTGAGTTATTAACAAACATATCTTCCTCAGAAATAACTGCATTTGAAGATATGAAGGATATATTTTTAAACAGATTTTTATTTTCACCAAGCGGATAGACAAAGCAAAAAACAAGAAGCACCGACACCAGACCTCTGAAGGCTGTATCAAGCTTTGATTTTGGAAGTAACGACAGCAGAACACCGCTGACAATTGATATAATACATATGAGCTTACACCACAGCTTAATATCATTCATCTTATAAAGCTCCCTTGACCGTGAGCATAATTCCCGTGGATATAATCAGCACAAAAACCTGTAATATATTAAGGAGGATTACCGTTCTGACACCCGATGAAAATGCCCTGAGAATCGCTGATATTTCATCACAGTCAGCTATATCCGATATGTAAGATACTAACGAAAAAACTATACAATAGACCGTACCCTCAATAATGGGAGGCACCGCTATAACAAGAATTACTATTATTCCGACTATTGCAACAGAGCCCTTTATTATATTTATACTGCCGAGCAGTGTTGAATATGCTTCACTTATTGATGAACCCACAATCGGTATAAGATTACTTATGAGGAATCTTACGCTTTTAGATGACGCAGAGTCTATTGCAGATGATAATATCCCTCTTACCGAGAGAGTCGCTGCAAAGCTGCTCCCTATGAACCCTATGGCGATCCCTACAATCCTGTTAACAACAGTGACAAAACGATTAAGATTAGTTGTTTTGTTCAGTGAAAAGGCTATTGATACAGACAGAAAAACACCGATAATATCAACCGCAAGATTATTTATAAAGGCTGTTATTCCCTGTGCGAAGAAAAATGTAACAGCATTATACGCTACCGAAGATGTAATATTACCGCTCAAAGACAAAAGAACAGTAAAAATCGGGATGAAGGCAAGCATAAAGCTCCCGCCTGCTTTCATAGAACTCAAAAGCGCATTTAAAACTGAATTGAGAATTCCAGTAGAAAGAAATACCGTAGCAATTACGCCAAGAAAGGATATACCTTTGTTATCAGAGATAAAAAAAGATTTTACCGTTGTAACAATAACAACAACACACAGCAGTTTAAAAAAGCTCGAAAGCGCATCCCGTGCTTTAACAGCCAATGCTTCATTGAAATAGGTGCCGATTTCACTTAAGGAAACAGAATATATTTCTTGAGATGAAAATTCAGATATTCCGAATTTTTCAAGGATATCAAGTGTATCCTCGTCAATCGCACCTTCCAACTGTTCGTAGTAATATTCTTCATCTGTTATTTCCTCGGTTGCCTGTGCTTCTGTTTTTAAACACGGGAACAGCATAAAAACAATAAATAAATAAAGGATAATTTTTTTCATTATAAAAATGCTATTGAAATTTTGATTATTTCCAATATGTAAGGAACAGATATGGCAAAGATCATCAACCTGCCTCCAAGCTCAATTATATCCTCCATAAGATAATTCCCGCTTTCACGGCAAACATCACCGCCTAATTTGACTCCTATTGTTACTAACGAAGCCTTGAACAGCACCTTGATAACATCATATCCTGTGCCTAAGCTGCCAACAACACTCCTAAAGGCATCAAGACCGCTGACGGTAGTGTTTAATATGTAAACCAGTGCTATAACAGAAAAAGCTAACTGAAACGGCAACAGCAACTCCCTGCAATGTTGCTTCAAAATAACACTTAAAACGCAGCCTATTACTGCAAATAAAATAATTTTTGTCATATCAGAAATCTGCCAGGTTCTTGACCCTTTCGAGGAATTCTTCTATGTACGGTATCAGCATAATAAACACTATAATTACTCCGGCAAGGGTTGTAATCATTACATATTCACCCTTTTCCGAACGGGCAAGGATTTGGTTAAGGATAGCAATTACAATACCTATTCCTGCAATTTTAAATATCAGATCTATATCCATATCATTCCTCCGCTATATAAATAAGATAAACACTGCACTGCCGCACAGAACACCCGACAGCATTGCCGTAACAGCGTATTTTTCCTTTTGTTTATCGGAAGCTTTTTGACAAGACAAAAAATATGAGCTGTATACCTTCAGGATGTTTTGCTGAACGGCGGAATCTGCATACCCCAGAGATGCTCCCAATTGCAAAAGTCTGTCCAGCTCCTGTTTTTTCAGCGGCAGATCCGCATCTGATACTGCTTTTTTCCACGCAACAGGAAAATCGGTACCGTTTAATATGTATTTTTTTAAGCTTCCTAAAAAAGTAAGATTTTTACATGTTTCACTTTTTTCAATTTCAATCAGTATTTCATTCAGAGTCAACATCATATAGCTGATTTTATCATATATTTGCTCTGTCATAAGTAACAGCTCGCTGAACACCTCACATCTTCTTTTATATCGCATCGAGGCCTTCCAACCCGCTAAGAGAAAGCTTACCCATATCAGCCCTGCGCCTAAAAATTTCATCATTTATCTCCTCAATATCGAATACAGATATTTTTCTTTCGTTATTTCCTTTTTCTAAAAGAACAAGCTTATCAAAAGCACCTGTCCTGATTAAAGAAAGAATTTGCATTCGCTTCAAAACATCATCGAAGCTTGAGGCATGTACGGAAACAATAAGCTTTACCCCGCAATTGGAAGCATTTTCAATTGCTCTGAGTTCACCCGTTTCACAAACTTCATCAACAGTAATAATATCGGGAGACATTGTCCTGACAGCTATGTTAATTGCTTTTTCTTTTGGGTATCCGTTAAAGATATCCGTATTTACACCGACATCGTTTTGCGGTATTCCTTTGCTTACGCAGGCAATCTCCTGTCGCTCGTCAATAAGGCATAGCTTATTTCCCCTATCTGAAAGCTGTCGGACAAGATCTCTGATTACCGTTGTCTTACCGCTTGCGGGAGGTCCTGCAATGATTATACTTTTGTTACCTTCGGCATAGATTTCACTTATTATTCTGTCTGCGCAGTTCCTAATTTCCCGTGCAACTCTTATGTTTATTGAAGAAATGTCTCTTACCGACAGTATATTCCCTTTGCTGTCAACAGCTGCCGTACCGCTTACTCCGGCTCTGTGACCACCCTCAAGAGTTACGAAGCCGTTGATAATATCAGCTTGATATGTATGTATTGAATAACTGCATATCCGTGAGAATGTGTCATTTAATATTTCTTTCGTGCAAAGATATGCACTCGAATCATTGCACGCAGCCTCACCGAATATATTAAGATAATATATTTGGTCCCCGCATACAAGCGAAACAGGTTTATTGATCCTCAGACGTATTTCACTACAGTTGTTTTTAATGTGTGATTCAACACTCATAAGTAAATTCTTAAGTTCTTTAGTGATACCCGCTACAGCCTTTTCATAGCAATCCCTGTAATTTAACTGCATTTTATTCCCTCCCTGCTTCTTTTATGATAATATATGTGTATGACTGTCACTATTAGAACGATGTAAATGTAAATTATCCTGAAACAAATATTGAAATATGCTGTAAACTATGATAAAATTAAATTATAAAAATTAAGCAGGTGGATTATGAAACAAAAAATTATTGACAAGAAAAAATATCCTGAAATATGCCTCAACTGTTTTTACGGTCGTATACCCAAAGACAAAGAATCAATACTTTGCGAAAAAAAGGGTATTGTAGACCCCAACGGCAAGTGTCACAGCTACCGGTACGACCCTCTTAAGCGCAGACCTGAGAGAGTCGTTATTGACAGTGATTTTAAAGAAGAAGATTTTAAACTTTAAAAGCCCGGGAATCCCGGACTTTTATTTTTTTCTGTATGTGCATTTAATTTGTCTTCGTAACAATAAGCTTCTGAGCGCGTCTTTATCGAAGGGTATCAGTGGGTAAAGATATTTGTAGCCTCCGAGAGTTTTGGTTGTAGCAATTACAGAAAGAACTAAGACCAATCCGATAACAAACCCCCACACTTTAAACAAGCCGCATAATATCAAAATTATAGTTCTTGAAATCTTAACAGCATATCCCAATTCAAAGCTTGGCTGTGTGAAATTCGATATAGCAACAAAAGCCATAAACAAAACCACCTCTGAAACAAACCAACCGGATCGCACCGCAAATTCACCGAGAACCAATGCTCCTACAACACTGAATGAGCTACTGAGTGCGCTCGGTGTGTTTAAAGATGCCAACCTCAGGGTATCAATCACAAATTCAACGATGAGAAGCTGAGCAATGATAGGAACGGTATTCGGTTCTTCAACGAGCATAAATTTCAAAAAATCGGGCAACGTCGTGTGATACTCTGTTATCAGATACCAAATCGGTATAAAAAGCAGCGACAGCGCAAAAACTATGGTTCTGACAAGTCTCAAAAAGCTGCCGATGACAGGCGGAAAATAATAATCGTTTATATCCTGAACAAAGTCAAAAATCCCGGTGGGAATTATCATTGCCGAAGGAGAACCGTCGGTCAGCACTATTATGTTTCCGTTATATATGCATGCAGATGCCGCATCAGGCCGCTCAGTATAACGTACTCTCGGAAACGGGTTCCACGGCTGATACGGGATGAGACACTCCTTAAGACTTTCCTGTGACATTGATAGGCTCTTGACAGAAATGCTGTTTAGCTTATCATTTAGCAATTTAAGCTGTTTTCTGTTGACAACATCCTCAAGATAACAAATAACAACGTCGGTTTTTGATTCCTCTCCAATCTGAAAGGATTTTAAAGTAAGGTTTGTATTTCGTATTTTTCGCCTGATAAGAGCTGTATTGAATATTATTGTTTCAACAAAACCTTCGTGAGAGCCCCTGAGCACTTTATCAGATTCAGGCTCCTCAACTCCGCGTGCAGGATATGTCCTGCAGTCAATAATAATACCCTTGCTGAAATCCTCAATAACCAATCCGCAGGCACCTGACAAAACAAAGGTTATAAACTTATCAAAATCGGGTTCCGTGCTCGTTTCAATGTATGTGATATGAGTATCAACAAAATCGTCAGCTGAACTGATGTTTTTCATATCCTTATCCGTCAGCATAGCAAGGTACTCGAGCATTTTTTCAAACATTTCATCTTTGACAAATCCATCAATGCAATAAACAGTTGCTTTTCTGCCTGCTATTTTTATTCTTTTGACAATTATATCAAAGCTTTCCCCTATTCTGAGCATTTTATTGATCGTTGTCAGATTATCTGTATAATTTGAGCTGAATTGTTCCATAAAAATCACCTGTATCTATCATTTGACACTACAGGTGATTTATTCATCTTCATTTATAACATTTTATATTTATATGCACTCTGCCTTTTTTATTTTTACCGATTATTTCGTATAAAGCGATTTTCCCCTTACCTCTGAGGACAATCTTATCATTTTCTTTAACAGACATATCACTCTTGGTTGCTCTGACGGAATTGACGAATACCAGACCTTTATCTATAGCCTCAACGCATAGCGGTCGCGCTACATTAAACCCCGCAGAAAGGACATTATCAAGCCTGAGAGAAGCAACTGAATGAAATCTGATTTCACATTTCTCGTCCGGCACTTTAAAGTCACTCAGAGCAATAATTTTACATTCAACACTACCCCGACCGCATTGTGTCAGATTTTCGCAGATGAAAGATGCTACACTTTTAAGAGAAAAGATATAAGCTCCGTCGCTGTCAGTAATTATATCGCCGAGCATTTCACGTTTAATTCCTAAGCCCATTAAAGCACCCAGGTAGTCTCTGTGCGAAAGTGTGGAAAACCTATCCTTTGTGAGCCTTATAACGGAAATCGGGTTATCATCGGGACATTTTGCAAAGTAACCGTCAATTTCACTGTTTAGGGCAAAAAACTTAGGGATAAAAATTGCCACGGTTCTTTCGGCATCAGGATAGCCTCCGAAATAAAAGGTATCAACGCAGTCTGATAGTTTTCTTTCTAAGACAGAAAGTTCGCTTCTTTCGTCAACGGAAAGAAAATTTGTATTAGTCATCATTGAGTTTTTATCGGCATCAGTCTTTTTATCTGATGCGCGGGATATAAGAATCTCTTTTTCAGTCATATAAACCTCAAAACAAGGAGTGCCGAAACGACACTCCTTAACTTTATGCATAATTATGTGAGTTTTCAAGCATCATATCCTTAATTTTCATAAGGCGGGTAGTTGTGCTTCTGTCGTTTTCATCAAGCTTCATAGTTATATACCTGATGGTATCAACATAATTCGGTATCATAACATGCTCAAGTGCATTAGCTCTGCGCCTTGTTTTCTCAATTTCAGCAGATAAAAGCTGACAGGTCTTTTCAACCTCAGCGAGTCTGAGCATATCAGGCATAATATCAGACAGAGCCTTCACAGCATCGTCAAGATCGCTTGGCGTAAAGGCAAAGCCGTATGAATAAACGCTTTCCTTCTGAGCAGTTTTAGTCACCTCTTTATATTTCGGAACATTGACGCTCATAATATTTTTTTCTTCAAGCTCAAGACTCATGCTTTGTGAAGGCATCATCAAAGAAACCGCTAAGCTCTCATCACTCATAGAGCTGCAAGCAAGAGACATATGCATATTTGCTCTCTTTATACCGTCTTCAACCTTTAAACGAAGCTGCTTATTCTCTCGAACAAGTTCAAGAAACTGTCTCATAAGCTCATCTCTTTTATCTTTTAACAGCTTGTGACCTCTTCTGGCAGTCACCAGTTTTCTTTTTAAATCGGTTAACTCCATACGGGTGGGATTTACGTTTAAAACTGCCAAAGTATCACCTACTTTTCAATGTAGTATTCATCAAGGAATTTGTCTGAAATACGTTTTAGCTCACTTCTCGGAAGTATGGAAAGAAGCTTCCAACCGATGTCAAGAGTTTCTTCTATACTTCTGTCAGTCTCATTACCCTGCGAAACGTATTCTTCCTCAAAAGCTTCCGCAAACTGAGCATAAAGCTTGTCAATATCGGTAAGCGCTGCTTCACCGAGAATCACCATAAGCTCTTTGCAATCCTTACCTCTTGCATAGGCGGAGAATAGCTGATTCATAGTATTTGAGTGGTCAGCTCGTGTTTTACCTTCACCGATGCCTTTATCCTTAAGTCGTGAAAGTGACGGCAAAACATCAATAGGCGGAACGACTCCCCTGCGGTGTAAATCTCTTGAAAGAATGATCTGCCCCTCGGTTATATAGCCTGTGAGGTCAGGTATAGGATGCGTTTTATCATCTTCAGGCATGGAAAGGATAGGTATAAGGGTAATCGAACCGATTTTACCCTCCTGTCTGCCCGCTCTTTCATAAATAGAGGCAAGATCAGTATACATATAACCGGGATAACCTCTTCTTCCGGGAACTTCTTTTCTTGCAGCTGAAACCTCTCGCAAAGCATCAGCGTAGTTTGTAATATCGGTCATAATTACAAGAACGTGCATACCCTTATCGAAGGCGAGATATTCAGCGGCGGTCATAGCCATTTTCGGTGTGGCAATTCTTTCAATAGCAGGATCGTTTGCAAGATTTGAAAACATTACGGTTCTGTCAATAGCACCTGTTTCCTTGAAGGACTTAACAAAATAGTCTGATTCTTCAAATGTGATACCCATAGCGGCAAAAACAACCGCAAAGCTTTCTTCAGTGCCTCTTACTTTTGCCTGTCTTGCAATCTGAGCCGCAAGTTCAGCGTGAGGAAGACCCGAAGCTGAGAAAATAGGCAACTTCTGACCTCTTACAAGTGTATTCAGACCGTCAATAGCCGATACTCCCGTCTGAATAAACTCCTGAGGATAGCGTCTTGCTGCAGGGTTCATTGGTGTACCGTTAACATCAAGTCTCTTCTCAGGAATGATGGACGCGCCACCATCAACAGGTCTGCCAAGACCGTCGAAAACTCTGCCAAGCATATCCTCTGATACACCTAACTCCATCTGTCTTCCGAGAAATTTAACCTTGCTGTCCGAAAGGTTAATACCTGCCGAGGATTCAAACAGCTGCACAAGAACATCGGTGCCGTTAACCTCAAGGACTCGGCAGCGTCTTTTTTCACCGTTCTTAAGCTCAATTTCACCGAGTTCATTATAAGCAACATTGTCAACACCCTTAACAAGCATAAGAGGACCTGCAACTTCGCTGATCGTTCTGTATTCTTTTGGCATCAGTCATCCTCTCCTTTACCGCAATCTTTTAATTGACCCGTTAAATCAGTTGAAATACGCTCAAAAGCTTCATCTGTTTCCTCTTCGGGAATATATTTAAACCTGCCAATGCTCTCTCTGACAGTCATTTTTACTATATCGTTTATATCCGCACCGCTCTTTAATGCATCGCTGGCTTCATTATAGAAATTACAAACAAGACGCATCATAAGAAGCTGCTTTTTAGCTGAAGTGTATGTGTCCACATCGTGAAATGCAAGCTGATGAAGAAAGTCCTCTCTTATTGAGCGAGCGGCCTCCATTTTAAGCCTGTCTGCCGGCGAAAGAGCATCCATGCCTACAAGCTTAACCATCTCATCAAGCTCAGCCTCTTCGGAAAGAAGGCGCATAATCTGACCGCGAAGCTGCATCCAGTCAGCAGCCACATTCTCATTGAACCACTTTCCGAGCGAATTAGCATACAATGAATAGCTCGTCAGCCAGTTGATAGCCGGGAAATGGCGCTTATATGCAAGCGCGGAATCAAGACCCCAGAACACCTTTACAATACGAAGTGTTGCCTGACTTACAGGCTCAGAAATATCACCGCCTGCCGGTGAAACCGCACCGATTACGGAAAGTGTACCTTCTCTTGAATCCTTGCCGAGGGAAACAACTCTTCCCGCTCTTTCATAAAACTGAGCAAGTCGGCTTCCAAGATATGCAGGATAACCCTCTTCACCGGGCATTTCTTCAAGTCTGCCCGACATTTCACGCAGAGCCTCTGCCCAACGTGATGTAGAATCCGCCATAAGAGCCACGTTATATCCCATATCTCTGAAGTATTCAGCTATAGTTATACCTGTATAAATTGATGCTTCACGGGCTGCAACGGGCATATCGGATGTGTTGGCAATAAGAACCGTTCTTTCCATAAGCGATTTTCCCGTGTGGGGATCAATAAGCTCAGGAAATTCGTTAAGAACATCTGTCATTTCGTTGCCACGCTCACCGCAACCGATATAAACCACTATATCTGCATCTGCCCATTTTGCAAGCTGATGCTGCGTAACAGTCTTTCCGCTTCCGAAAGGACCGGGAATAGCTGCAACACCGCCCTTTGCAATCGGGAAAAGTGAGTCAACCACTCGCTGTCCCGTAATAAGGGGCATATCGGGTGAAAGTTTTTGCTTATACGGTCTGCCTTTGCGGACAGGCCATCTCTGCATAACACCGACGCCGTGTTCTTGTCCGTGCTCATCGAGTATGATAGCAACAACATCCTCAACCGTACAGGTGCCGCCGGTGATTTCCTTAATGATACCGCTCAAATTCGGCGGAATCATAATTTTATGAGAAACAACATCTGTTTCCTGAATGGTACCGATAATATCACCGGGTGAAACTCTTGCACCCTCAGAGACACAGGGTTCGAAAACCCAAAGCTTCTCTCTGTTGAGTGACGGCACTTCGACACCTTTGGTGAGGTTGTTTCCGCACTTCTTCATTATTTCAACAAGAGGTCTCTGAATACCGTCAAAAATGCTTCCTATAAGACCGGGACCAAGCTCAACGCTCAGAGGCTCACCGGTTGAAATAACCTTTTCACCGGTTTTTAAGCCTGATGTTTCTTCATAAACCTGAATTGAGGCACGGTCGCCGTGCATTTCGATAATTTCGCCGATAAGGTGCTGATCACTCACCTTAACAACGTCAAACATATTTGCTTCTTTCATATCCGATGCAACAACAAGCGGACCTGAAATTTTAGTAATTATTCCCTCGTTCATCATATCACCTTTTCTCCAAACATATTGATGAATGGCAATTTTAGTCAAGAAGCTGTGAGCCCACTGCGCGCTCAACACTCCTTGCCACCGACGACATACCCTCTCCTGTATTTCCTGATACACCGGGAATCAGAATGATTGCAGGAGTGATATTGTCCTTATATTTTTCTATTTCATCGCTAAGCTCCTTTGCAAGAGCCTCGGTCATATAAATAACTGCATAATTGTCAAGTGCAAGCTCCTTAAGTTTTTTTGCGCCGACGGTGCTTTCGGTAATATAAAAAACATCCAGTCCGATACAGGCAAAACCCGATACACTGTCACGGTCGCCCATAGCAGCAATTTTATACATAAGAAGCTCTCACCCTTTCTTTTATTAATTCTTTTGAAACGCCGGATTGCTTAGCTGAAAGAATTATTCTCACGTTTTTTATTTCATTGATTTTTGCATAATAATATGCACATACAGGATCAAAACCGAAAGCTTTAAACTTTGATTTTTTAGCTATTTCAATAATCCTGTCGTCACACCATTTTTCATAAAGAACCGGACTGTCAAGATATAACTCAGCGCCCTGAGAATACCCTGTTTTCGACAGATATTCCTGTAGCGCATCAACCCCCGCAAGTGCCGAGCTTATAAGACTGTCTCTGTCTATTCCGTAGCAGGCTGAAACAGCTGATTTTACAAAATCCGCATTCTTTTTAGTGTGTGCACATCTGAAAGCAGTTTTTATGTTAGATGAATCGGCTGTAAAAGCACATATTTCCGAAAAAACACTGTTTTTATATTTTTTCGCATAATCCAACAGCATATCTATGGCGGCAAAATCAATAATAATCTCCGCATTCTGACCGTTTTCTGTCTTACAAGCAATTTCATAAGCTTCTTTTGCGGCTTTGCCCATAAGATTTTCGTGGAAAACCGTAAAATTACGGCTGTTTACAGATTTTGTCAGCTCGTATAAATCCAGTGATGTGGGCTTTACAAAATACTTATCTGCACTTTCGCCTGTAAACAGACATTTGACTGCAACCTTAATATTAAAAAAGTCGTTTAACACGCACAGCCTTTTCAGCTCATTTTTATCAGGCACACTCTCATAAAGAAGAGTCCAAAGCTTTTCATTCTGAGTCTTAATAAAGTCTGATATTTCTCCATCAGTTTCAATCCAACCGACTTCGTTCAAAAGCGAAACAGTCTGAATATAATCATCAGCCTCGATAAGCTTATCTATAAAACCCGATGAAAGCATATTGTTTTCATTAGCTCTGATTCTGGCAACACAGAAAGCATAATCTGTATCTCTCATATCCGCCCCTCCGAATCAGTTAAACAATACTCTGCTGAGAGTATATTTAAGATTATCCATTGATTCATCAAACACGGCCCTCAAGGTGCAGTTAACCTCAAATCCGTCATACTTCAAAATAAATCCGTTTTCAATATCAACAGGCGTCGCCGATACCTGAACGGCCGCTTTTTCAAACACTACGGAATTAATTTCATCCTCAAAGCCGTCAGGCAGCCTGAATAAATCTGAGCCGCACATATACATAACACATTCACCTGTCTGTATATTTTTATAGCACAGCTTCTTTATAAGCTCGAAATATTCTTCGTCTGAAAGTCTTTCTATTGTTTCATATGCAGCGGAAATCACATCGTTAAGAATGGCATTTCTTATTTCAAGATATCTGTTTCTTGTGATAGATTCGGCACTGCTTTTGGCTATAGCATTCTTTTTGTTTGCCTCCTGCTCGGCGGCATCAAGTTTGGACTGTGCAAGCTCATTAGCCTGTATTTTTGCCTGAGAAAGAATTTCTTTTACCTGCAAAGCACCGTCTTCAAGGATTTTTTCACAGTTATGCTGTGAATCCGTTAAAATCTTTTCGGTGATTTTCTCAAGTCCCGTCATAGCTTCATCTCCTTTTTTACCGTAAAACGGTGAATTTCGTCATTATGATGTTAACCGACGGAAATGTTAAATACTGCGAGGAAGGAAACGAGAAGCGTAAGAATTGCATAAAGCTCAACGATTGATGAAAGTGTCATGCTCTTTCCCAGCATTGTCGGCTGCTTGGCAATAAGAGAAACGCCTGAAGCAGCAACACGTCCCTGATAAATAGCTGAAAAGCATCCTGTAATAGCAATAGGCATACAAGCGGCAAAAAGTGCGAGACCCTGTTGTAACGAAACATTAACCAATTCACCGCTGAAAAGACCGATTTTGTTAAAAATAAGAAGTGATACAATAAAGCCGTAGAGGCCCTGAGTACCGGGCAAAATCTGAAGAGTAAGAACCTTACCGAACATATCGGGCTTTTCAGTAAGAAGACCTGCTGCAGCCTCGCCTGCAAGACCTACACCTCTGGCTGAACCGATACCCGAGAGACCGACAGCGAGAGCTGCACCCAGAATAGCAAAAAATAAACCGTAACTAATCATACTTTTTTTCCTCCTTAACAATGAAATATTTTGAGTTAATTTTAAACGGTGTAAAACATCTTCCTGAGCCTTCATAGAACTTAGAGAAGAATTCAACATATTGTAACCTGTTTGTGTGAACATAGGTACCGATAATATTTATAGCAAAGTTAATTGTGTGACCGATAACAAATATAACAGCGAACGCAATTATATTTCCCGGCATAGTTGAAAGCAGATTGACCGCATTGGCAACAACGCCCGTCACAAGACTCAAAGCAAGAAGTCTTGAATATGAAAGAATATCTCCCACATATCCGGTGGTTACATTATAAAGGGCATACAGACCACCGCCCAGCTTGCCGATAATATTTTTTGAATTTCTGCCTGCAGTCAGAATTATGAGAACTGCACCAACAGCCAGAAGTCTTGTACCCCACGGTAATATCCATTGGGGAATCTCTGCTATGAGGCTTCCGCCAAGTATTGCAAAGCCCATAACAAAAACCATAACCGGCACCGTGTCACATACAGCACCAACATACTCTTTCTTTTTCAAAAGCAAGTAGCCGTTTATGAGAACGCCTGCGAAAAGCTGTATTATGCCGAATCCGAGACAGAACAGAAGAAGTGTCATACTGTTGCTGACAGGATCCATCCATACCGCAAGATTCGGACCTGTATCATAACCGAGAAAATTTGTGCAAACCGTGGGTATCAGATCGCCGAACCAGCCGCCGAACATCGTGCCCCAGAAAACTGTTGAAATTCCGCAATAAAAGACCATATTGACAAATTTAAGATTGCTTCCTGTCACTTTGACCTTCTTCTTTGCGAAAAGTGAAAAGATAAGCATCAGTACCCCGTATCCGGCATCCGAGAGCATAAAACCAAAGAATACGTAATAGAAAAATGCCATTATCGGATTCGGGTCTATATCTTTATTTGATGGTGAGGAGTACATATTGGTAATGCTTTCAACACCGCCTGCAAAGGAGCCGTTTTTGATAAGCACCGGCACATCGGCATTTTCATAGTCAGGCTCACTTAAGTCCATCTGACAAATAAACTTATTTTCGATTTCAAACTTAGTCTCTTCGCTCATCACCTCAGGCAAATAGCCACGGATAACAAAAGTCTTTTCGGTCTGAGCCGTATTATCAAAAGTGACATACTTTTCTGCCTGAGCAGATGCGTAGTCGCTCAAAAATCTGAAATCATCGTAATTATCGGCAAATCCCTTTATTGACGCTTTGAGCTTAACTATCTCTTCTTCCATCTCGGAAACAGAGACCTTGACATTTTGCATTGCCTTTGACGGAAGCGCTTGTGCGGGTTTCTCAGACACAACAAAACCCATTTGCCTGAGGGCATTTTCAGTGCGTCCACTGACCGATTGGTGAGCAATAACAACAACACAGGTTTGCAGTTTTTCACTGCTTATAACCTCAACGGCTATCTCATTTAAATCGGGATCAAGGTCATTTATAATTTTAATAATTTGATCGGAATTATAAAAGCCGCCAAGTGTGCCGACGTAAATATTTGTTGTCATCGTGCGTTTAGATGCCATTGGTATATCCAAAGCATCCCAAGGCGAGTAAAAATCAATCAAACGCTTTTCTTCGTTAATCCTTCGCTCTGTGTCTTCTACTTTTGAATTGAGTTCAACTATGTCTTTACAAAGAGCTTCTGTGGCATCAGCCTTATCTGCCATAACACGGTATTCACTGTATTCAATCTGCTTGAAATCGGTAAAGGATTCAAGCATAGATCTTTTAAGGCCACAGTTATTTTCAAGGATACTGATTGCCTTTTGAGCTAAATCATATTTTTTTCTGTATTGCTCTGCCGCAGCTGAGGTATCGCATTTAATTAACTCTTCATCTTCGATGTTTTCTATATCAGCAATTCCAAGCTTCTGGATATAATCCATCAGCCTCTTGCTTTCGCTTATAAGAGACACTATCTCGAAGCGGAGGAGTTTTACTTTTGCCAAAAATCAGCACCTCCTTTGCTTATCTGTGTTTGTACTATTCATTTAACAATCTCTTCAAGAACAAGCTTAATCGCCTGTTCGTACTGTTTTTCAGTGTCAGAAATTGATTTTTTCTCTCTGAGCTCCGCAAGCTTTTCAGCTTGCTTAATTATACCTGATGCTGAATACTCTGCATCACTGAGTATAATATTAGCCTGGTTTTCAGCTTGCTCTGCTGAAGACTTGATAATTATTTCAGCTTGAATTTTTGCATCGGCAATCATCTTTTCAACAGTTTTTTTAGCTAAGCTTTCCATTTCGCGAGCCTGAGCTTCAGCTCTCATAATCGTTTTAACCATGTCAGCCGCCATAGATTACAGCACCTCCGTTTATAATATAGTCGGCACAAAAGCTATAGATGTGTGCCGTTATGTTTTCATCAGATTTTGCGCCGTTGTGGAGAACAAAAGATAATATTAACAGCAAAATCATAATAACCGCAATAACAGCTGTCACGATAAGCTTTTTGGCGGACGGTTTTTTATTGATTGTTGTTACTTTGATTTCGGGTATTTTTTCAGGCTTAACAGTTCTTCTTTTAGCGGGTGCATTTTTTCTCTTTTTGTACACAGGGTCAACATCCGGTATCTGTATTTCTTCTTTTATTGAAATCACCGGTGTGGTTTCTTCAATCGACCTGTTGCTTGTTTCAATCTCAGGAATAATAATATCTTCCTCACCATCGGTTAAGCTGATGCTTTTAGAATACACTTCTTCAAATTTAGGCTCTTCAAACGGTTTGTTTTCAAGAGCGTTTTTTAAGTCGGAAAGCATCTGATCAGGTGAAAAATACCGCTTATTGGGATTGAAATTACAGGCCTTTTTAATAATCGACCAGAGCTCATCACTGGCAAACTGCGGCTTTTCGAATTCTTTGGCTGAAATACGCATTTTTGTTGCTTCATTAAGTGAGTTAATCGTCACTTTCTGAGGATACGGCTCAGTAAAAGGCAAACGGTTTCTGTTAGTGAGCATATAAAGTATAAGACCCAAGGAATAGGTGTCAGCCGTACAGTTAATATTACCGCTTTTTATAAACTCGGGAGCCATAAAATACTGAGTACGCTTATAAGAAATCGATGTCTTTGAAGGTTCAAGACAGCTGAAGGTACCGAAATCGCCGAGTTTGCATCTGCCCTCCTGGGTAAAGAGGACGTTTTCAGGCTTGAGATTAGGATAAATATAGCCGAAGGAGCGACATTTAACGAGTGCCGAGCATACATTTATACCGAGTCTGAGTACTTCCTCCAGAGTGAAGGATAAATCCTTAGTTACTTCAGCAAGGGATTTTGCGTTTTCAAGTCTGATAAGGATCAGTCTGCCCTTACCGTCACTTGCCCGCCTTAATTCAATATCTTCATACTTAATAATATGCTTTGAGGCATTGGATTTTTTAACTGTCTCAATATTATCGGTAATCTTTTTTATTATCTTGTCATAATGCTCCTCTTCGTTGGCGGAGGCGGTGCCTTCAGAAGTAAAAAGCTTTCTTTCATTTCTGTTTTCGCCCAGGCGTATAATCTTTAAAATCGAATATTCCCTCTCACCGTTATAATTTTCTTTATATATAGAAAAAACCTTGCCGTCAGTTCCGTTTCCTATTTGTTTATCGGTGTACCACTGTCCGAAAACAGGGTTCAATGAATTTGACATATAAATCTCCTTTCTTCACTGAATAATTGCTCAAAAATATATAATAATAGTTACTGTAGAATCTAAATATTCCAATTCAATGTGTATTATAACACAATATATTGTCAAATGACAACTTATTTTCAATAATTTTCTGATTATAATTTTTAAACTTTTATTGACAAGTGAATTATAAAATATTACAATATAGTTAAGAAACAGAAAGGAAGTCCGTTTGGACAAAATTTATATTTATGAGTGAAGAATTAAATATGGATATGGATATTGTCAGCGTTGTTGACGATGACGGTGTTGAACATCTTTTTGAAGAGCTTGACAGAATCGAAATGGAAAACGGCAACAGATATGTTGCTCTTATCCCCGTTTATGACGATGAGGTTGAAATTCTTGACGATGACGGTGACGTGCTCATTTTAAAGGTCATAGAAGAAAATGGCGAAACCTACCTTGTTCAGATTGAAGACGAAAAAGAATTCAATGAAATCGGCAACATCTTTGAAGACAGACTTATCGAAAAATACGAAGCAGAGGATTCAATAACCGAATAATCCGAAATCAGCCTGCTGTGTTCGACTTTAGTGTTCGTTATAACCCAACAAGTTATTAAATGGAGAGAGTCTTTGTCAGCGGATTGCAGACCTCCCGCTTTGCGGACGAAGGGAGCGTGAACCTGACTCGCAATCACCACCCTGCCTTAGAGCAGGTTATACACAACACTTCCGGCACGGCGGGTTATTTAAAAAAACAAACAGGTATTTATGAGCTGTAAATCACTCATAATAATACCTGTTATTTTTTATTTTGCCTTATTTATTAATATAATGATCCTTAAGCATATTGTATTCCTCATCACTTATTTCGAGCACTTTACCATGCTTGAAACCATATGGAAAGCTGAATTCCTCTTTACACATTTTAAAGTTTGTATTGCCCGGAGCCTCGCTTATAAAAGGTACGTATCCCATCTTAGGCTTTTCACAGCCGAAGAAGTCAAGCATCAGACACCATCTGCCGTCAGGGAGCACATAGGTTGTTGCAGCTTCATAACTGCCGCATTTTTCGACTTCAGACATAAGTTGCTCAAATTCCTCATCGTGAATATAGGGGCCGTACAGATGCTTTGACGAAGCGTGCATATTCATACTCGGATCATGTGCATTCTTATAAAACATATGGTACGTATCATCAAATTTAACAATGTGAGTGTCAAGTATTTCATTTTTCTTTGTAAAGAAGAGTCTGGGCTTTGAAAACGTCTCAAAATCCTTGGTGGTTGAGTAATATATAGACATATGACTGTAATCATCCTGAGCCACCGTCGAACCCCAATGAATAAGATATTCGTCTTCAAGTTCATCATAAAACACTTCCGGAGCCCACGTACAACCGAAATCGTCTCTGCCTATAGAGAGAATCTGCTGCTCTGAGAAATTGATAAGATCATCACTTTTCCACATACAAAGGCCGTGACTGCCGGTGCGGTTAACTACTTTCCAATCAATATTGTAGTTCTCATCGTAACGGTAAGCAATGCATTCATCAGTTGTGAGAATAACAAATCCGCCCTGCTTCAGTCTCACAATTTCAATATCGCGGCAACCCTTCATGCTCATATTGCTTTGAAGTATCGGCTCGCCTGAGTTAAGCATTTCCCAGTTAAATCCGTCTTTACTGACTGAAAAATAAACCTGCTCACCGTCAGGAGTAAGCTTTTCTTTAAAGTGTACAAATAAATAAGCCATGTGTATATTCCTTTCTTGTGTAAAAAGATATGCAACCCGTTTCGACAGGAACAGGTATCATTGAAAACACCCTGATTGTATCACAATCAGGGTGTTTTCATGGCGGAGAGTTAGGGATTCGAACCCTAGGTGAGTTTCCCCACACAGCATTTCGAGTGCTGCACCTTCGACCACTCGGACAACTCTCCCCGAATATCAGACCCGATTATTCTATCAAATAAGTCAGACTTTGTCAAGGGAAAGAGGAATGTAATTAGACTTATGAAGAAAAAAATATATAAAAAGCATTTTCGGCAAAGTCGCTAATCATTAAAACCCACTTATATATTTTTTATAATCCTCATAAAGCTTTGCCGAATCGGGATGACCTGCAAAAGAGAGTGAATCCGAAGGATTCATTATACCCAAATATTGATAACTGATGATTTTATCGCAATAAGGTGCCACATTTTCAATCTGACGGCTTATACGCTCAATTTTTGCCGGAATCAGTGCGCTTTTATAAACCATACCCTCAAAATCAAAGAGTTCAATATCTGCCCAAAGCTCGGAACGACCGGCCTTATCATGGGCTATTCTTAGCTTTTCAAACAGTTTTTCGCTTCTGGCAACCTTGGTTTTCTTAACACCGATTTCGTCCTGATACGCAATATAATCAACATCTAACTCAGTAAGGCTTCTGACATAACGTTCATTTGTAAGCGTAAGATTCGTGCCATAGGGTGCTATAAGTGTCTTTTTGCCCGGCGTTATTTCAGCGCAACGTGCAGAACAAAGATTTACATACTTCATAAAATCCTTTGAAAAGTTCAGAATTATGCAGGCTTCATCCGGAAAATACCAACCGTAAAAGCTCTTATGATGTGCATACAGTGCTGTCAACTCATCCATGGCTCTGAAAGATCGGTCTATTACTTCACGGCTTGTAATATTTCGATGCGCCTTCGTCCAATCACCATAAAAACCATTGCCGAGAAACACCTTCACTCCACATTCATCTGCCTGGCTGAGCAGCTCTTCAATCGGATCACTGCAAGGAATATCTGCAAAAGGAAACACCGAAGATTTAAAATAACACCTGTCATTAAGAGCCGTCGCCATAACCACTATGTACTCCATGCCGAGCTCTGAAATTTCGATGACCTTACGTCGCCAATCCTCAGCTTTAAAAGCTTCAAGCGCAGGATTCCAATATTTGCCTTCGGCAGTATTATGATGTCTGAACTCAAAAAAAGTTCCGTCAATTTTTCTTTTCATCGGGTATGCTTCACCTCTTAATTAATTGTTGTTATAATAAATATATCACATTTTCCTTAACAAGTAAATATAAAAGATTTCTTTGCAAACTCTAATAATTGCTCACAAAAATGCGAGAGCAGAAGCTTATAATCCAAAATGTATTATCCACTTATTTTCACTGTAAGCTTTTTGTAGAAGCTCTTTAAGTTCAGATAATTCACAAATGTTTTCAATAGCAGAAATTAAAAATTGCATTGATGTGGGCGGAAGAAGAGTTACTCCGCAATATGCAATTCCTTTACCCGGCATATCAAGTGTATGCCAATAGAAGTCAATGTTATTAAAATTTGTAACAATATCTTCTAAATAAACATCATCAACAGAAATACAACTATATTTTTCCAGTTCGTATTCATCATATCGCACACCTTTTTAGGTGCGGTCTGCATAATACCAAATTCATGTTTTGCCATTTTCTCATCTCCAAAATTACAATTATCCTATATTTTAATACTTCCTAACAAAAATTTCAACAAAAAAAAGAACTACTCTTTCAAGCAGTTCTTTTTTCAACTGGTCCGAGTGACAGGACTTGAACCTGCGGCCTCTTGACCCCCAGTCAAGCGCGCTACCAAGCTGCGCCACACCCGGATATTGTTTTGACGACTTTGATATTATATCACAACAGCTCGAAAAGTCAATACTTTTGACAAAAAAATATTTCTATATTTTTTAAAATCTTTTATCTGACTTTTTTGTCGTATTTTTTAATTCTGTAATTATCCCCTAACAACAATAAAATACACATTATCATAACTCCAACACATATGGGCAATGACAGCTCCGTTCCGGCCTCTTTCGGTATAGATCCGAGACTGACAGTCTGCACCGATACAGGAAAAAGCTCCATAAGAAGCATTGTAATCAGAACACTCAGACCTGCATTCAGTATTCTCGCGGATATAAAATATTTCAGCTCCAGCTTAACCTTAAAAACCGCAGGCATAACCTGCATATGTGCGCATAAACCGCTAAAACCGATTATTCCAGCAATGAGCGGCACCGGATAAAACTCAGAGCATATTTTGCATCCGTTTGTTATCTCAAAAACGGCAAATAAAAAATTCTTTGTATTATCTGAAACAGATAAAATTCCGATAAGCTCATTAAGGCACGAAAACAGAATTACCCACGCACAGATTATGAGCATACTGTGTCCGCTCTGTGAAACGGAACTAACGACAGCACCCTGAAAATCAGGCTTAAATTTCTTGGCTGTTTTTGTTTTTATCATGATTCCGTCAGACCAGACAAAAGATGAAAGTATACCTAAAATCAGTGATGATAAAACTAAAGAAACATAAATAATTATTCCCAACGTCTTTGAACCAAGCATATAATATCCAACACTTGTAATTATAAAAGCAGGTCCCGGATTTATGCAGAAAAACAGCATTCGTTGCCCCTGAATCTGCGTTATTAAACCTTTTGAATATAAGTCCTCAGTCATTTTTCCACCTAACGGCAGACCGCCTATCATTGAAAGCAAGATAACAGGTGCACATACTCCGGGCAATTTGAAAATCCGCTCGGTTAGCAGTGAAAACAACCTGCCGGTTCTTTCAAGCAGACCTGTACCTATCAAAAATGTTGAGAGAAACATAAAGGGAAACATAGAAGGAATGAGAGTGTATACACACAGTTCAATACCGTTGGTCACTCCCCTTCCTGCGCTGTCAGGAAATCGCAAGAGCATAAAGCATATTGTAAAAATAAGCCCGACAGTTACTATATAAAGTACCGTAATCAGTTTCGGAAATATATTTTTATTATCTGCTCTTTCCATCGTATCACTCCCCTTCAATTATATTCAATCAAGCAGTTGCATATTATTTTATATCAGTAAAAATGCAAAAAATAATGAAAGTTGTGATTTATTTGGCTAAGAGAGTAAAAGATAAAAAAACTAATTTTTCCGATTTTTCATCGGCGGTCTTTGAAATTCCTGACATAAGCATAATTTCAAACAGAGAAGCTACAATATGCGGAACAAGAGGTGTTATAGAGTACACGCAGAATCTCATTAAACTTAACTGCGGACACCTGATTCTGACCGTAAAAGGTACTGATCTGAATATGATAGCTCTCACTATAGAGGAAGTTATAATCAGAGGTGTCATTATGAATATTGAGTTTTCTAACTGTTAGAAGGGATAGCCTATGAACCTTATAAATATACTGCGTTTTTTGAGAGGATATGTAAAAATTACCGTTGAAGGTGGCTTTATTGAAAGGTTTATAAATCTCAGTGCAACAAATAATATTCACATATGGAGCTTCGAGCCGCAAATCAAAAAGGTCGAAGGGTATGTGCTCGCAAAAAACTTTAAAAGACTCAGAAGTATTGCAAGAAAAAGCGGTGTAAAGCTCAGAGTTACTCAAAAAATCGGACTCCCTTTCTACCTGAAGCAACATAAGAACAGATCTCTTCTAATTTTGGGAATTATATTCTTTTTCGCTTATATTTTTGTTATGAATCAGTTTGTCTGGTACACTGAAGTTATCGGAACAGAAACCGTAAGCCACGAACAAATACTTAATGTGCTTGAGCAGTACGGTCTGCGTATAGGAGCCTTCTCACCAACATTAGACGAAACAGCCCTTAGTCGCAACGGTGTAAATTATTTCAACGGAAGGCTCATGTGGATGTCGGTAAACATCAAAGGCAGCAAAGCCGTTATCGAGGTTAGAGACTATGTTGACGAGCACGAGGATACAACCTTCGGCGACCCGTGCAATATAATAGCGGATTTTGAAGGCACTGTCCTGAGCGCCGAAATCTTCAACGGAGATCAGGAAGTAAAGGTAGGCAGTGCCGTCAAAAAAGGCGATCTGCTGATAAGCGGAGTTATACAAAACCGAGACCTTTCCGCAGACTATCTTGAAGCAAGAGGAAAAATAACTGCTCTTCACAGTGTTAATTTTTCAAAAACATATAAATCTGATTTTAATGATTTTCTTAGCTTTTCAAAACAAAAGAACAGATTTAGGCTCAATTTTTTAGGTGTTTCCATTCCGCTGTATTTTAAACTGAACCCAAACGATAACAATTCCTTACAATATGACAAGTATATGACACTCAACAATACGTCTCTACCCTTCGGCGTGACCGTAATCACGGATACGGAAACCGAATATTCCAAAGATGAAAACAGCGCCTTATTGCGGGCACTGGACAGCTATGTAAAAGATTACTATCATAACTTCAGAAACACCAATATACTGGATTTTAAAACAACAGTCACAAAAAACGGCGACGGTTTCATAATAGACAGCGACTTAAGTTGTATTGATTTTATGGGCACTAAAAGTCTGATTTATATTGACAATGAATAATTTTATTGATTTCTTATGTTTTTTTCGCTTAAAGTATTCACTTTTTTAAAAAAATGTGCTAAAATTTAGCAGAATATTATGAAAAATTATGTATATTATATCTTTTAAAGTATAAATCGAGGTGCTTAATTCTTGGCAGAACAACTTATAAATATTGAGCGTATGGAACAGGCAGTCAGCTTGTTTGGCTCCTTTGATGAAAATGTTAAGCTTATTGAAAAAGAATTTGCAGTTAATATAATCGTCAGAGGCAGTGAAATGAAGGTCTTAGGTGATGAAGAACAGATTGACAAGGCGAAAAGAGCTATAAAACATCTGCTTCATATAATCAATAAGGGCGAAAATATAACAGAACAGAATATCCGTTACGTTATCAGCCTCGTCAAAGACGGAAACGATGACAAACTGACTTCAATCGGTTCAGACTGCGTTTGCATCAGTGCTAAGGGTAAGCCTATCAAAGCTAAAACACTCGGTCAGAAGAAATATATTGAAGCAATTAAAAACAATACCGTCGTAATAGGTGTGGGACCTGCAGGTACGGGTAAAACTTATCTTGCAGTTGCTATGGCTGTAAGTGCTTTCAGGGCTAAAGAAATAAACCGAATCATACTTACAAGACCTGCAGTGGAAGCAGGTGAAAAGCTCGGATTTTTACCCGGCGATCTTCAGCAAAAGGTTGACCCCTATCTGAGACCGCTTTACGATGCTCTTTTTGATATGCTCGGAGCTGAAAACTTCCAGAAATATCAGGAACGAGGTAACATAGAGGTTGCTCCCCTTGCATATATGAGAGGTCGTACTCTCGACGACAGCTTTATTATCCTCGATGAGGCGCAAAACACAACTCCCGAACAAATGAAAATGTTTCTCACCCGATTGGGCTTCGGCTCTAAAATTGTTGTTACCGGTGATATTACTCAAATCGATCTTCCTGACGGTAAAAAATCAGGCTTGGTTGAGGTAATAAAGATTCTTAAAAATCTCGATGATATTCAGACAGTGAAGTTTTCTGAAAAAGACGTTGTAAGACATAAGCTTGTTCAGGATATTATCAAGGCATATGAGAAATATGAGGAGGTAAAGAAGAAAAAATGAAAGACAAAATCAAAGTAATAATCACAAATGATCAAAATTCTGTTAAGATACCTACAGGAGTCAGAATGCTTATAAGACGTTGCTGTAACGCTGTTCTCGTGAACGAAAAATTCAAGGGCTCTGCGGAAATCAGCGTTACGATTGTCGACGACGAAGCTATACACAAGCTGAATCTTGAGCATAGAAGCATCGACAGAGCTACCGATGTTCTTTCGTTCCCCCTCGGCGTTGACGGCGTTTACGACCTCAACAACGACACAGGTGCACAGATGCTCGGAGATATAGTAATTTCCATTGAGCATGCTATTAAGCAGGCTGAGCTTTACGGACATTCGTTGGATAGAGAAATTGCTTTCTTAACCGTACATTCAATGCTTCATCTTCTTGGTTATGATCACGAGCCCGGCGGTATGGAGCTTGTTAAAATGAGAGAAAAAGAAGAAGCCGTGCTTACACAGCTCGGCCTTGTAAGAAACGGCAGTTATTACACTGTGGAAGAATAAAATGGAGCATTACATTAAACTATTTAAAAGCTTTATATACGCCTTCAGAGGCTTTGGCTATGTTGTTGCCAACGAAAGAAATATGCGTATACACCTCACCTGTATTACATATATGTTCCCAATATTAATTTTCGGTGACTGGTTTGTTATTTCAAGAATGGAGTATGCTGTTTTAATCCTTGCTTCGGGAACAGTTATTGCAGGCGAGATGTTTAATACTGCTATTGAAAATGCAGTTAATCTTGCCTCAGATAAGAAAACTGAATTTGGTAAAATTTCTAAGGATGCGGCAGCAGGAGCTGTTCTTGTTAGCACAGTTTTTGCGGTAATTGCGGGAACGGTTATTATGTTTCAGCCTGAAGCATTCAACAAAATGTTCACTTATTTTACGGCAAATCCTCTTATGCTCGCTATTTTTATTTTAAGCATAATTCCCGCCACTTTATTTATATTCTTCGGTTTTAATTTTAAGAAAAGGAAATAACTATGGATGATTTTCTCAAAAGAACTGAAATGCTTTTAGGCTCCCCTGCTGTTGAAAAACTGAAAAATTCCAAGGTCGTAGTGTTCGGAGTCGGCGGAGTCGGCGGATATGCCGTTGAAGCTCTTGCAAGAAGCGGCGTTGGCAGAATTGATTTAATAGATAATGACAGTGTGAGCCAAAGCAATATAAACCGGCAGATAATCGCAACAACCAAAACGGTAGGAATGATGAAAACAGAGGTTGCGAAGAGCAGAATTCTTGAAATTAATCCGCTTTGTCTGGTTAATACCTTCAACATTTTTATATTACCTGAAACTGTAGGCAATTTTGATTTTTCTTTATATGATTATGTTATTGACGCTATCGATACCGTTTCGGGAAAAATTGCTATCATAGAAAAATGCTGTGAAATGAATATTCCCATTATCTCCTCAATGGGAACAGGAAATAAGCTAGATCCCACACAATTCGAAATAACAGACATATATAAAACAAGCGTTTGTCCTCTTGCCCGTGTTATGAGGACAGAATTAAAAAAACGGGGCATTAAAAAATTGAAGGTGCTATATTCAAAGGAGCAGCCGATTAAAGCTGAAACCCCCGATATCGGAGAAAACGGAAAGGCTGTACCCGGAAGTGTCTCTTTTGTTCCTTCGGTTGCAGGACTCATTATCGGCGGAGAAGTCATTAAGTGCCTTACTGCCGAATTCAGAAATGAAGTCTCCCATTGATATCAGTAGAATAAATAATTTTAAAACCTCGTGCCGATGGCACGAGGTTTTTGCTTGTCGAAAAAGTATTTCTACAAGCTGTCAGGCTGTAGAGAAAGTTGCAAGATGCCCTTTTCTTCACCCCGAAGGCGTACGAGGGTACTCCGAGAGGGTGAAAAGAGGGCAAAACAATGCCAAAAATGGTTGGGGTTCGATGTCCCAACCATTTTTCTTTGTATTTGAACAGTTAAAATTTATAGTCTTTTATTTTCCGTCGACAAGGCATTGTTGCTCTTGTGACTTTATCGACAGTCTGACCTCGTGCCGATGGCACGAGGTTTTAGCTTTTTAATATTCTGCTTCACCCTCATAAATGAGAACTGCATTACCTGTCAAGAAGATACCGTTATCATCATAGGTTACCGCTAG